>CANDMI010000006.1 GCA_947385775.1 uncultured Eubacterium sp. | reverse complement strand
AACATGTTAAAATAATTCGCTGTTAGTTCCGATTACAATTCGCCGTTCAACACTGGGCAAGCCTGCGCTGTACATAGATTCTGAAAGGACGCTTACGCGGGAAACCATTGAAAGCGCGGGGGTAACGCTGGACGATTTTTACCTTATGTATGCGGATAGTTTAGAAATGGCTTTGGAGGCGTGTAAGATGGCGGCAGGGACGGGGACGTTTAGCGCGGTTGTTATAGATTCCCTTACGGGGCTGGCTCCAAAGGCGCAGATGGATGGCGATGTTGGGGATTCCTATGTGGGGCTGTTCCCAAGGATTATGTCTGAAACGCTGCCAACATTGGTTCCGTTGCTTGATGACAGTGGGTGTGCGCTCATTGTGATTAACCAGATACGCGAAAAGCCAGGCGTGATGTTTGGATGCCCGGAAAATGCGACAGGTGGACGCGCTTTAAAGTATTACGCTTCTGTGCGTCTGGATATAAGGAAGGTGGAAATCATAAAATGCATGGGTGTGGCGGTAGGCTTCCGGACCCGTGTGAAAGTGGTCAAAAATAAGATAGCGGCCCCGTTAAAGGAAGCGGAATTTGAACTTATGTTTGGGCAGGGGATATCTGTGGAAGGCGACGCGCTGGATCAGGCGGTGGAGAAAGGCATTATTACAAAACGGTCTTCGTGGTATCTGTATAATGGGGATAAGATAGGGCAGGGCAGGGAGGGCGCAAAGCAGTATTTAAAAGGGCATCCGGCGGAATTGGAGGAAATAACCGGGAAATTGCGTGAATTATGCTTTGCGGTTTAAAATGGTCGGCGTTGGCGTAAATTTTATGCTGGAGCTGATTGTAAAGAAAAATAGAAAGTAAGTATCCATATAAAGCAATTGAAATTTAATTGTAAGAAGTGTACACTATATTTAAAATATATAATATAGGGTTGGTGGAATGCTTGAGTGTAAGCAAGTTGATAATTTCTTTTTGAAAAATGGAATAGGAGTGATGCTCTATGCGGAAATTAAAAGTATATTTAGATACGTCGGTCATTAGCCATTTGTTGCAAGAGGATGCGCCTGAGAAAATGGCAGATACCAGACAGTTATGGGAAATGTTTAAAGGTGGAAAGTATAATGTATGCCTGTCTACGGTTACATTAGAGGAAATTGCAGATTGTCCAGAACCAAAAAGAAGCGGGTTAAGGAAATTTTTAGAGCGGATTGATTTCGCTACGTTAGATATAACAGATGAGATGGAGTCGGTTGCACATAAGATAATTGATATGGGTATATTAACCAATAAAAGTTATGATGATTGTCTTCATATAGCAGCGGCAATTGTTACGGAATGTAATTGTATTATATCTTGGAATTTTAAGCATATTGTAAACATAAAAACAATTCATGGGGTAAGGGCAATTACTAATTTAACAGGATATAAGACGATTGATATTCTTAGCCCTACCGTTTTGTTGGAAAGTGAGGGATGATTTATGGAAAAACCTATTTTAAGCCCTAATTTTACGATTGAAGACATTCACAAGTTGAGAGAGTACAATTATTACCGCACTAAGGATATGATGCCAGAGGAAAGACGTAATTATTATAATGAGCGTGGGAGGGCGTTTCTGAAAGAGATTGAGTCTGGAAGATTGCAGAAGGCGTAATGATTACGGAAACATTGTTTATTACCCCTGATTTTACGGTTAAAGATATTCATAAAATTAGGGGCGGAATTATAAATGGACAAAAATATGACGGCAGTGGAAATAGTTGCATATTACAATAATTTTGATATAAAAGCAGAAAAGAGATTAAAGAGCGTCAACGGATGAATAAATTATCTGTTGGCGTTTTTTCATAGATTGTTGGTTATTGGAATTGTTCTGTCTGGAGAATTAGCATATTCATTTGATATAAAGATTATTATGCACTGCTATATGCTAGAAATAAAGATGCAGAGTGTACATTCTGGAATAATTTTCTTTTATTTTTCTCGTTTTGTTCCTCTATAATACAAGCGGATGCTTTATTATTTGCATATAAATTTTCTATATTTACACATATTTTTTTCTTACATTCTGGATATGTGGAAGAAGTATGAGATTTTCGCTCTGCGTCCAAATGGATGTTGATCGAATGCATATGTGGCTTTAAATATAACGTGTGCAAATGATTTTTGTGCCAATTTGAGGCTTTATGTTTGGGTGGCAGGAAATATAGGGTAAATGAATTTTGGGCCGATTTGGGCAAATAAATGTGTTGTGGAATAAGTTATGGAATGAATGCCTGATATTCAGTTGTTATATAAGCGCCTAGTTTTGCGCGTTGTTCATGAGTGTTTGTGGAACGATTGCGTTTTGTTTTTTTGCTTGCGTCCAAATGGACGCATCCTGATTTTTCAATTCTTTGTTCTTTATTAATTCATATGATGCGATGCAGTAAAGTTTCAACTATGATTTTTTGTATAAATAAAAAATGTGCAATAATTATTTTATTAAAAAATTGGCGAATTTCATTATGTGTTCGAGGGATTCGCTTAAAAAAATCTAAAAACATTGGAAAATCAATATGTTTGGGGTATTTAATTAAAAATAATTGCTGTAATTATAAAAATATATAAGATTTTATACATTAGTTCGGCAGAATAAAAATTGAAATATATATGATATTTTCACTTACAAAAACATTGAAATATCAACGATTAGCCTGATTGGGCGAATCGAGAATGGATAAATCTAAAGTAAAATATTGTGATATGCCCCATCGCTCGTGTACGAATTACTTTTTCGCTATAAACATAATTCTAATAAACTATGTGATGTGGTTAATTTGAAAATAGACTTTTATCTTTATTTTTTATATATGGGGCAGCAGTTTTTGCTTGTAATTACAGAGATTATTTAGTGTTGGGATGATGGAGGGAATATTTTTATTATATTGTTGTTCGATAAATTTAAAATAAAAGCTGTAATGAAGAAATAATATAAAAAATAAATAAAAATAATAAAATATATATAAAATAATTATAAATAATAATAAATTATTTTAATAAAAAAATATAAAATATATAATAAATAATAAAAATATAAAATTAATATAAAAATTATAGAAATAAAATAATAAATATTCTAATTAAAAAATCAAGGTAAATAAAAATAAATTTTTTTATGAAATATATTCAAAAATTAAATACTGAAAATAATTTTCCAAATTTATAAAAATAAATAAAAAATGCTCAAGATAATTAAATTAGGGAAAATAATAAAATAAATAATTACAATATAAAAATATTAAATAAATGTAGAAATAATATAATTAATTATAAAAAAATAGTAAATAAAAATATTTACGTATATTAAAAAAATATTTACTGAATTAAAAAATATAAATAATTAAAAATTAATCACAACGGAAACTTTCGGCGATTTATCTTGTGACTTCTACCGCAATATGAACATCAATAAAATTCATAGGAAACACATAATCTTTCAGTTATAGCCAAATTGGCTAGTGCTGACGGGAAAATCAACACCAATGTTAGAACCGGACCAAAATGGCACCCGTTGATTTTTTTTAGTGAGTTGAAGGATAATGCAACTGGTGAAATCTATACCTCAATCAATTCTATTCTTAGGGGATTGGTTTCAAGGATGAGCAAGTACGTTATCAAAGAGGGAAATGTGCAAAAGACAAAACGATTGTAAAAGGGGTGTTGAAGTTCAACATACCTACTCAAGAAGCAGCGCCAAAAATGGCGCCCTTACAAACGGTAAGAAGTATTTTGTATTTCACAACGCAAATTACCTTTAGCTTTAGCCAAAATCAATATTACGCCAAATATGAAACAGAGCCAGCCAGAATTAGCCGCAAAACTTGAACTATACCAAGACAAATGCGCAGATGTATTGGCCACTGTTTTTATCGACCGGAAATCAACTGCGGAAGTTATATTACAGCCTATATTGGATGCAATGAATAATTTAATAAATGACGTAAACAAAGCATTCCCATTGTTGGAAAAAAGGAGGTCAGGGGATTGTTTGAAAGAATGGTTGACGAATTGTTGGAGAAATATGGATTATTGTAAAAAGGCACAGCCGCTAAACAGAAAACAATATTTGACGGTTAAAGCCAGCCAAGGGATTGCGCCAATCGCTTGCAGGCAAGCTCATGGCGTTGTTCGCAATCAAGATTGCTCACAAATAATGTTTCAAATTATTTTGAAGTTTAGTTAAATTTGACCTGTAAATTGGGAAATTACAAAAAGTGCTCAAACCCTTGCAAATACTGGATTTTTCTTAATTTTGTCATGCGGTTCTTTACTACTTATATATAAAATAGTAAAGGTTTGCATGACAAACAAGTTTTTTTGAAAAAAATAAAATAGATATGGGAATGTTAACGAATCAGACTTTGATGGTTAACTAAAATCATGCGGTTTCTCCTAAATATATATATTATATAGGAGAGTTTGCATGATTTATTCTGAAAATTTGATTTATGACACGAAATTATATTTACAATATAAATATTTATCTGAATTATTAGCTTTGGCATGTTTATTTGCCTTACAATATGTGTTTTTAATTACAGAAGGAGGAGCATGGATAATATTCAAATTAAAACCGGAGAAAACACAAGAAAAAGTGGCTTAAACCCTTGTAAATACTGGATTTTTTCTAAATTTTGTCCTCCGATTCTTCACTAATATATATATTATATAGTGAAGGTTTGAAGGACAAGAAATGGCTCAAACCCTTATAAATACTGAACAATTTGAAAATTTTTTTGAAATTTTTTATTCAGAATGGAAGATAAAAAATAGGAAACCAAAATCATATTAGGATTTGGAAGATGAAGTGTCTTACGATATGATTCAATATGAAAATGGAGAAAAAGAAATTAAGGATCTCATAGAATCTAATCTTCGTCCAAGGGTTTTGGGTAATACAAATCCTGTAAAACTTGGAAGATGTTTTGAATTTTTGAATAATTGTTATGGATTTAAACATGTTTCTACATTTTTCAAGGTAATCAATATCTTGAGGTAAGTGAAAAACTTTTTCATTCACCAAAAAAGAATTAGCGGAATCGTAATGTTACAAATGCAATTACAAATAATGATAAAATAATAATTATTAGTGGACATCAACGGATTCGCGCTTGAAAAAATTAAGAATGTCATAGAATCTAATCTCCGTCAAAGAGTTTTGGGTAATACTAATCCGGTTAAACTGGGTAGATGTTTTTGTTCCTTAATAATTGGTATGGTTTTGAACATGGTGGAGATGGAAAATCAAGTGAAAAAGTTTTTAATTTGATTTCATCTGATGAACCTAAAACGCAAAAGGAATTAGCAGTCATCAACGGATTCGTGCTTTCAATGTACTTGGAATTGATGAAGTGTCTCATAAGATGATTCCATATGAAAATTAAGAAAAAGAAGTTAAGGATCTTATTGAATCTAATCTTCGACAAAGAGTTTTAGGTAATACTAATCCAGTTAAACTTGGGAGATGTTTCATTTTTTTAAACAAATTTTATGGCTTTCAAAATGGGGGCGACCGTAAATCAGAGGAAAAAATTTTTACTCTGAAAAATTCAAGTTTTCCTTGTAATCAAACAGAATTAGCAAAATCTTATGATATTACTAAACAAACTATGAACAATTATATGAGAATGGCAAGTATGATATCTGTACTAGATGATTTGGAATCCGGTCTAGCGTTTATGTCTGCTAATAAGCGGGTTAGAGCAGCTAAAGAACTTGGAATGGCATTGGTTTTTGATCGAAAAGCTTTGGGGACTTATGTTGAGTAAAAGGATATAAAAATAATGAATACGGAGATAAGCTATGTCAAAATGTCATAGCTAAATCATCGCTTAATGAAATAGCAAGAGAACTCAACATGTCAAAACGTAACTTTCAAGAGCCTTGCGGATAGAACGTAATTTAACTGATTCTATGAAAGAATTATTAGATACAGGTGAGATCAAAAAAACTTTTTTGGATTTTATGAAATAAACATTCAAGCGAAAATTCGCTTCAGTCAAAGTTAGGGTGTCCTTTTAATGGACATCCCAACACATAAGACATTTTAAGTAAAAGAAAAAGTTGTACCACGGTGGTACAACTATAGGATATATTTGTTTATGCAGCTTTACCATAGTCTAAAATGAAAATCTTACTGGCGATTTTTTCTATGCTATCTAATATACCGTCTATTTTATCAGCCACGGATGCAGTTAGAAATTCTTCCCCACATTGGTCGCATTTCAAGCAAGGTACATTTTCAATAATTATATAACAATTGTTGCATTGCGTAAAATATGTTGTAGTTTCTTCATGCATTTCTCCATATTTACAACTCATACATTTCATGAATAATCACTCCATTTTTTATTTAGTAAAATTTTTGATATTATTCTTAGATTTGGAGATTATTCAGTTCTGTTTATGCAATTTTTGTATAATCAACGATAGAAATATCCTGCATTAATTTTTTTACATTGTTTACGATATTTTCTAGTCGCTCCATAACTTCGTCTGAGTATTCCACTTCACCGCATTGGCTACATTCTTCACATGGGACATTTTTAATTATAATTATACAATCTTTGTAATTTACAACATGGCTTGTTAAGCTTGGTTTCATATCACCTTTACAATAAAAACACATGATGGTCAATGCTCCTTTCTTGTTTTCATATCCGATTGAAATTTTTCTTTGCTTGGAAAATATGCCGTTACTATATGAATGTAATCGTCAACGCCCACAACTACGTGCATTATTTTATTATCTATCGAGTAACCAAAAATTAGACATGCCGGATTCAGCCAATAATCGGGGTATTGCTCTATGATCTCGCCGCTCATGATACAGTTTATGACGTCTTTCCGGCTAATCCCCTTTGCTGTATCCTTACAGATGCATGGCGTGACCATTTGATTTTTGCATGTTGGCATAATTCTTTAATATTTTTAATGTCAATCAATTATTTTTTCACCTCCGCTATTATGGCTTGGTCTTCACTTGGAATATATTCCATGATATCGCCTATGTCACAATTAAGAAGTTTACAAAAATATTCTAATGTAGACGTATTTACATTCTGACCATGGGCTAATTTATTAATAATTGTAGGCGAAAGTCCATTTTGTCGCAACTGGTAGGTAGAAATACCTTTTTCTTTTAATTTATTAAAAAGTTTATCGTAAATGAATGACATTATTGTTCCCCCTTTATTTTTATTGTACATATTACCAGTTTTATTGTCAAGCTAAAATGAACATTTATTTGTACATAATTTATAAAATATGAATATTATTTTGTACATATTGCCTATTGAAAATATGAACAAAATAATGTACAGTACAAGTATAAGATAAGCAAGGGCAACGACCTAACAAATCTTTCCCTTGCTAATCTTAAATAATTGAATAGGGGGTGGACATAGTGTACACCGAATACGGCTACATAGGAAAAGCGGATAATGTGCTTTACGCTACGGAAGCAGAAGCCATAGAAGCTAATCCTAAGAACTAGCCATACGGGGCGGGCATGGGCCGTAAGCCCCCGTAAAACCTATTCGTACATTAACAACCATAATCCGGTTGCACAACTATTATAACATGGGCCGGGCAAAAAAGAAAGGAGGGATTTTATGATGGGGATAACAAAAATTGACCGGATCAGGGCATCCAGCTTATCTAACCTGAAAACAGGCGGTAGCCAGATGGAGGTGCATATACCAACCGATGTTTTGTCCAACCAGCTTAACGATACGCTGGTTGAATGTATGCGCAAGTATATGGGGAAACATAAAAATGTCAAATCCACGGATGAACTATGCCTGGACGCGAGGATTGTATTCTTGTGCGATGCGGCCTGCTCCAATACGAAAGGGCAGGGGGTTGAATATGCGCTATACATTGTGGTATGGCAGATTGCGGACGAAGTGACAGGGGAGGATACTGCCGAGTTATATAAGTGCGCCCCGGTATCATTCGGCGGAGGGGATTCCGAAAAAGTCAGGCTGATTGTTTGGAATGCCCTGGGGGCGGTATTGTTCAGCCTGTAAATAAAAAACATAAAACAACGAAAGGGGATGGATATCATGACAGAAAGGGATTTGATCATTGAGTGTATACCGCAGATAACAGAGATGGCGTTGGAAGTGCAGAAGATGACAAATGTGCAGTATTTAGACTTTAAACGGGAATATTTAGAAGAAGTAAGCAGGACATACCCGAAAGTGTTAGGGTTAGTGAAGAAGATTCTGGATATAGTTGAATGGTGTTTGTCCATGTAATGGTTTGTATACAATTGATGAAATTGCGCTCCAGATATTTTTCTATGAGGCTCATTTTGCACATGCCCCTACAACACGCTAAAAGCCGTTTTAAGGACGTTTGGACTTTTAAGCGGTAATTTACCTGTTAATGGGATAAAGGGGCTTAAAACCGATTTTATTGTGTTGTATGGGTATGGCGGTTTAAGGAAAGATATTATGCTAGGATATCATAGTGGCTGTCAACGTCAGATGGTAATAGACTGGGTTTAAAAACATTACTTAAATAAATATTGCGTAAATATATTTCGTCCATAAAATTAACCCTTGCAAATGGGCAAGGCATCATTTATAATCAGATTAGGGACGGTTAAGGATTTCGCACGTCCGATGATTGTCACCGGAAACTTAATGATGTTAATAATTAAGCGTTTGGCTATCCCCTATTGCCGTAGGAGATAGCCCTTTTACTTGCGGTGGTTGTCAATATATGTTAAAGCTGCGAATATAACTAACAGCAACGTCAATATTTCTAACGTATCCATATGTGCCTCCTTCCCGTTTCCGGAAGGAACAACCACCAGACTATTCCTACGTTGCCCTAATCTGACTATAGGATATTATAGCATAATGCGTCATAAAAAACTATAATAAATGATCGGAACAGTTTCTACTCATATCAAATCTTTTCCTTACCAATGACATAAGATTGTAATTCAAATAAAAAACTATGGCAATTGGTTTATAAGTGCGGTATAATTTATACAGTTAGTTTATAGGATATCTCATCGAGGAGAAAATTAATGGATAAGTGTAATAAATGTGGATCGGTTATTTCTGATGATGATTATATGGCGTGGAAATGTACATCGTGCGGTAAGGCTTTCAAGGTCAATTTGTCTAAATTGAAGCGTGTGCAAGTGCAAAAGGATAAACCGGAAAATGCAGGAAAAATGTTATTAAAATGTCCTACATGTGGGAATGGGATGGATGATGGGGATGAGATGATCGCCTGTAAATGCTCTGTATGTGGGAATGTGAGTAGTGGGAATTTAAAATATTTTGTGGGCAAAGAGGAAGGTTACGACGAAGGTGGAGAAAATAATGCAGAAAATCGCAGTATTAATTTGATTGAATGCAGTAATGATGTACCGGATCAAGTAAAGACGTATAGGCATTGTGGTTACGAAATATTAAAGGAAGATAAGCAGATAAAAGAAAAACATAACATTTCAATATATGAAAAGTATATAAGCGCTTTAATATGCATAGTAGGTTGTATTTTTTTGGTTATGGCTATAACACGTATTACTAATGACGAGTATAGATTTTATAAACAACATTATCAAAAATGTGTAGATGGATATAATGATATAAAATCAACAGCCGATTCATATGGTGGTGGACTTTTTAGAGGTTCATATAATTCCATTGCTTTTTCTTATAAAAATATGGCGGATGACGATAACAAGGAATTGTGGAAATTTCGTATACAGGCAATAGTCTTGGTTTGTGGCGGATTTGGCTTAATAATATGCGGATATAAAAAATACAAAAAAAGAAAAATAATTGCGTTAAAAAAATGTCCTAGGTGTGGTAAAGAAAATGTATCAAATTCTGTCAAATCATGTCTAAATTGCGGATTTCAAATTGAAGATTATTATAGAAAGAAAAATAAAGTGACAGTAGATAGCAAATATCTACATAGAGTAAATAAAAAAGAGATTATCATGTTAGGCGTAATTGCATTCTTTGTTTGGACATTGTATTTTTTCCCTACGAGATGCAAACATGATGGATGTTATCATAAAAAAATGGCATCAGGGATATTCTGCTCATATCATCAATCAAAGTTGGATGGTTTGCTGTCGTACGCTGGCAGTTATAATAGTTATAGCAATAATAGCAGTAAAAAAATAGATGCATCTACAATATTCCATAATTTAGATATAACGAATTTTTCGGCTGGTTTGGGGAAACATAGCGGAACAATGAGATGCGAGGTCACAAATGGTAATTCATATACTGTAAACGGATATTTTTATGTAAATTATTATGACAAAAATGGGACACTGTTATATAGTCAACTAATGCCTTTACCAGATGTTGCTAGTGGAGAAAAAGTTACTTGCTCAACGATAATTCCCAAAGGTGATTATCCAAGCAACTACGATCATGTTGAATTTTCACAGGCATCATTAACAAAAAGCAACTAAGTAAAGAAAAAGATATAACTGCCACATAAAAATAAATAAAAAATATAAAAAATCTATAAATTATATAAATTCAAATATATATTTTTGATCGTAACTGAGAAATGTATCTTAAATTGCAATGAGTCAAGCCAGCCCGAAATATCCAAATTAGGGCTGGCTTAATATTTGCCTTCAAAACCTCTTCCCGGCGCAAGATTGAACAGCGATTTCATTGAAAAACGATTACTTTGGTATTTGCGCTATCTCTCCAATAGTACTGAGATAAGCGTATACTGAATCAAGTAGGCTTTTAGGTATTATTGTAGATAAATTTTTGATTTTGTATTCTTTCTCAAAATTACAAAACCATGTGTAGCATTCGCCAATGTGTTTTATAAATCCGTTTCCATCATGTATTTGGAATGATTTTAAATAATTTTTAATTGCGTTTGGTTGCCCCTGCTCAATCGTAAGTGTAACATTTTTTTTAAACTTCTGGGCCAATTGATATAAATCAGGTTTGCTTATTTTACTGGATTCTAATATTTCAATAAGGATATTATGAAAATTATCCAAAGCGGTTTTTATTGTAAGGGTATCTTTTTTTTCATAATATTTATCCATTTGGAACCACTCTTTTATAACTTCCAAGCTATTGTTTTTTATCACCAGGTCATTATATTTTGCGCTGATGGCAAGCAGGTCGTTTAATGCGGCATTGTATTGGCCTTTATCCATTAGTTTTACCCCATATATAGGTATATTTATAAGGGCAAAAGCTAATTCAGGGTTTTTGTAGAGTGAATAATAAAAATTTTGCAGGGCAGTCAATGCAGCCTGTTTTTGGTATATGGACATCCCGAATACGGCATTGCGGATTTCATCAACAATTTTCTTATATAATAAATCGTCAAGTGCGTCCATTAAATCATCATCATCATAATTTTCTGCAAAGTCTTCTGATATATTGACCAGTTCGTGCCATTCTTTGCCATCGTCGCCAATAGGCTGGTTTAATATGCTCTCGATTTCAAGTTTAGTGTTATCCTCGTCAGCGTCATCCCCGTCCATCGCCATGTATAATGAAATTAAGTCTTCCTTACTTATTTTCTTTGTTTTTCCACTCTCAATGTTTTGAAGCCAAAATTTAGAATGCCCATTTCCAGTGCGCTCAGATAATGCATAACTCGAAATGCCTTTGCTTTTTCTTTTTTCGATTATGTCTATCCTCAATCTATCCGTAACGGTTATCTTTTCATTTGACATTCTGTCACCTCGTTATTATTTATGTTAAAATTATACAATAGTTATTAAAACAAGTCAACAAGTAAAAATAATACTAAAATATATAAAACGGTACTTGACATAAGGATGATTGCGTGCTAAGATTATTTATGTCAAGGAAATGCAAATGCATTCACAATATAACCATGTATTTGCATGGGCTTGAAAAGTAAGGAAAAGTAAGGATAAGTTACAGGAAACAATCATATATGTGTGTAGGCAAAAAGAAACCTTTAACTTAAAAGCGCCGCAAACGCTTTAAAGCTAAAGGCCATGAAATGAATGTACATTGACCTGCTAAATCAACGTACGTAAATCTCGACAGGATTATCTTATCATGGCCCATTCTTTTTGTCAATGGTTGTTCAACCGTTGAGGCTCCCTAAACACGTTATAAAGAATCAATACAAAAGGCAGGCTGTAAGCTTGTTTGTGCACATTGACAATTTAATAAAAGATTTGAGTGGTTGATTTGTGAGTCGCGCTCATCCAATTTTCAACGGATTGCCGTTGCTAAGAAACGCATTTGAGTTTAACGCAGGCGGAATTGGAATACCGGCTTTATAGTCACTTGTCCATGTGTTAAGCGACATTGTTTATTGAAATTACAGTAAAATACAGGGCGGTTAAGAACTTCCCTAGATTTGGAGGAACTTATATTGAGGATAATGTATTCAATTTTAAATATACTGCATTCAAATAGCGTAAAGGGCAGATTGTCTGCGCTTACACGCAAGGAGATCCAGAAGCTATTGGATGCAAATGGGGAAAAGTGGAATGAAAGGACGATTTACAATTATTTAAGGAAGCTGGAAGATTTAAATTATATAGAAACTGGACTAAAGAGGAGCAATGCGACTACTTTTTATATTAACCCTGAAGGAATTGCGTGGATGAAAGGCATTGAAGAGGAAGGGCCAGGGGAAAGTGGCTGAAAACGCTAAATCACATGAAAAAGCGGAGAAAATAAAAAGAGGAAATATTTACAGCCAGAAAATGAAATGGCGTTTAATGCAGAGGGGCGTTCATGGGGACAGTGAGGGTAACGGATGTAATAAAGAAAGAGGATGCGTTAAAGTGGAAGCCTTGTGACAATGTTTTGATTGCATCGCCTATGGGTTCAGGGAAAAGCTATTTTTGTAAAAACATATTATATGGCGTTGCGAAATCCGAGAATAAAAAAATCCTCATGCTGATCCATAGGTCAAACTGCGTGGAGCAGTTCAAATATGAGATTGAGGCGGATGGAAAGTCAGATGTTATAGAAGTGGCCACCTACCAGTCATTGGAATATAGCGCGCTGCACAATACAAATAAATATAACCTGTCGCAATACAAATACATTGTCTGTGATGAATTCCA
Source organism: uncultured Eubacterium sp. (assembly GCA_947385775.1). GTDB lineage: Bacteria > Bacillota > Clostridia > Lachnospirales > Lachnospiraceae > Eubacterium_J. The sequence continues at coordinate 65,374 of CANDMI010000006.1, read as the reverse complement.
CTATTTTTTCAATGACAGCAGCTTTAACAACAAGACGGCGATATCCTTCAACATGATCATGGGCAACACGGAATCCATTCACGTATTTATGTCGGCGACGGGCGACCATATGGCAAGATACATGAGGAAATACATTGAGGACAATGGGTTAAAAAAGGCAATCGAATATCAGATACCGTTTGATTTTTCTTTTATACGGCAGTTAACATTTTTCCATAAAGACATTACGATGGAAGAATTTTTAAAAGAAGGGATTTCAAAAGGCGAAAAGGGGATATTTTTTATACAATCTGCGGAAAAAGCTTATAAGCTTTATTCAAAACATAAAAAGGACTGTGTGTTCAATTGCAGCTCCAATAACAAAAAACACTATGAATATGTGGATAAGGATAAAATAAAAGACATCCTCGTAAACCAGAGGTTCAATGAGCGGTTCTTGATCACGACATCCTGCTTTGACGCAGGGATAAACATTATCGACACGGACGTGAAACATATCGTGGTTGACATTGTGGACATTGCTTCATTGATACAGTGCATAGGGAGGAAACGCATACAGGGTGGGGACGATAAAGTGAATGTCTATATAAAGATTATAAACAACCAAAAGCTGGCTGGGTTAAAAAGGTCTATGGAGAAGAAGGTTGAAATGGCTGATTTCTATATGGATAATGGGTACTCTGTAGACAGGCTCATTGAGAAATACCCTATGCAGAATGACGTCAATAACATTTTGTATGATGATTTTGTATATGATAAAGACGGGAACCCGATATCGAATTCCTATACAAAGAAGATAAATGAGCCAATGTATTTTAAGAAGAAAGAGGACATAGCGGATTATTCCATGATGTTAAATAAGTTTGACAAATTTGGATATTGCAAGCATCTTGCGTTACTGTTTGGATTTAGCGGAGGGACAGGGAGGTTTACATATAGGATGATAAATGAAGATTATGAACTGGAGGGCTATTTAGGGAAAATGGCTGCGGATAAAGTTGTGTTATTGCAGCTCAAAGATAGGAGTGAATTGATCAAGAAGATCAACGCAAAACAAAATGGCAGGCTTTTGAAGAAGGCGGACACTTTAAACGAAGTCCTGGGAGAGATGGAAATTGATTACAGGATAAAAGAGTTTGCCACTACAAGATATATAACTGACAAGCAGGGAAATAAAAAGAAAAAGAAATATAAAAACGCATGGAAAATTGTGCCGTTTTGATAAAAATCAAAATTTTGAGGGCGGTTAATTTTTACTGAAGTGGATTACGTGATTGATTTCAGATTAGGTTTTGACCCCCCGATTTGGGTGTAAAGCTTATAATAAAGCTTGTCATCCAAAAAAGGGGGTTAAGATGAGTTGGATTTTAATTCAAATTATAATTGCGATTTCTTTGCTTCTTTCTTTGGCGCAAGGTATTTACCATTTAGCGAAACAGCAATCTTTGATTGCGTCGTGCAGCTTAATGGGAAATAGATGGTCAGCAAAGAAAGAAGAATATATTTATTAGAGATTGGAGTTGATTTGTAAATGCTTACAATTCAATTTTAAACGTTTAACTAAGATTGTACGGATTTCCCTAATATATGGGGTGTTGCATTCACAACAAGGACGCACCAATCGCTTGCAAGCAAGCTCATGGTGTTGCTCACAATCAGAGATTGTTCGCAAAAGATGATTATATTTCTAAGTGGGTGAATAATTTAATTCAGAACAAAATTTGTAGTTAACTTTCTATTTTGACAAAGTGACTACATAGGAAAGGAAGATTATGCATTGCTATATACAGGAAATACAGATGAAAAGCTCAAATTCCGTTGGCTGTGGAAAAGAATTATGCGTCACCACAACCAATTGGTCAGTAAATGGGATTTCATATACAAGCTATGGATATACATATTCAGAGGAGAGGTTTAACCGCCCAATTAAAACAGCGTATAAGGTAACGGTCCACGATAAAAGTTATCGCAATGACAAAGGAAAGGCAACAAAAAAGCAATATCATGTAACAACCATTAAATATTATGATTTAGTGGATTTTAGTTGGTATGACTGCATTGTAGAAAGGAAGATAGATGGCATTGCTGAGAAAATGAGTATAGACCCTGAAATTGTTTGGGCGGAAATAGAAAGCAAACTGGAAGCATTACAAGATAAGGTAAGGGATGAATTTGCACAGACAGAAGAGTTTAAGGCGCAAGAAAAGCATGACGCTATTTTGCATGAGTATATGGTAAAGAAACATAAATTTGCTGAAAAGTATGGGGTGCAGAAAAATGAGTATGACATGTGTTTTGAAATTTTAGGCAAATTGAGGGGCAAAGAGTATTTTGAAAAGATAAAGAGGGATTACAGAGCAAGAAAAGAATATGAGCAAAAAAGCAGTGACTACCAGAGAAATTATCAAAGCAACTACAATAATTATTACGGCGGTTATGGGACAGGCGCATTAAACAGAGGCCACAGTTCTGATAAAGAGAAAGAATACTATAAGAAATTTTATAAAACGCTGGCGGCTAAATTTCATCCTGACGTATTGGGTGGGGATAATGGGCCAATGCTGCTTGTAAATAAATTGAAGTCGGAGTGGGGAATTTAGTGGAAAGTTTGTTTAAGTGAATCAGATGGAAAAAGGAGAAATATAAATATGGCAAATAAACAGGAAGAAAGATGTTTTCTATGTGGGAAGCTAAAATCAGAAACAGAGAAATTGATAAAGGGTAAGTATGGATGCATCTGTGATGTTTGCGCCCAGGAAGCTTATGAAATATTGAACAAGGATGAAGAGATGGAAACATCCCATAATGCACAAATGGTTAAGCCCTCACAGATCAAAGCGCATTTGGATCAGTATGTTGTTGGACAGGACGAAGCAAAAGAAACTTTGGCTGTTGCAATATATAACCACTACAAAAGATTAAGGCAGGAAAAGAAATCAGATGTAGATATCCAGAAGTCTAACTTACTCCTTATCGGCCCCACTGGAAGCGGCAAGACATATTTAGCGAAAAGCCTTGCGAAATTCCTTGGAGTCCCGTTTGCGATAGCGGACGCAACCAGCTTAACCGAAGCCGGATATGTAGGCGATGATGTTGAAAACATCCTTTTGACGCTGTTGCAGAATGCGGGTTATGACAGTAAATTAGCTGAAAAAGGGATAGTCTACATAGATGAAATAGACAAATTGGCGCGGAAAAGTGAGAATATGTCCATTACAAGGGATGTGTCAGGCGAGGGGGTGCAGCAAGCGTTGTTGAAGATTATTGAAGGCAGCGTTGTAAGGGTTCCATTGTCTGGCGGCAGAAAGCATCCACAGGCGGAATGCGTGAATATTGACACGTCAAATATATTATTTATCTGCGGAGGGGCTTTTGAAGGGTTGGAAAAAATTATCAGGCAGAGGAATAACAATGGGAACCCTATTGGGTTTGGCGCAGACGTTAAAAGCGGCTGTGGGGCAGACAAATTGGATTTATCGGGTGTGCAGCAAAAGGATTTGTTAAAATACGGCCTTATGCCTGAGTTGATAGGCAGACTGCCTGTCATTGCAACATTGAGTCCGTTATCTGAAACTGACCTAATCAAGATACTCACAGAGCCGAAAAATGCGCTCACAAAGCAGTATCAGGAATTGTTTGCTATGGATGGCGTGAAGTTGGAGTTTGAAGACGATGCATTGAAGCGGATTGCTGAATTGGCAATTAAGAAGGAGATTGGCGCAAGGGGATTGAGAAGCATTATTGAAAAAGCAATGCAAGAAGTTATGTTTTCAATTCCTGATAGGGCGGATGCGGAAAAGGCCGTTGTGACTTCTGGTGTGGTTGATGGCACTGAAGAAGCGGTTGTTTATGATAGTAAGAACAAGAAAATTGCGTAGACTATACTACATTTGGAAAAATTTTAAACTGAGGACACTGACAGCAAGCTTCTACGGAAATTAGAGGGCGACAAGAGACGCAAAGGATATATTCAGGGAAAGAAAATGTTAGCGGATTTAGTTACGCCAATATCTGCCAAAAGTGGACGGCGGCAATGCGTACCGTTGTCGAAAAACAGATGGACTTAGATTGGTAACGTACAATATTGATAATGGATAACATCAGTAATGAAGGGGGTTTATATGAAGAATAAGTTTACAGTGATCGGTTCAACAAATGAAGATAAAATGAAGGAGATAAACCGCATCAATAGGATCATAAAACGAAACAGGATATGGGGGCGACAGTATTGTTCATCCATACAAAAAGCTTGTACAGTATGGGGGAACGGGATAAACGCCATTCCACAAGAGACGCTTTCAAAAATTGGCTTATCCGGCGTTAAATATATATGTTCCATATGCGATGCGGAAAGTGAAAATGAGAAGTCTGGCGTTCCCCAGGGCGGGACTGTGGAAGGGGCGCAAGTAAAGGCAAAGATATTGGAGGGGCTGTTTGCGGTTTTAGGATGCCTGACATTAAGGAATTTTGTAACCACATTTCCCATAGAAAAGTATTATAAAGGTGCAAAGTGGGAAGAAAAGGATTATTTCTACACAATGGATGTCCTAAAGAAAATGGACTGGGACAAGCCAATAGGCAGGGATGGGCTTATGGATCTGTTATGGGACTATGAGAATACGGATTTGCGCAATGTCTATCTTGAGTTTCTAAATGCAATGAGCGCGATTTATCGGTCGCAGACTGGCAAAGGCTTAGCGGAGCAATGGTGTGAGGATCAGGGGATAGACACATATACATACGATAGGGAAACGGGAATTATGATAGATAACCAGACAGGAGACATTATAAAGGCGAAAGAACATAGCCATTTACGTGTTGTAAATCGATGAAGTTAATGCCATGCGGTATTCATTAGATTTATGGTTTCGATAACCCATGGTCGAAAATTCGGCCATGAAACGCTTAAAAATTAACAATCCAGCCACGATTGGCTTACAAGCAAAGGAGAGAAAATTATGAAACAGACGGTTGTACAAAATATTGAACTGGAGAAAATAGAAAAAGAAATTGTCGCTTTAAAAAACCAAACAGCTGAAAATATTATTCTTATGGGACAGAAATTTATTGAAGCGAAAAAGTTGATCCCTCATGGAGGGTGGGGTGATTGGCTGGAATCCAAAGTTGGGTTTAGCCAAAGGACTGCAAACCAGTTTATGAGGATTGCCCAAGAGTACGGTTCAAATTCGCAAGCGATTTCTAATTTGGAAGCCACTAAAATCTATCTATTGATGGAACTGCCTGTTGAAGACAGGGAGGATTTTATTTCTCAAAATGATTTAAAGGGGATGTCCACTAGGGAGGTAAGGAGCCGATTACAGGAATATAAACGGAATAATACAGAAGTATGGAAGATTGTAGATAAGGTAAAAGATTTCAATATTTATGATGTAAGGATAAACGAATTAAAGCCATTGCCTAACCATGAGATGTATTTTGGAAGGATAACAGGGGAAAATTATATTCATTTTCTTAACAGCATTCAAGAGTGCGGGGTTTTTCAACCTATCCTTATTACAAGGGATATGACAATTATTAGCGGGCATGAAAGGGTAAGGGCATGTAAAGATTTAGGGATGGAAACAATCCCAGCGCGTTATTTTAGCTGTAAAAAATGCGAGGAACATGAAGTTGGATGACCTGCTGTTGCATACGTTTTTTGAATGCAACATGCACACAAGAAGCTCAGTGTTTTATTTGGCATATGCATGGGATGAATTATACTTTGGCGATGTTGAGAAAGCGAATTATTATATGGATAAGTTTGTTAATGAAGGGGATGAAATCGATAAAAAATTGGATGAATGGATAGAAGAAAAGAAAAAGAAGCTTGAAGCTGTGAAGAGGGAAAAAGAGCTAAAAAGTTAACTTGCAAAATGCTGACAGCCAGAATTCTAAATCAGGGCATACAGATAAAATTGCATTAGACATCCAGTGGTGGAAATGTTTCCACTGCCATAGGCACAAAAAGAGATGCGGTTGCAGTTAAACTAGGCTTCAGTTCAGGAGGGCAATATCAGGTTTAAATTACCATTTTAACTAATTGCTGTTATGTCCCGTATCCGGTTTTAAATATAGCGTGTGCAAATGGATTTTGGGCTAATTTTGAGCTTTTATGTTTGGGTAGTAGAATTTATAGGGTAAATGATTTAGTGGCTAATTTGGGCAAATAAATGTGCTGTGGCATAGGTTATAGAGTGGATGATTCAGAATCAGTTGGGGGAGACGGAAGAATAAATGAATTTCTTAGCGGGGCGGCAAAATCAGAAAGTTATCCAAAATCGGTTAGGTCAAATTTGACATAAGCGGTTGGCAAAAAGATAAATTTTACAACAGATGAAAAACTGTCTGATATTGTATAAGTCCCAATATACCCCATATGGAGAAAAATGGGGATAAACCAAGAACAATTCATACGGGCAAAGGAATTGCAATAATAGCAGGTTTAAAAGACAAAGTGGAAAAATATGGAGTGCAAATTTATTGCATAAGCGATAGGTCATATGCGGCAGCTTTTAGTGGAGGAGTGTTATTGGATAAAGATAAAAAAGTAAAGAAAATTAAAATCAAAAGCATACAGGCCAACAGCCTTTATTCTGTAAATAATTACGTGGGAAAAGGGGATGGGGCGGATGATAGGAAGCCGCGCCTTGACCTGGGGGAAGCGGCCATAAACAACTGCCTGTTTTCAGAGTATATGATGCGCCATGCTGTGTCTGTCAATAAAAAAGGCGGGAGCAGGGACTTTATTGTGATGAAGTTTGATTACGGCGTGAAAGGCGGGATGTCCGCAGATGAATTAAGGGATTATTATTATGAAAATGGGGCTGCTGTCACTTGGCTGGATTATGATAGGGAAGGGAACGCCGTTAACGGGAAAAGCGTCCATTATAAGATGCTTATGAGAAGCACAGGCAGGGCAAAAGAGGGGGATTGCATTTTTATCCGTGAAAACCTGCATGGGACAGCGTTGAAATACATTACAATGGATTTATGGGACAAGATGCCTTATGAAAACGCTAAAATAGTTGAAATGTCGGCATATGCGCCATTGGTCACGGCTACAGCGATCGATTATATAAAAATCCCTATGGGGAATATTTTGATTGTAAAAGATGAAGATGTATGCGCCTTGGCCAATGCCGTTTCTGTGAAAACACATGATGTCAAATATGAGAAAACAGCGATTGACTGGGACGCTGCGGAGGGGATTATAAATAAATTTGGATTTACGTTTTATAAAAAGAAACGGAGGGATAACCCTAAACTGACATATGTCAGGAAATCAAAATCTGCGTTAATGGAAAATGGAATCGTGGATTATCCGTTGAAGAAAAACGTTATTTATAAAAAAGAGTGTTATGTTGACAGACGGAATGGAAAGGCGGAGGTTAAGAACACCCTGTGGGATGGCATGGGGTTATGCGACGAGTCCATTTTTCCAAAAGACAAAAAGATGGACGGCTTTATTTATTGCAGGGGCCATTTCTTTAAATCCTGCCTCTTTAGGGGCGATATACAAGGGTATTTCAAGGATTATTACGGGGACGCTTATGATATGGCGGTTGTAAAGGATATGTTTGGCAATGCGTTCCATGTGAAGGACATTAAAGTTATCGTTACGGAAAATTCAATAAAGTGGATAAAATTTATTGACATAATGGGCGGGAGTGAAAAAGCCGCATATGCATATTACAAGCGGTTTATGAGAAAGCATAAGGAAACGTTTGAAATATTGAAGACCGCGCATGCAAGCAAATATGGGGAATTGCAGAGAAGCTCATACCAGATAAACAACAGCCTCCCATGCACAGACAGGGGGACGTTAAAGAATGTCGCGCAGGCAAGCGTCGATTACTGCAATCTGTTGAAGACAAGCCATGAAGCCTTTATAAAACATTTAGAGGCGAACGCTTCTAAAAAATACAGCGTGAACAATGTCCTCACAGCATTGGATAGATGGAATGATAAATTTAAATATACAGAGTATTTTAAAGAAAAGAAGAGAAAAATTATAAGCAAATTTAAGAATGAAAGGTTGAAGTTGGGGAAGCTTCTGCAATATGGCGACAACCTCACCATTTGCGGCAACCCAGTCGCATTGCTGATGAAAGTGACGGGCCAGGATTTTCTTAAAGAGCCATGCTTTAAACCGATAGAGAACGGGATACAATGCTACACGGCAAGGTTTAAAGACGGTGAGGGGCTGGCGGGCTTCCGTTCGCCGCATAACGCGCCACATAATATCGTGCGCCTGGTCAATACATATTCAGAAGAAATTCAAAGGTATTTTCCTAAATTGGGGAATAACGTAATAGTGATAAATGGGATTGGCACGGATATACAAGACCGTTTGAACGGCCAGGATCTGGATACGGATATGATATACACGACAAACCAGCCTGACATTGTAAACATTGCGGAGGAAGCGTATTTAAAATATCCAACAATAATTAACGGTATTGAAAAATGCAACAGTGAATATAAGAAAGATATGAAGTCCTATGCGGAGATGGACAGTAAAATTTCATCCTCACAATACGCCATAGGGGAAGCGAGCAACATTGCGCAGTTAGCATTGAGCTACTATTATGACGGTGGAGGTAAGGATAAGGAGCTGGAAGATGTGACGATCATATGCTCTGTCTTAGCGCAGGCGGCAATTGACTCTGCAAAACGTATGTTTGACATAAATGTAAACAAAGAGCTGGCGAGGCTAAAAGGGCTGGCCTGTATGCAGCCAGAAGACGGACGTAAGTACCCTGTTTTTTATTCTAAAGTGCAGGAACAAAAGATGAAGGGGAAAAAGAAGAAAAATGCGGTTGACAAATCTAAAATAAGGGCTTTTAACTGCCCTATGGAAATTTTAGCCGATATTGTGGAAGAAGGCGTGATTGATTTAAGGAAGCATAAAGAATTAATGCCATATACATGCAGCCTGAATATGGTTTTCCAGTATAAGGCTGACAAAAGCAATGACAGCAAGCAGTATAAGAAAGTGGTTTCCATTGTTCAGGAATATGACAGGGAAGTTCATAAACTGGATAGGTCAAAAGGGGACTATTCAAAGAGTGTGGAAAACCTGTTTGAGAACTGCATGATAAAATTGAAAAACCTTACTATAAATAAAAGCACAATGAGTTCATTGATCGCTTATGCGTTTGCTAAAAATGGGGATGTAAGGGACAGGCTGTTAACCGTATTATATGATTATGATAAAGGGCATAAAAAGTTCCTATCCTGTTTCAAAAAAAGTGAAAAAAGTCCCGCAAAAATCCCAGGAAGCCTTGATTTTACTAGGGTTTCATAATCCCTATTAGAGAGGGGCATGAGCGGAGCGTAAGCCTAGTAATGCCTTTTCCCCAAATAGATATAGTACTGTGGATTATGCGCAGGGGGCATATAAGGTTGTGGAAAAGCTTATGTGCGTACCAACCCTTGCGCTAAGAAAAATGCTGTAATGTTGCAGTTACAATAAATGCAATTTTACAAGGGCTGTTATAAGCTTCACCGCTTATAGCGGCATTCACGCTGAACTCCACTAAGGCGTAAACGCACCGATCCCAAGGTGTGCAAATAATCTGCGCTGAACTCCATTAAGGCGCAGACGCGCTGATTCCACTAGGCGCGCAAAAAAATTCTGCGCTGGACTCCACTAAGGCGCAGGGCACATACCGCCCAGCCAGGCTTTTATAGATAAAGCCGCTGGGTGGACAGTGCTAAATCTAAAATTTCCGAAAATCAAAAAAATCTGAAAAAAATCAAAAAATTAAGGCATTTTAGGCAAAAAAATGGAAATTAGGCAAAAAAATAAGAGTTTTAACCAAAAATTCAAAGCGGACCAAAAATATCAAACACGCCAGTGGCTATGCCACAGTTCTTGAAAATATAAACAGGATTTGAAAATTGTGGCATGGCCGCTGGCAGGAAAGGCAGGGCAAAACTTTACATGAATGAGTTTTTAATTGAACTCCAGGCAAAATTAGATGAAGCGAAATCAAAACTTAATATCAATGACGACATTGATAAAATCCAAGGGCAGATTGATAAATTAAAAATACAGGCTGAAATCGATCCGGCTTCAATCCTGGACATCAAAAAGCAGTTAGAGCGGATAGCCAACCAGACGGTCACATTGCATAAGATCAATATAGACCAGGGGCAGATTGACAAGGCTGGGAAAGCCATTGGGAAAAGCGTTTCTGATTCTGTGCAAAATGGGATTGACCAGACTGGGATAAACACAGATAAATTAAATGCAGACATTAAAACGTTAAAAAACAGCCTCAACAACTTTGCGCTCAAAAACACAGGGTTTGACGCATTCAAAACAGAAATAAAAGGCGCGGAAGTAAGCCTGGAGTCATTGACTGCCAAATTGTCATCCGTTAGCAATGTGTCTGAATTAAATACGCTGCGGTCACAGGCGGATGCACTCAAAACATCATTTACGGAGCTTGCACTTGCGAACAAAATCCAGATGCAGGTTGACACAGGGGGTTATGAAGCGAAGGTTGAGGCTTTGATATCGCGCACAATGCAGTGGACGGACGGCAATGGGAACGCGAGGATCAGCACAGATGCATTGTCAAGGTCATTGCAGAGCCTAAACAATGCTTCCGCAGAATTGTCAAAAAATGGCGCAGCCGCAAACCAGAAAGCTTTGATCGAAGCCGAAAAGGAACTGGATAAGCAAGTGAAAGCCGTCACAAATTCAGTCAGGAAAATGAACGCTGAGTTTGCCAAGGATTCAGCCGTGTCATCTTTGCATGATAAAATACAGTCCTTTTATGACAATAACTCCGCTTCACATAAGAAATGGGGCAGCCAGTTAAAGCAGATGCTTTCTGAGACTGCATCCGGCGCGGGGCTTACGACGCAAAGGGTGCGTGAAATTGAGCAGTCATTTAACGGCGTTGCGTCTGCGGCAAGGCAGGCTGGCAAGACAGGAAGCTCCTGGCTCCAATCGATAAAAGAAGGGGCAAAGGCCCTCACTGCATGGGCAAGCCCGTTGGCCATGATGACAAAGGGCGTTACAGAGGTAAAGAGGGCGGTGTCAGAGATAAAAGATCTGGATGATATATTGACTGAAATCAGCAAGACATCCGACCTGACATCACAAGAGTTAAAAGAGCTTGGCATATCAGCCTACGATTCCGCAAGCAAATACGGGAAGACCGCAAGCGACTACCTCACTGGCGTTAAAAACATGTCGCAGTCAGGCTTCTATGGCGAAAAGGGCGAAGCTATGGCGGAGCAGTCCTTGCTTGCGCAGGCGGCTGGCGACATGAGCGCGGAACTGGCAGATAAATACATACTTGCAAGCAATGCCGCCTATAAGCTGAATGGAAATGCGGAAAAGATCAATGAAATTTTGGACGGACAAAATTCAGTCTGCAACCGCAACAGCGTCGCAATGGCGGATATGGCGGCTGGCATGAGCAAGGCTGGAACGGTCGCGTCCAGCTATAATGTGGCGGTGGAAGACTTGAGCGCAATGCTTGGCGCAATGGAAGCGGTCACGAAATCAGGGGGCGGCGAGGTTGGGAACGCCGCCAAGTCCATCCTGATCAACTTACAGAATGTCAATTCCGATAAGATCACAGGGACTTTGGAAAAGGCGAACGCATCCATGACGGAGTTTGTCAATGGCGCTGAAAAATTAAGGAACCCTATCGACATTATCAGGGATTTGGCGAAAACATTTAACGAACTGGATGAGGACGACCCATTAAGGGCTGAGATCATCACGAATGTGGCGGGAAAATATCAGGCGTCCAAATTTGCAGCTTTGCTACAAAACATCGATATGATGGACAAGATGCTTGTTGATTATTCCGAAGGCTCCGGCTCGGCAATGAGGGAAGCGCAAAAGAGCGCTAATAGCTTATCCGGTTCCATTAACTCTTTATCCAATTCGTGGACGGAGCTTGTGAACGCTTTTGCGGACACGGATGGGATGAAAGGGGCCGTCAATGCCCTTGACGCTGTATTGCAGGGCGTGACGGGCATTGCAGACAAGCTTGACATGGCGGGGACAGCCGGGCTGGGAGCGGGGCTGTTTGCGGGCATTAAGGATAAAGGCATATTCAAGGTTGTCCAGCCTACAGAGGATAATGGTTTAGGGGAAGCCAAGCTCGTAACGTCGCTAAAGGCGCGCAGGATCGCACAGGAGGAATTAAACGCTTCCATGGCGAAACAGGCGGCGCAGCTTAAAATAGACACGGCCGCTTTGCAGGCATACGAGGCGGAATGCGCGGAAGGGGCCGTCACGACAGAAAGGTTTGCGTCAATCATGGATGGCGCAAGCGCGCAGGCACAGGAATATGCGGTGCAGACAAAAGGGGCGGCAGGCTCCGCACAGGCGTTTGCAGCGGGGCAGAAACAGGTGCAGGAAGGTTTAAAAGCGACGGCTGACGCTTCTAAAACTGCAACTAAAGCAACAAAAGCCCTTGGCATAGCTGGCAATATGATTGCTATGTGGGCCATCTCAAAAGGAATTGAATTAGCTGTTAAAGGAATTGACGAGCTTGCCCACTCCGCTGAACATTGTAAGGAACGTGTAAATGAATTAATGTCCAATTACCATTCTGCGCTTGACAAGGCAAACAGTAACGCTGAAACGGTTGAGGGGCTGGCAGACAAATATGAGGATTTATCTAAAGGCGTAAATAACCTTGGACAAAATGTCTCTTTAACCGCTGATGAATATTCGGAATATAACGATATTGTAAACCAGATCGCCGATATGTTCCCAACCCTTGTGCAAGGCTACACGGATGAAGGAATCGCTATTTTATCCTTGAAGGGCGATGTGGAACAATTAAGGGATGCTTACAAGGAAGCGCAACAAGAAGCGTACAACATGCTGATCTCATCAGGAAAGGATTCTGATGGAAACGACATAATTAAACAATGGGAAGACACACATGACACTGGGTTTTGGGCTAAACTGTTTGATTTAGGCACGCAGGACGTTGGACAAGGCATATCTATAACCGAGGCGGTGGAGCAATTAAAGGCGGTGCAAAATATGTCCGCCGAGAGATACCGTGAAATTGAAAAAATTGTCGGTTCCGGTTCGCATGAAGAAATTGAATCTTTGTCTGAAATTGAAAAAGACATTGGATATGGAAGCTATATCTATGGGGCGTTGGGCATTGACGAAAACACCACAGACAAAGAATTTGCGCAAGCCAAAAAACAAGCGAAGGCATTGGTTCAAACATATAACGCAGAAATAGAATCTGCGCTGTCAGACGTTGAAGCCCTTGCAAATGCATACCTGATGACAAATGAGGATTATGAAAAACTCAATGAAGAATCTAAAAATGCAGCGTCTTTAATGGTTAATAATCTGGATGCTGGCATTGCGTCAGGTTTCCATTCAAAAACTGATGTCGGTAAGTATGTGGATGGGATCATACAGACTATTTTGTCAAACCCAGACGCAAAAGACGCAATGGTCAGCCTTTTTAAATTGGACACCGATGACATGCCGGTTGGTGAGATCCAATCGCAAGTGGATAAATATATCAATATCCTGGCTGGAATACTCGAAGAAGACCCTGTTGACCTAAAAATCCGTCTAGGTTATGACGTTGTAGCAGATGAAGAACCCGTCCTTGCCTTAAAACATAAACTTTCAAGCGTTAATGGCGGGGCAAAAAACCAGGATGCCGCTAATTGGGTGGATTCTTTAACTAAAAAAGAATTAGAGTTTGCACAGTCCGATGAATTCATCAATGCAATAGAAGATCAGAAGAAAAAGATTGGCGAAGCGTCATTAACGACGCAGGATTACGAAAATGCCTTAAATGGGGTAAAAAAAGCGCAAGCTGAAAATGGCAAAGACTCATTTTCATTCAAAAATATAATTTCCGATGCTAACGTTGACGATTACCAAAAGAAGTTCTCCTCCCTCGAATCCTACCTTGAAAAATTCCGTTCCGGCGACTTCTCTTCCACTGATAAGACTTCTCTCCTGACAGAATTTGGCATTGTAGCTGATTCTGCTGAGGAAGCCGCTGAAAAAGTCCAGAAGCGCATGGATAAGATAACCAATTCCATTGTCGCGGATTTGAAAGAGATTCTTAACGGCGATAATATTTCAGAAGCTACACGTAAGCAAATAGAAGCCCTAATAAAAAGTTTAGAAGAAGGCAACCGGGAAGCCCAAAACTTTGCCAGCGTTAAGTTTTCTGGGAACGCCCTTGCCGACGTGCAGAGCCTTTCAGAAGGATTAGACCAGTTAGATAAAGTATACGCCGACATCCTGGACAAAGAAGATTTTGACTTCTCCTCTGTTTTCAGCGCAGATTTCAAAAAAGAGTTTGGCGCATACACAGATGAGTACAATAAATTCATCGATACGGTCACATCTTCGCCGGACGACATAAACGCCTGCCAGAGCGCGTTCAATGACCTTGCTTCCGCATACATTTATGGATCAAAAGCTTTAACGGAAGTGACGGAAGAAACCAAGGATTCTGCCATCGCTATGCTGGAACAACAAGGTGTTGCAAATGCCACCGCCGTTGTGGAATATGCCCTTGCTGAAAATGAAAGAATGCTGGAGGCGCAGAAGTACGCAACGGCACAGGGGTGCGATGACCTTACAAACGCCACATATGATGAAATCAATGCGTTGATTAAAGAAGGAATTGCCAGCGAAGATGTGCGGCTATATCTTGTCAAGCTTGCCATTGAAAAATGGAACGTCAATAAGGAAGAGTTAAAAACAAAGACTGACTGTGACAACTTGTTAAAACTTGCCTCATACGCTGGCGCGAGCGCTGAACAAATCCGCGACCTTAAGGCTGCAATGGCGGATCTAAATGCATTTGACTACACGAATTATTTAGGAAGTTCATTAAGCAACGCCGTTGGGAAGTTTATCAATAATGCCGCCAAAAACAATCCTGCGTTTAAAAACACTTGGATGTATGAAAAATATTCAGAGAAAAATAAGAAAAAGAAAAACTCTGAAAACACAATCCAAGATATAATGGATAAAGTTTTCGACAATGCAAAGTCACAGTTCGACCAGCTAGTCATACCAGACTATTCCGGCGGCGAAACAACGCGCGACACCCAGAAAAAATTAGCGGATGAAGCTAAGAAGGCCCAGGAAGACGCAAAGAAAGCGCAGGAAGATATTGAAAAAGCCCAGGAAAACCTCAACAAAGCGTTAGAAACCACAGGTGAAGAGATCGACTGGCTTGACACAAATTTAAATAACCTGGTTGATTCAGCGTCCAAGGCAAAGGATGAAATTGATGGACTGCTCACTTTTGGCGCGAAGAAGAAGCAGACGCAAAAAGCCATTGAGGAAACAACGAAAGCCATTGAAGCGTAATACAAGGCAATCAAGAAATATTCCGCCTATGCCGACACCGCATCCGGGAAAGCGGCTGAAAAAGCGTCTCTGGAAAAAGCAAAAGAAATTGCTAAAGCGCAGTCAGAATTAAATGAAGCCATCGCAAACGCAAATGCGGCTGCAAACACGGCATCCACGATTGCGTCCCATACTGTGTCCGGCGCGGTTGACACTTCTGTAGGCGTAGTGAATGACGCTTTGCAGTATGTCGGGAAGCTTCCATATATATGGGGCGGCGCAAGCTTGACGACTGGGGCTGACTGCTCCGGGTTTGTACAGCAGTTATATAAAAATTATGGCGTGAACCTTGTGCGTGTCGCCCAAGACCAGTTTCATCAGGCTCTTGGAACAAAGATTACAAACAGGCAGGACTTACAGCCTGGGGATTTAGTGTTTTTCGGCGATAATGTAAACAGCATCCATCATGTCGGCATTTATGCGGGCAATGACACATATATTGACGAACCGAACAGTAAAATCGGCTATGCCGCAAAACGTCAATTTTCAGCCCGGGGGGATTTTGTCGGCGGCAAACGTTACGCAGGCATTAGTGGCGCGTCTTCCGTTTCCTCCACTACTGCCCTTCCATCTGTTTCCTCCAATTCAGCAAGCAAAATAGACGCAATGTCCGCCAAGGAGTTGCAGAAATATCAAAAGATATGGACTTCCATCCCGGAGAAATACAAAAAGCTTGTGAGGGAAGGCTCCTTTGACATTGAAACCATAACGGATGAAGGTTTAAAAGCAGGCATTGAAGCCTATCAGAAATGGTGGGACAAGATCAAGGCGTGTAAAGATAAAATTGAGGAGCTGCAAAAGACTTTACGCGACCTCTACCAGACAATGGCGGAACTCCCGGCGCAGAAACGGGATAAAGTTGTCGAATCCATTGAGGAAAAGGCTGGGCTTTATGAAGCGGAGCGTGAAAACGCCGATACGCCGATTGTCAATAAGAAAAAGTTCAACCAGACGAAGAAACAGCGGCAGAAAGCGGAGAAATCCGTAAAGAAGTCCATCCGCACAAAGAAACAGAAAACGTCGTCTGGATTGGATAAAGAGGAACTGAAAAAGTTAAACTCTTATATGAAGTCCGGCAAACAGATACCGGATTCCATCTTAAAGTCCATCGCCGATGGCGCGCTTTTTGAAAAATGCAGTGAATACAACGATGCGGTTTACCTGCACAGCCAGTACGCCAAAGTAAGCCAGACGGCGAACGACGGGACGAAAAAGTTCAATTCACTGACGGATAAACTGATCAAGTCCACGCAGAAAAAAACTCTTGCGTATAAGGGCGCATATAAGGAAAGCTCCAAAGAGTATAAAAAGTCATTGCGTAAAGTTGACTCTGCAAAAGCTGGCGCAAGGAAAGCGCTTTCCGCCAAAAACACGGGGCTGACAAAACAGACGGTGGACAAAACCCTCTCCCGCGTTAAATCAGGGAAAGAGATCCCTTCTGAGCTGCTTACGGAAATCGGCATATTTGGCACAGACGACGTTTACAAAGCTTGCCAAAAATATAACAATGAAGCGGTCAGAAGCGGAGAAATATGGAAAGCGTTAAAGTCAAACAAGGCCGCTTTCCAAAAACAGAAGCAGGAAGGCTTAAAGCAAAAGCGCGACCGCAAGATAGAGAAATACCAGGACAGGTCTGACAAAGCTCAGGGATGGATCGACAAGAACAACGCGCTTGCGGAGAATGAAACCGACCCAGCGGAGAAACGCAAGTATCTGAAACGCGTGTATAAGCACAAAAAAGGCTGGTATAACCAGCAGATTAAAATAGCCAAGGCGAATGGCGACCACGCGTTGGCTGCGCAGTTGGAAGCGCAAAAGAAGAAAGATTTGCAGGATATTGTAGTCCAAGACTTAACCAATTATTCTGACATGGCGGCTGCAAAGATCGGGCGCAACAACGCCTTAATGGAAAATGAGACGACTGCGGCTGGGAAGAAGAAATATCTAAGGGAGAACGCAGACCTAATCCGCGAGGAATACGCCTACCTGATCAAAGCGGCCGAAGTTCGGAACGATTCCGTGGAAGCCACAAGGCTCCAGGCGGAGATGCAAAAGGAGCTGACTGAAAATTTAAAACAGGGGTTCCGGGACGATGCGGAAGAAGACTCCGCATGGATGGATTACTGGCAGGCAAGGCAGGACAACGCGACGGATTCCGCCTCTAAAAATATATTTGAGGAGCAGCGCCGAAATAAGCTGTCCAGCCGTTTCAGCAACTTAAGGCAAGCCGCGTTTGACGATCCGGTGGAGCAGATGCGTCTTGATGAGGAGTTTCAGGCGGAAATGCGGAAATCCTATAAGACGGAGTTTGACAACATAAGTAAGTATTACAGTAACCTTGCGTCCCTTATATCAAACGACATTTCCGACATTGACAATGAGATGAAAAAAGTGGAGGCTTCCGGGCGGAAAGTGGACGCTTCTTTCTACCAAAGCCAGATAGCGTTTAAACAACAGTTGCTTGCTTTAAACAAACAGGAAGAGGAAAGTTTAACAAACCAGCTTGCAAACGTCACAATGCACTCGGATGAATGGTATGAATGCCAAGACGCTTTGCAAAGCGTGCAGAATGAGAGCGCAGGTTTGACCGCAGAGATAAAAGAATGCCAGGACGCGATTAACGGGATTGCCGACACGATACAGGAGGATATTTTAAAGGGCTTCCATGACATTACGGATGAAGCCGACCTTCTAATCACATTGCTTGGGGACAACTTTACAGACAGTAAAGAAGGAATTATTACGGATGATGGGCTTGCGGCATTGTCCCTGTATGTGACACAGTTGAATGTTTGTAAGACAGCGACAGGCGACCTGCGTAAAAGCGTTGACGCTATGCAGAATGCAATTGACAGCGGACAGCTTACTTTTATTGACGCGAACGGGGTTAAACGGGAGTATGCTTCTGTAGACGAAATGAAAGAAAAGCTACAGGACATGTACTCTACTTACCGTGATGAAGTCAAGCATACCTTTGACTATGAATCCAAGATTGTCAATCTGATGAAGGAGAAACACCAGGCGGAGGCGGACTGGCTCAAAGACCTGATTGACAAGAAGAAAGAGGCTTTAAATGCCGAAAAGGATTTATATGAATATTCCAAAAACCTGAAACAGCAGACGGACAATATCGATTCTTTGCGGAAACAGATAGCGGCGTTGAAAGGCGACAGCTCCAAAGAAAGCGAATCCCGTGTGCAGAAGTTGCAGGCGCAGTTAAAGGAAGCGGAGGAAGGGCTGAAGGATACGGAGTATGATAGGTATGTTTCTGACCAGCAAAATATGCTCGACAACATGTATAATGAATACTCCGCCCTGCTGACGGATCTGGAGAAGGATACGGACAGGCTTTTGCGTGAGGGATTGGATTTATTTGCGCAGACTGGTTCAGAAGTTCAGGACACGATACGGGACGTGGCGGATCAGCATAACTATAGGATTTCGTCTAACACAAGCGACATTATAGACGCGATTGAGCGGATGGTTCCGATGGAAACATATCTTGGGGAAAATGGGCATGTCACAAGGACGCTCAATAACATCGTTATGGAAATAAGGAATGGGTATGATAAAATATCATCCTCTCTGAACAACGGCGACCCTTCCAACCGCACTGGCAAGGAGGATGAATACTATAACCCGAAAGAGACGGCAACTCCGCCGTCCACAGAGCTTCCAAATGTAACGGCCATTGCGCCGGAAAAGAACGGCTCCAATCATGAGGGCAACGCTGCGATAAGCCAGATCGTGTCGAAAGATCCAACCCTCGGCAATCTATCCAATGCGGCTGGCCCGCTTGGGGCGGCGCTTGCGAAAGAAGCCATAAGGCAGTCCGCCAAAAAGATCCTGGAAAGCGGGACGGGCAAGTACAGCGTGAAAAACAGCTCTGACCTAAATCAATATATTTATGGGAAGTATAAAAAAGCGTTGACGACGGCTGAAATGGCAAAACTTTCAAAACTCCTTGGCCTGGATTATACGGAAAAGCAGCTGACTTCGGATAAGAAACGGAGCTCGTATAAAACAGAGATTTTGCGCGCGTTGCATGGAATCGGGCTGTCCAAAGGCGGCGTTGTCACCAATGGGAAAGACTTGGAGGATTACGGACTGAGAAACGCTTCCGGCGGGCCGGATAAGCTGCCTGTCATCCTAACCCCAGGCGAACGTGTGCTGACCCCTGTGCAGAATACAATGTGGGAGAAATGGACGGCGGTTATGCCAAAGCTGATGGACATTGCGCCGAAGCTGGACGACATTGCGAAGATGCCGGAGCCAAAGACGAACAACATCGCAACGAACGTAAAGGTTGATTATGGGAACGTAAACATTAACCTGCCGAATGTGAAGAACTACCAAGATATCATGCGTTGTGCACAGAAAGACCCTGATTTTAGCAAATTGATCGGGCATATCATGAACACGCATTTAAGCGGGGCTGGCAGTTTTGGGAAGTATAATGTGAGGTTTTGATGAATGGCTGGAGGGGATTCATGCCCCTCCGGTCAATAGATATAGAAAAGATTAAAAAGTGGATATAAGGGGATAATGGGCTGAGATATCAGAAAAAATAAAAGACGCTGTTTGTGGTTATGCCTTATAAAATAGATTAAGAATTGAATGGAGGAATTAACATTACGGAAAATAGTGATATTGAATTATTGAAATATATAGCAGAAAGCGGTATTATTGATTTAACATATGTGCAAGAACAAGTTAAAATGAAGAAAAGAGAGGAGATATTAAAGAAGCATCAATATTCTATTTGGTTTAATGAGAAAGAAAATGTTTGGTATAGTTATTTGCCTGATGATTCAAAAGCAAATAATCGACGGAAAATAAAAAGAAAGAATAAAAGTGATTTACAAAAAGTGATTTGTGATTATTATTTGTCGATTGAGATAGGACAGGCAGAAGAGGCGAAAAATAAAAAGCTGTCTATAGAAAATTTATTTTATGAATTTATGAAGCATAAAATGAATGAAGTAAATAGTGGGACAGTTAAGCGAATGATGTCGGATTGGAATAGATTTTACAAACCAAATAAAGAGTTTATTGCCATTTCTGTGAAGAATCTCACAAAAATTAACATTGATGACTTTTTCAATTCAGTGTTAGCAACTCATGAACTAAAAAAGAAAGCATTTTATAATATGTGTGGCATCCTGAAACAGACGTTAGAGTATGCGGTAGATGCTGAATACATAGAGAAAAATCCTTACCGGATAAAAGTAAATAAAAAGAAATTTGCAAGCAGCAATAAGAAACCTAGTGTAAAAGAGGTATTTCAAGCTGGTGAAAAGGAACTGTTTATTAATGAAATGAAAAGAAGACTGGAAAACAATCCTTCTAATACAGCGCCGTTAGCAGTGATGCTTGATTTTGAGTTGGGGACAAGGAAAGGTGAAATTCTTGCAATCTGCAAAACAGATATAGTCAATAACAGGATTCATATACACAGGCAACTTGTAGAAGAATTTGATACAAGCGATCTTAATAATATAAAAAGTCTGGGATTCCGAGTTGTGGATTATACAAAGTCAGAAGACGGTGACAGGTGGTTGCCGCTGACAGCAGAGGCTAAGAGGATTATTGAAAGAATTGAAAAAATAAACAAAGAGTATGGCTATGAATACAAAGATTTTCTGTTTGTGAGAGATGGGCATTGCATTTCACCGGATGCCGTAGACGCACAAGTCAAAAGAGGATGCGAACACATTGGCATTCCGGTTAAAACGATGCACAAAATCAGGAAAACGTATGCGTCAACATTGCTTCATAATGGAGTTAACATTAGCATTGTTAAAGATATGTTGGGACATGCAGATGAATCAACAACTTTAAAACACTATATTTATAATATTGAGGATAGCGAGGAAACAGATCACAAGGTTTTGAATGCGTTAGAAGGAAGCGGCAAAATGAAAAGTGACCAAAGTGACCAAAACATAATCAGCTTTTCAGGAAAAAGAAAAGCCAGAAACCTTGATAAATCAAAGCTTCCAGCCCTCTAAACCAGTGCGGAAGATGGGACTTGAACCCACACGAGCGCATTGCCCACAAGATCCTTAGTCTTGCTCGTCTGCCAGTTCCGACACTTCCGCTTTTTTATTTTTTCGTCTGTCCCCAAACGACTTATATAGAATACCACTTGATTCCATATAAGTCAACAAAAAAGAAAGAAAAAAATAAACAAAAATCAAATGGAAATATATGGATTTTTTGACATGTAAATTCAAAAAAAAACTTGACGAATCAGGTGTTGTCGTGTAGAATAATTATTGTTCCAAGCGAGCAGAAGTGGCGGAATTGGCAGACGCGCAGGCTTCAGGTGCCTGTGGTAGCAATATCGTGTGGGTTCAAGTCCCATCTTCTGCATTGCATATTTATATATCTTTGACCTTGCAGATGATTTTGCAAGGTTTTTTTGCGCCTTTTTCGAAAACTGGCAGATATTGTAAAAATTCCGGCCGCATCTGGGCAATATGAACATTCTGCCCAAAAATTGTTACCGTTCAGCCCACGCCATTCACAAAGTTGCGCGCAAGTGATTTTAGCCGCTCACATCGGCTGGCACAACTGCAACAAAAATTTTTCAAAATACTATAAAATGTATTTATTTTTATGTTGATATCTGTTAAACTATTACTAGAGTATACATAGGCTTGAATAAAATGCCTGGGGGCTTTGAAAGCAAGGCATTGGGAATGCAAGATAGCAAAAACTTTTTAGGAGACTAGAAAAGGAAAAAGGTAATCATTATGAATATTCAGGAATTGGTATTTACAAATGAAAAATGCACAGGATGCAACAAATGTGTGCGTGTTTGCCCGACGCTTATTTCAAATGTCGCATTAGACGGGAGCGTTCGGGTAAATAATGACAATTGTATTGCGTGCGGCGCGTGTTTAGAAGCGTGTACGCATGATGCCAGACAATATCAGGATGATACGAAGGCGTTTTTTGCTGACTTACAGGCTGGAAAGAAGATGTCCGTAATTGTCGCTCCGGCGTTTTTGGCGAATTATCCAAGAGAGTATAAGCGGGTGCTTGGATATTTGAAATCCAAGGGCGTGCAGCATATTTATAGCGTGTCCTTTGGCGCGGACATAACGACCTGGGGCTATTTAAAATACATAAAAGAGCACAATTTTGTAGGCGGCATCAGCCAGCCATGCCCTGCGGTTGTAAATTATGTGGAAAAATATATACCGAAATTGCTTCCGCGCATGATGCCGGTGCAAAGCCCAATGATGTGTATGGCGATCTACATAAAAAAATATTTGAATATTTCAGATGATTTAGTATTTATCAGCCCGTGCGTGGCGAAAAAAATAGAGATCACAGATCCAAACAATCATGGATACGTAAAATACAATGTGACTTTCGCAAAGCTGATGGAGCATATTGGGACAGGCTACACGAAGGCGCAGGAATATACAGACGAGTTGGAATATGGATTTGGCTCCCTTTACCCGATGCCGGGAGGGTTAAAAGAAAACGTAGAGCATTTCCTTGGAAAAAATCAAGTAGTCATGCAGGTGGAAGGAGAGCAGGAAGCCTACGAGTATTTAGAGGAATATCAAAAGCGGATCGAGCATAAGGCGGAGCTGCCGTTTATGGTGGATATATTAAATTGTTCCAAGGGCTGTATCTACGGGCCTGCGACGGAGCCGTCCAGAAACACGGATGACGTGCGTCTTACGATCGAAAAAATGCGTTCCGTGGATAAGCAGAATGTGCGGGGGTCGCGCCCGTTTAAAAAAGTAAATAAAAGCCCGTGGAGCAAGCAGCTTACGCCGCAGCAGCGCTATGATAATTTGATGGAAGCGTTTAAGGAGCTAAAGCTGGAAGATTTTATACGCAAATACGATTCCACAAAAGCGATCAAGATCAAAGACCCTAGCGCAAGCGAGCTGGAACAAATTATGCGGGATATGTATAAGGATACAAAGGAAAAGCAGAATTTGAACTGTGGCGCCTGCGGCTATGAAACCTGTTATGAAATGGCGTGCGCGATCTTTAATGGCGTTAATGTAAAGGATAACTGCATTCATTATATTAAGGATGTGGTAGAGGAAGAAAAACGCAAGCTCCAGGATGTGAATAAACAGCAAAAGCAGGAGCATGAGGCCAGAAGCCGCAAGATCGACGCGATCCGAAGCCAGTTTGGCACGTTGACCAACGCGGTCACAGAACTTAGCGAAGCGAACGAAGCGTCTGCAAACGAAGCGACGGATTTGGCCAACAAGCTACAGGAGATTTCAAATTTCTGCTACAGCTTGGACGAGTCGCTTAAGAGCATTATGCACTTTATTGAAATATATAAAAACACAAGCGCGAGCATCGTAGGCATTGCGGATAAGACCAACCTGCTTTCCCTAAACGCCTCGATCGAAGCGGCAAGAGCAGGGGAGCAGGGACGCGGCTTTGCGGTTGTGGCGGAAGAAATCCGAAACCTTTCGATGTCGATCAAAACTCTGATCGCAAATAATAACCAGCAGGCGGATGAAACGATCCCGAAGGTGGATGAAAGCGTTTCGTCGATTAAGCAGTTAATTGACAACATCAACCATATGAGCAACCGGGTCGCAACGATAGCCGCCAATACCGAGGAGATTGCGGCGGAAAACGCCAATGTGCAGATTATGTCGGACGACTTGCAGGCGCAGGTGGAGGATATATAACAACACAAAATATAAACTGCCTAGGAATGGAAAAAGGAGTGAAGTTACCCGCTTTTCCAAAGTCTGGGCAGTTTTTTCATTGTTTTGATTCAAAATATCCAGGAGGCGGCAAGTTACAGTTCGGCCCACGCCATTCAAAAAGTCGCGCTTAAAAGAAAAATAATTTCCCCCTTGACAAATTCAGGTCGCAGGCTTATCATAAACATATGAACAATTGCTCATATGTTTGAATAAAATGAAAACGGTTTATTTTAAAACGAAAGGAAGGAACCAGGGATGCAGGAAACGGAACTGGAATGCTGCGAAACATTTCAAATACACGAAGAGCTGTTAAAGGCGGTAAGTGAAAAAATGCCGGCGGAGGAAGAGCTGTATGATCTGGCGGAATTGTTTAAGGTGTTTGGCGACTCGACCAGGATACGGATCCTGTACGTTTTGTTCGAAGCGGAGGTATGCGTTTGTGATCTGGCGCAGGCGCTTTGTATGACGCAGTCCGCGATTTCGCATCAGCTTAAGATACTAAAAAATGCCAGGCTTGTGAAAAGCAGGAGGCAGGGAAAATCGGTTTTCTATTCCCTGGCGGACGCGCATGTAAGGACGATCATCGCCCAGGGGCGGGAGCATATCGAAGAATAGGCAGGCGTAAAAAGCAAGAAGTAAGAATTAAAAAGTAAGAATTAAAAAAGTAAAACTTAAAAATGAGCACAAAGATTCTGTGCGAAAATGAAAAACAAATACGATTCAAAAAGAAAGGGTGGAAGCTATGAAGAAAAAATTTAAATTACAGGATTTGGACTGCGCAAACTGCGCCGCAAAAATGGAGGATGCGATTAAAAAAATACCGGGCGTTTCAAACGCTTCGGTCAGTTTTATGACGCAAAAGCTCGTATTGGAAGCGGATGAGGGACGGTTTGAAGAGATCCTAAAAGAGGTCGCATCGGTGTGCGCGAAGGTGGAGCCGGATTGTAAGATCTTGATGTAGGGGGGAGAAAATGACAAAAAAACAGCAAAAAATGCTTTGGCGCATCTTGCTTGCGTTTGCGATGTTTGCGGCGCTTATGGTATGCGACCATGGGGGAAGCTTTGTGGGGAAAAGTCCATGGCTGTTGTTTTTACTATATTTAATTCCATATCTTACAGTAGGCTATGACATCATCTATAAAGCGTTTCGAAATATCAGGCGCGGGCAGGTGTTTGATGAAAATTTTTTGATGATGCTTGCGACCTTTGGCGCGTTTGGCGTGCAGGAATATTCAGAAGCGGCTGCGGTCATGCTGTTTTATCAGGTTGGAGAGCTTTTTCAAAGCTATGCGGTGGGAAAGTCCAGGCAGTCTATCGCAGATATGATGGATATATGTCCGGAATATGCCAACCTTGAAAAAGACGGCGAGATTTTGCAGGCAGACCCGGATGAAGTGGAGGTTGGAAGCGTCATCGTAATAAAGCCGGGAGAGCGGGTTCCGTTGGATGGGATCGTCATAGGCGGGGAGTCCTTCTTAGATACCGCCGCGCTGACCGGCGAGTCCGTTCCGCGAAAAGTGAGGGAAGGGGACGAGGCGATCAGCGGCTGCGTCAATGGGAACGGCGTATTAAGGGTGCGGGTCACAAAGGAATTTGATGACTCCACGGTCGCAAAGATTTTAGAGCTTGTCGAAAACGCGTCCAGCAAGAAAGCGAAAGTGGAAAATTTCATTACCCGGTTTGCAAAATATTATACGCCGGCGGTTACGATCGGGGCGGCTGCGCTTGCGGTTTTGCCGCCGATTATGCTTGGCGGCGGATGGGGCGAATGGATATCCCGCGCGTGCATCTTTTTGGTGATATCTTGTCCGTGCGCGCTTGTGATATCCGTCCCGCTTGGCTTTTTCGGCGGGATCGGGGCTGCGTCCCGCGTCGGGGCGCTTGTTAAAGGGAGCAATTACCTGGAAGCCGTCGCTAATATGACGACGATTGTATTCGACAAAACCGGGACGCTTACAAAAGGCGAGTTCCAGGTTTCGAAACTGCTGCCGCAGGAATCAAAATCTAAGGAGGAATTGTTAGAGCTTGCGGCGTATGCGGAAAGCTATTCGAACCATCCGATCGCACTCTCGTTAAGGGAGGCTTATCAAAAGCCGCTGGATATGGGGCGCGTTTCAGATGCGAAAGAAATTGCCGGGCATGGGGTCTGCGTCCAGGTGGACGGGAAGGAAGCATTCGCCGGAAATGAAAAGCTGATGGAAGAAAACGGGATCTCCTATCAAAAATGCGAAGCGGGCGGGACGGTTGTCTATGTCGCCTATGACGGCGGATTTTTGGGCGCGGTCGTGATATCGGACGCGTTGAAAGAGGGCGCAAAGGAAGCGATTGGCTACGTGAAGCAGGTCGGCGTGCGAAAAACCGTTATGCTAACAGGCGACCGAAGCCAGGCGGCGAAAGAAGTGGCGTTGGAACTTGGGATTGATGAAACGGTGGCGGATTTACTGCCGGCGGATAAGGTCAGCTGTGTGGAGAGCCTGCTGCAAAAGCAAAGGGAAAAAGAAACGCTTGCGTTCGTCGGGGACGGCATTAACGACGCTCCGGTGTTGATGCGGGCGGACATTGGAATCGCAATGGGTAGTATGGGGTCCGACGCGGCAATTGAGGCCGCGGATGTGGTGCTGATGGACGATGATGTCCGAAAGATCGCCGCGCTTGTGCGGATTTCCAGAAAGACCCTTTTGATCGTAAAGCAAAATATTGTATTCGCGCTTGGTGTGAAAGCGTTTGTGCTTTTGTTGGGGGCCTTTGGACTGGCGAACATGTGGGAAGCCGTATTTGCCGACGTGGGCGTGTCCGTGCTTGCAATCCTAAATTCCATGCGGGCGTTGCGGACGAAATAATTTAAGAAGATTTTAGATGGTAAGTTATACTTACGAGCGCTAAAAGTTGCCAATAACGCTCGTGAGTATAGCCAAAAAGCGCGTTTAAAAATGGAGCGGAGCGATTTTTAAGCGCGCTTTTTGGCGTAATGTGATAAGCGAAAAATTATAATTTAAACCGGTTCGCGTGATGCTGCAATACGTCGCTTAATTCGGACAGGTTCTTTGTCTGTTCCTGACATTCCTCGATGGAGCTGGACAGAGCCTGCATATTGCTGCTTGTGTCCTGCATCGAAGCGGCGTTTTCCTCTGAAATCGAAGCAAGCTGCTGGATCGCGCCATGGATGGTGTCTTTCTGGTTTTCCAGGCGCCTTGTCTGCTCAAATATATTTTTGGATACCGCATATACCGTATCGATCTCTGACTTTAGCTTCTGGAAAGATTCCTGGGTATGTCCAAGCTTTTCCTTTTCGGAGTCCGCGTCTTTACTGACCGCGTCCATCGTCCGTACGCTGATCGTGGAGTTGTCCATCAGTTCATGGACCGCTTGATCGATCTCACTTGCGCTTTTTGCGGAATCCTCCGCGAGCTTTCGAATTTCTTCCGCGACGACGGCAAAGCCTTTTCCCGCTTCGCCCGCCCGGGCCGCTTCAATGGAGGCGTTTAAGGATAAGAGGTTTGTCTGCTCTGTAATGTTTTGGATAAACTGCACGGCTGTCTGTATTTTTTCCGCAGAGTCGTTGGTGGCGTTTGTCTGTGTAAATACCGTTTCGATATTGGAGGAAGTTGTCTCGTTTATCGTGATCAGATCCCCTAATGTGGAGTCCGCAACGCGGGACAATTCACGCATTTTGCTGACGGCATTATTTAATTCTGTAATTGAATTAGAGTTGTTGTCGATCACGTCCGCCATATCGTCTACCTGCTGGCTGGCGGAAGTGGTTTCCTGCGCCTGAGAAACGCTGCCTGCGGCAATCCCTTCCACAGAGGAATTGATAAAGCCGACGCTTTTTGCAATGGAAGAAAAATGGTCGGAAAACTCGATGTTGCTGGAGTTCAGCTTTACGGATTGTTCGGTGATGTTGGAAATGATCTTTTTTAATTCGGTATGTAAATGGGCGACCGCATGCAAAATAATGTCGACTTCGTCCTTGCTTTTTGAATTCGTTTCCGGAATCTCCCCGCTTAAGTCCCCGTGTGCAAGGAGGTCCACCTGTCCGGCTGCTTTTCTAATGCGTTTTGCGATCGAGCTTGAGATTATGACAGATACGATAACGCAGACAATATAAGCGACGCACCCTACGCCCAGCAAAACAACGACAAATTTGCGCAAAAACTGTGTCACGTCCGAACGCGGCTTTCCCGCGAACAGCATGCCGGTATCGGTAGGCAGGTAATATCCATAGTATGGGACTCCGTTTACAGGCACGTTTGTGTCAAAATATTCCTGTTTTTTGTTTAAAACAAGGTCGATGATCTTCTCGCTTGCTTTTGTGCCAACGGCGCCCTCGATGGAGCTTTCCGTGCGCGTGTCTCCTTCAAATACTGTGATGTCGATGTCCTCGTTTGCATCTTTTAAATAGTTGGTATTGCCGGAAAATCCTTCTACCGCGACGCGTAAGGTTTCCGCCATACGGTCGTTTAACTGGTTCTCCGAAAGGAGTATGCTTGTTACTATAAAAACCAGGCTTAGTGCAAGCAGTGACAATACTTCCAGTGCGACAAGTTTTGCTTTTACGTTCATCGATGTTTCCCCCTTATGAAGTGTTTTCGCCCTTTGTATGGCTATAATTATAACATAGGCGGCTTTGCATGTAAAACAAAATATTCAAGTTTGTAAAAATATGACAAAAATGGATGCGGAATGCATAAAACAAAACGCCTTTGAAAGCTTAAAAAACATAAAAATTTTTTTAATGGGCATATTACATAGAAAATACTTAAGAAAGCAAAGGAGAATGGTCATGGAACAAAAAATCGGACGACAGAGCCTGCAATTTGAAAACGCTCCTTCTATTTTAAGCAGCGCTTCGGTTGTGGGGAAAAAGGAAGGGGAGGGACCGTTAGGTGACTTATTTGATATGGTATGCGGCAGCGATAAGTTTGGAGAGGATTCCTGGGAGCAATCCGAAAGCACGATGCAAAAAGAGGCTGTGGCGCTGGCGCTTGGGAAAGCAAAGGTCACACAGGAAGAGGTTCGCTATGTCTTTGCGGGCGACCTATTAGGGCAGACGATCGCTACGTCGTTTGGGCTTATGAGCTATGAGATCCCGCTGTTTGGGCTTTATGGCGCATGCTCCACCTGCGGCGAGGCGCTGTCTTTGGGCGCGATGTGCGTGGCGGCTGGGTTTGCAAAGCACGTGCTTGCGGTCACGTCCAGCCATTTCGCCAGCGCCGAAAAGCAGTTTCGTTTTCCAGTGGAATACGCCAACCAGCGCCCCTTATCATCTACCTGGACGGTCACAGGCAGCGGAGCGTTTTTACTTGGAAGCGGAAAGTCCAATGTGCAAATCAGCGGGATCACAACCGGGGTCATTACTGATTATGGAATCCGGGATTCTATGAATATGGGCGCGGCAATGGCGCCTGCGGCGGCAAAATTAATCGTGCAAAATTTTAAGGATTTTAACCGCGAGCCAAAGGATTATGACCTGATCGTGACCGGGGATTTGGGCTATGTCGGACAGGAGATCTTATGGAAGCTTGTAAAGGACGAAGGGTATGATATAAGTAATAACCATGCGGACTGCGGGATCGAGATTTTTGACAAAGAAGAGCAGGGGACACAGTCCGGCGGCTCTGGATGTGGATGCTCCGCCACGACGTTGAGCGCGTATTTTCTGCCAAAGATCTCATCCGGCGAGTTAAAGCGGGTTTTATTTGTGCCAACCGGCGCGATGCTTTCACAGGTGAGCTTTAACGAGGGGCAAAATGTCCCGGGTACGGCGCATGGCGTTGTGCTGGAATACAACGCGGGTTAAAAACGTTTCATATAAAAAAGCTTCATATAAAAAAAGGAGGGCATATGGAATATATCAACGCTTTTTGGGTAGGCGGTCTGATCTGCGCGCTTGCGCAGATTTTAATGGAAAAGACCAAAATGCTTCCGGGCAGGATCATGGTCACGCTTGTATGCGCCGGGGCTGTGCTTGGCGCGGTCGGAGTCTATGAGCCGCTTATGGAATTTGCGGGCGCGGGAGCCAGCGTTCCGCTGCTTGGCTTTGGAAACCTGCTTTGGAAGGGAATGAAGGAGGCGGTTGACCAAAATGGGTTTATCGGGCTTTTTATGGGCGGCTTTACGTCCTGCGCAGTCGGGGTTTCCGCCGCGCTTGTATTGGGATACCTTGCTTCACTGATTTTCCAGCCGAAAATGCGCAAATAATGAATAGGATGGCGCAGGCTGCATACAATATGGATTGCAATTATTTATTATAGAAAAACTTATTTCTAGAAAAAAGGAGACAACAGATATGAAAAAATTACTTTTAGGGCTTTTTGCCGCGTTGGTATTGACGACAGCCGCAGGGTGCGGAACGAACACGACGAAGAAAGAGGAAAGCAGCTCTACGCAAAATAATCAGACGGGAAATGGTTCGGATGGCGCAAACAGCGTGGCGGACGACAAAGAGAATGGAAGCGTAAACTCTGTCACGAATGGCACAGACAAAAATAACGCGGATAAAAATGGCACAGATGGAAACGGCAACGGCACAAACGGCGGCAACGTTGTGGACGATGTGATAGACGGAGCCGAGGATTTAGGCGAGGACGCGGTAAATGGAGTGAAGGATTTAGGAGAGGATGCGGCGGACGCGATTGACGGCAATGGCAACCGCAGATAAGGCTTTTAAAAAACAGCCCTCCGGATATATAGGAGGGCTGTTTTTATGCGCACGGTTGCCCAATTGAAATTTTACTCGTCAATGCTGTAGTTTGGAGCTTCCTTTGTAATATGGATGTCATGCGGGTGGCTTTCCCTTAAGGAAGCGGCGGAAATTTTCACAAACTGGCTGTTTTGGTGTAAAAGCGGGATGGAGCTGCATCCGCAGTATCCCATGCCGGAGCGTATGCCGCCCGTTAGCTGGAATACCGTGTCTTCCACAGAGCCTTTGTATGCGACGCGCCCCTCTACGCCTTCCGGCACCAGCTTTCTTGCGTTTTCCTGGAAATAGCGGTCTTTGCTGCCGTTTTCCATAGCGGCCAAAGAGCCCATGCCGCGGTAAACCTTGTATTTGCGTCCCTGGTATAATTCAAATGTGCCAGGAGCCTCGTCGCAGCCTGCAAAAATGGAGCCCATCATACATACGTTTGCGCCGGCGGCTAAGGCTTTTGTCATATCGCCCGAGTATTTGATCCCGCCGTCCGCAATGACCGGGATATCGTATTCCTTCGCGGCCTCGTAGCAGTCCATAATGGCGCTCACCTGCGGGACGCCAATACCTGCGACTACGCGCGTCGTGCAGATGGAGCCTGGGCCGATGCCGACCTTGATGCTGTCAACGCCCGCTTCGATCAAAGCTCTTGCGGCTTTTGCGGTGGCGATGTTTCCGGCGATGACCTGTAAGTCAGGATAGGCGGATTTGATATTTCGCACCGCGTCCAGTACGTTTTTGGAATGTCCATGGGCGGAGTCTACGACGATCACGTCCACATGGGCGTTTACAAGCGCCTCGATGCGCTCCATCATGTCTCCTGTGATGCCGACCCCGGCGCCGCAAAGCAGGCGGCCCTGCTCGTCCTTTGCGGAAAGCGGGTATTTAATGGACTTTTCAATGTCCTTGATCGTGATCAGCCCTTTTAAGTTATTGTCCTTGTCAACGATCGGAAGCTTTTCCTTCCTTGCTTTTGCAAGTATTTTTTTCGCGTCGTCTAAGGTAATGCCTTCCGGTGCGGTGATCAACCCTTCCGCGGTCATGCAGTCTTTAATTTTTTTGGAAAAATCCGTTTCGAATTTTAAATCGCGGTTTGTGATAATGCCGACCAGTTTTCCGTTTTGCGTGATCGGAACGCCGGATATGCGAAATTTCGCCATCAGTTCGTCGGCATCGTGGAGCGTATGCTCCTGTGAGAGTGAGAATGGGTCTGTGATCACGCCGTTTTCAGAGCGTTTCACCTTGTCTACTTCCTCGGCCTGCGCGGATATGGACATGTTTTTATGGATGATGCCAATGCCGCCCTGCCTTGCCATCGCGATCGCCATACGGTATTCAGTGACGGTATCCATGCTTGCGCTCATCATAGGGATATTTAAGGAAATTTTGTTTGTAAGCTTTGTGGACAGGTCGATCATGTTTGGTGTCACTTCCGAATAAGCAGGAACTAACAACACGTCGTCAAATGTAATGCCTTCGCCGATTATTGTAGCCATTTTCTTAATCCTCTCTTTCTTTTGAGTTTGTAGTTGGTTGACAGTTTTTTCGTTGATCTCGATTTCATTTTGCTTTGAATCGAATAATTTAAACGATTTTACAATACTTAAATAGGAAAAGTCAAGTGGTTTTGGGAGAATAATTTTTTATTTGGTAACAGTTCAGCCATCGACTGTAAGATGGGCGAATCATGCTTGCATGAATGAGCGCGTCTTACAGTCGATGAGCGGAGCGCCTGATTATGAGCAAAGTTAGCTGCAAAGCAGCGGGAAAGCGCCGTAGGCGCCTTTGCGAATGGCGCGGGCAACGGTTACTTCATTGGGAAAAACGCGGCAAAAATTTTTCTGGTTTCTTTTTTTGCCTAAATATGGTATCCTCTTTTTGGAGGTGGTGCAAATGGACTTTCGCCCATGCATTGACATTCACAATGGAAAAGTAAAGCAGATCGTAGGGGCAAGCTTAAAGGACGAGGGGGATTACGCGAAGGAAAATTTCGTCGCGGATAAGGATGCGGTTTATTTTGCCAAGCTTTACCAAAAAGACGGAATAAAGGGCGGGCATGTCATATTGTTAAACCCAAAGGATTCCCAGTACTATGAAGAAACAAAAAGACAGGCGATTGGCGCGTTAAAGGCATACCCTGGCGGATTGCAGGCAGGAGGCGGGATGGACCCGCAAAACGCGCGGGAATTTTTAGACGCGGGCGCAAGCCACATCATCGTGACCTCGTATGTGTTTTGCGGCGGGACGGTAAATTTCGATCATTTAAAGCAGCTTTGCGGGGCGGTTGGCAAAGGTCGGCTCGTTTTGGATTTGAGCTGTCGAAAGCGGGACGGCAAATATTATATCGTTACAGACCGCTGGCAGAAATTTACAAGCGAGGCGGTCACGCCTAAGCTTTTGGAGCGGCTTTCTGATTTCGCGGATGAATTTTTAATCCACGCCGCGGACGTGGAGGGAAAAGCGGCTGGCATTGAGATCCCGCTCGTTTCCATGCTTGGGGAATGGGGAAAGCTGCACGTTACTTACGCCGGCGGGATCGGCAGCTTTGCGGATCTGGATTTATTGTACGCATATGGCAAGGGCAGGCTGGACGCTACGATCGGAAGCGCGCTGGATCTGTTTGGCGGCGCTTTGGCATATCAGGATGTGATCTCTTATTGTAAAGATAAGTAAAGATAAGTCAGCGCAGGATAGTCAGGAAAGAAAAGATAAAAATAAGTAGGGTAAGCAAGGTAAGAAAAATAAAGTAAGATTTTGACTAAAACTTTAGTAAGAAGCATAAAAAGCAGCAAGGGAGGGCAGCCATGAACCACTACACGAAACAGGACATTTTAGAAATGGCGGAGGAAGAGGACATTGAATTTATCCGTCTACAGTTTACAGACGTGTTTGGGACTTTAAAAAACATTGCCGTCACAAAGACGCAGCTTAAAAAGGCGCTTGACAATTCCTGTATGTTTGACGGCTCCGCCATCGCGGGGTTTGCCCGGGTGGAAAAATCGGATATGTACCTGCACCCGGATCTGGATACGTTTGCGGTTTTTCCATGGCGGCCGCAGCAGGGGAAGGTGGCGCGCATTATCTGCGATATTTACGATGTGGACGGAAACCCCTTTGAGGGCGACCCGCGCTATGTGCTGCGAAGGGCCATAGACCAGGCGCGGCGCATGGGCTATGAGTTTGAAGTAGGCCCGGAGTGTGAATTTTTCCTGTTCCACTATGACGACGAGGGGCGTCCTACGACGCAGATCAACGAGCAGGCAGGCTATTTTGACCTTGGCCCCGCGGACCTTGGGGAAAACGCAAGGCGCGACATGGTGCTTTCCTTAGAAGAAATGGGATACGAGGTGGAAGCCTCCCACCATGAAAGCGCGCCGGGGCAGCATGAGATTGATTTTAAATACGACCAGGCGCTTGCGGCGGCGGATAACATCATGACGTTTAAGCTTGCGGTAAAGACGATCGCAAAGCGACACGGCATGTTCGCCAGCTTTATGCCAAAGCCAAAGCCTGGCGTGAATGGCTCGGGCATGCATTTGAACCTGTCGCTGTCAAAGGATGGAAAAAACAGGTTCGCAGACCCAAAAGACCCCCGGGGGCTAAGCGAGGAAGCTTATTATTTTATCGGGGGGCTTTTGTCCCATATGAAAGGGATGACGGCGGTGGCAAACCCGTTAGTCAATTCCTATAAAAGGCTGGTTCCGGGATTTGAAGCGCCAAATTTCATTACATGGTCTTTAAATAACCGCACGCCGCTTATCCGTATCCCATCGACAAGGGGCGGCAGCGCGCGCATTGAGCTTCGAAGCCCGGATTCCGCGGCAAACCCGTACCTGCTTTTGGCGATGTGCCTTGCGGCGGGGTTAGATGGGATACAAAATAAGCAAACGCCGCCAAAGGAGGTAAACGGCAATTTATACGATATGACCAGGCGCCAGTTAGACCAGGTCGGGATCGAGCTTTTGCCGGAGGATCTGATCCATGCGGTTTATGAGCTGGAAAAAGATCCGCTTTTGCTTGCGGCATTAGGGCCGCATGTCAGCCGCAAATATATCAAGGCGAAAAAGGAAGAATGGGACAGGTATCGAAGCGCGGTAACGGATTGGGAGGTTTTCGAATATTTGTACAGGATTTAGGCGGAAGTCAATATGAATATCATAGTAGTGTTTCCAAAAACCGAGCAGGCGAAGGCAGTCCGCTCCATCCTGATAAAAGGGGGCTACCTTGTGGACTGCGTCTGCGGCAGCGGCGCCCAGGCGCTTGCGGCGGCAAACGGCCTAGACAGCGGGCTTTTGATCTGCGCCTATCGCCTTCCAGATATGATGTACAGCGAACTGCATGAATACCTCTCCCCGCGTTTTGAGATGCTTTTGATCGGCTCGAAAAGCCAGGTGGGCGAGCGGGAGGTGGAAGGCGTTGTGGGGCTTTCCGTTCCGCTCAAGGTGCATGAGCTTTTGGAGACGGTAGAGATGATGGCGTGCGTCTATGCCAGAAAGAAGAAAAAACGAAGGAGCGCTCCAAAGGAGCGCACGGAGCAGGAAAGGCGCATGATCGGGGAAGCGAAGGCGCTTTTGATGGAGCGGAACCATTTTACGGAAGATGAGGCCCATCGGTATTTGCAAAAACGGAGCATGGAAAACGGCACGGGGCTACAGGAAACGGCGCAGATGATCCTTAGCCTGCTTGGCGCGGACTAATAAAGAAAGGGGCGGCATATGAAGTTTACAAAGATGCATGGCATCGGCAACGATTATGTTTATGTAAACTGCCTGGAAGAGACGGTTGACTCTCCAGAAGAGACGGCAAGGCTTGTTTCCGACAGGCATTTTGGGATTGGCTCGGACGGGCTTATTTTGATTAAGGGGGCTTCCTCAAAAGAAGCGGATTTTGAAATGGAAATGTATAACGCCGACGGCTCAAGGGGAAATATGTGCGGCAACGGCATCCGCTGCGTCGCAAAATACGTATACGACCATGGCCTGACGAAAAAAACGAAGGTTTTGATCGATACGCGAAGCGGCGTAAAGGAGCTTACGCTTACGGTGGAAAATGACAAAGTGTCGCTTGTGCGCGTTAATATGGGAAAGCCGGAGTTTGCGGCAAAAAAAATCCCGGTCATTTCCGATTCCAATTCCGATGAAGTCATTCGACAGCGGATACAGGTGGCGGGAAGCGAATATGAGATGACCTGCGTTTCCATGGGAAACCCGCATTGCGTCGTTTTTTTAGACGACCTAAACGCTCTTAATATGGAAAAAACAGGCCCGGCGTTTGAAACCCAGTCTTGCTTTCCAGATCGGATCAATACGGAATTTGTAGAAGTCCTTGACCGTCATACGCTAAAAATGCGTGTCTGGGAGCGCGGCTCCGGGGAAACGCTTGCCTGTGGGACGGGAGCCTGCGCCACCGCGGCCGCGGCGATAAGAAACGGTCTGGTGGACGATACGGTTACGGTGCGCCTGCTTGGCGGGGAGCTTTTGATCGAATGGGAAAAAGAGTCGGGCGATATCTATATGACGGGGCCTGCCACAGAGGTGTTTGAAGGGGAGATACAGCTTCCATAACAAATTTTATTTATAGAAAAAAGGAGAAAAACCAATGTTTAAGATCAACGAAAATTACCAGAAGCTGCCAGGCAGCTATTTATTTAGCACGATCGCAAAAAAAGTGGCGGCGTTTACAGCGGCAAATCCAGACGCGTCTGTCATCCGGCTTGGGATCGGGGATGTGACGCAGCCGATCGCTCCGGCTATGGTGCAGGCGATGCACAAGGCGATAGACGAGATGGCGGATGCGGCTACGTTTCACGGATATGCGCCAGACCTTGGCTATGATTTTTTGCGCAGGGCCATTGTAGCCAATGATTATGAGCCGAAAAACTGCGGCATCAGCGAGGATGAGATCTTTGTGTCCGACGGCGCGAAATCCGATTCCGGCAATATCCAGGAGATTTTTGACGCAGATTGTAAGATCGCGGTCACAGACCCGGTGTATCCGGTTTATGTGGATTCCAACGTGATGGCGGGCAGGTGCGGGGAGTATGACCCGGACACCCAGACCTGGAGCAACGTCATTTACATGCCATGCGTAAGGGAAAACGGCTTTGTGCCGGAATTTCCGAAAAAAACGCCGGATCTGATTTACCTTTGCCTGCCAAACAACCCGACTGGCACGACGATCAAAAAAGAGCAGTTGCAGTCGTGGGTGGATTACGCAAACCGCGTTGGCGCGGTCATCATTTACGACGCGGCTTATGAAGCGTATATTTCACAAGTTGATGTGGCGCATTCGATCTATGAATGCGAGGGCGCAAAAAGCTGCGCGATCGAAATTCGAAGCTTTTCCAAAAACGCGGGCTTTACCGGCGTGCGGCTTGGCTTTACGGTTGTGCCAAAGGAGTTAAAATGCGCCGATGTGTCCTTAAACGCGATGTGGGCAAGGCGGCACGGCACAAAATACAACGGGGCGCCTTATATCATCCAGCGCGCGGGGGAAGCCGTATATTCAAAAGAGGGCAAAGCCCAGGTAAAAGAGCAGGTCGCATATTACATGAACAATGCAAAAACCATCAAAGACGGGCTTGTGAGCGCGGGGTATGAAGTCTACGGCGGAGTGGACGCGCCATATATCTGGTTAAAAACGCCAAAGCAGATGGATTCCTGGCAGTTTTTTGACTATTTATTAGAAAACGCGAACGTCGTAGGCACGCCAGGCTCCGGCTTTGGGCCAAGCGGGGAAGGGTATTTCAGGCTGACGGCGTTTGGCAGCTATGAAAATACCGTTGCCGCGCTAAAACGGATTCAGTCGCTGTAAAATTTGATGAAAATTCTATTGTAATAATTTCAAATTTCCGATAAAATAATTGAGATAGGCATTGAGGGACTCCTTTTTTGAATCATAAAAAAGGAGGATGCAAATGAATAAATTTCAATTTACAGCATACATGTTTTTAATATGGGCGGCTTTTTGCATAAGCGGCTGTAGGAAGGACGCCCAGATGTATTTGGAGGCAAAAGAAAAAGAGCCTTCCAGCCAGCAGGCGACGGTCATAGAAGCAGAAGGCGAGGAAGAGGAACAGGAAAAGAAAGGCGGGAAGGAAGATGGGCAAGCGGACACGGCGCGCCATGAACCGTCCCAGTCCTATTTTATTTATGTCTGCGGCGCGGTAAAAAAGCCCGGCGTATATGAGCTGCCTGCCGGAAGCCGCGTTTATGAGGCGATCCAAAGGGCCGGGGGCCTTAAAAAGGACGCGTCTGTAAAGGGCATAAACCAGGCAAGGGAGCTTTCGGACGGCGACATGTTGGAAATACTGACGCTGGCGGAGGAAAAAAATAACCGCAAGCAGGCAGAGGGCGAGTTTCGTTCCGACGCGCCAAGCGCGGCAGAAGGCGCGGCTGGCGCATCGGTTATTGATTTGAATGCCGCCTCCGCCGCAGAGCTTATGACCTTAAACGGCATCGGGGAAGCAAAGGCCGCCAATATCATCGCTTACCGTGAAAGCAACGGGGGCTTTTCCTCGAAAGAGGAGATTTTAAACGTAAACGGCATCGGGAAAGGCGTGTACGCGAATATACAGGATAAGATAACAGTAACACAGTAGCAATGGAGGTTAGCATGGCAAAGAAGGTTCTTGTGGTTGACGATGAAAAGCTGATTGTAAAGGGAATCCGGTTCAGTCTGGAGCAGGATGGCATGGAGGTGGACTGCGCTTACGACGGCGAGGAAGCCTGGCAAAAAGCCGCTTCCAATATTTATGATATGATCTTGCTGGATCTGATGCTTCCAAAGATGGACGGGATGGAGGTCTGCCAGCGCATCCGGGAATTTTCGGACGTGCCGATTGTCATGCTGACCGCAAAAGGCGACGATATGGATAAGATACTGGGCCTGGAGTATGGGGCGGACGACTATATCACAAAGCCGTTTAATATTTTGGAAGTCAAAGCGAGGATCAAAGCCATCATGCGCCGCACCGGGAAAAAGAAGGTTGTAGAGGAGCATGTCAACCAGATCGAGGACGGGGATTTAAGGCTGGACTGTGAGAGCCGCAGGCTGTATATCAAGGACAAGGAGGTCAACCTGACCGGAAAGGAATTTGAGCTGTTAGAGCTTTTGGTGCGCAATCCAAATAAGGTGTATGGAAGGGAAAAGCTTTTAAACCTTGTATGGGGGGCGGACTATCCGGGGGATGTGCGTACGGTGGATGTGCATGTCAGGCGCATGAGGGAGAAAATCGAAAAGAATCCAAGCGAGCCGCAGTATGTCCATACAAAATGGGGGGTGGGCTATTATTACCATAGCTAGACACAAACACGCTCTGGGGAGACGCTATGAAGACAAAAAAGAAAGTGCTGGATTATTTTAAAAGCTTGAAGTTCCGCCTGCTTGTCGTGCTTTTGATATTTGGGCTGACGCCGATGACCGTGATGCAGGTTTTTCTCGTCAAAGGCTACGAAAAGCGGGCGATCGATGTAAAGATCGTAGACATTTTATCCCAGTCCAAAATACTTGCCGACCAGATCGCCTCTTACGGATATTTGGAGGATAATACGAACGAGGTCATAAATAAGCAGTTTGAGCAGCTTTCCAATATTTATGACGGCAGGATCATAGTCATCGACCGCGCGCTTCGCATCTGCCGGGACACGTACGATATTGACAGCGCGAAATTCATCATATCCGAAGAAGTCGTACAATGCATCCAGGGTAAGGACGTAACCAAATACGACGCGAAAAACGGCTTTGTCGAAGTGGCCGTGCCTGTTCATAAGGTCATGTCCGATGAAGTGATAGGAGCGTTGCTGATTAGCGTTTCGACGGATGTGGCGCAGACGCATGTCGCCTATCTGCTTCGGATAGGGCTTGCGGTGTCATTGATCATGGGGCTGATTGGCGTGATACTTGCGGTGGCGCTTTCGTCCTTTCTTGCAAGGCCGTTTATCCAGCTGTCCAAGTCCATCGATGAGATACAGGCGGGCTTTGGAGAGGATGAGCTGATGATCCATTCCTATTCAGAAACGGAGCTTATTTGCGAACGCACCAACGAGCTGCTTGCCCGCATGAAGGTTTTGGACGATTCCAGACAGGAATTTGTCTCAAACGTCTCCCACGAGTTGAAAACGCCCCTTACTTCGATGAAGGTTTTAGCGGACGCTTTAAACGCGCA
The DNA here is from genome assembly GCA_947385775.1 of uncultured Eubacterium sp. GTDB lineage: Bacteria > Bacillota > Clostridia > Lachnospirales > Lachnospiraceae > Eubacterium_J. Next base: position 25,415 of record CANDMI010000006.1, on the reverse strand, counting down.
GCCAGACGCGCCGCTAGAGCTGTATAAGGAATTTATGCAGGATATCACAACGGAGATCGACCGTGAAAATAAGATCATTACCGACCTGCTTTCCCTTGTGAAAATGGATAAATCGGTGGACGGGTTAAATATCGCGACGCTAAACATCAACGATCTTTTGGAACTTATTTTAAAGCGGCTGCGTCCGATCGCGGAAAAGCAGAATGTAGAGCTGGTATTGGAAAGCTTTCGCCCGGTAACGGCGGAGGTGGACGAGGTCAAGCTGACGCTTGCGATTTCAAATCTTGTGGAAAACGGCATTAAATACAATTCCGAAAATGGATGGGTGCATGTGTCGTTAAACGCGGATCACCAGTTTTTCTACATCAAAGTAGAGGATAACGGCATTGGGATACCGGAAGAGTCGTTAGACCGTATCTTTGAGCGGTTTTACCGCGTGGACAAATCCCATTCCAAGGAGATCGGCGGGACAGGGCTTGGACTTGCGCTTACAAGGAGCATCGTATTAATGCACCGCGGGGCGATCAAGGCGTTCAGCACGGAAGGGGAAGGCACGATCTTCAATGTCCGGATACCGTTGAATTATATAGTATGACAGGGTGACAAGGTATGAGGAGATTTTTCAGAAAAAAAACATGGGCGGCAATCGTTTTAAAAGCCCTGCCCGGAGTGGTTCTGCCAGTTTTTTTGATCGCCTGCCATTCATCGAAGAAAAAATTTGATTTTTACGTAAGCTACATTGACAATAAGCAGACGCAGACGGTGCAGGTAGGCTACGAGCCTAAGGCGGAAACGCCAGAGGGCAGGATAGAGGAGCTTTTAAACGAGCTTGCCACCGATACGGACACCGTAGAGTACGTAAAGGCGATCCCGGAGGGCGTAGAGGTTACGACATGGGAGACCGACCAGGGCTGCCTGAAGCTGGATTTTAACAGCGCATACCATAAGCTGGATGTGATTACGGAGATTTTGTGCCGCCTTGCGGTGGTGCGCACCGTGACCCAGGTCGAAGGGATCGACAGCGTCAGCTTTACCGTGCGCGGCGCGCCGCTTTTAGACAGCGGCGGCACGCCGGTTGGCAGGATGACGATCGATTCCTTTGTGGAAAATCCGGGGGAGCAGATCAACTCCTTTAAACATGCGGCGCTTGACCTGTATTTTGCAAATATGGATGGGGACGGCTTAGTCAGGGAAAACCGGCAGGTGTATTACAATAGCAACATTTCCATGGAAAAGCTTGTGATGGAGCATCTGCTCGCAGGCCCGAAAAAGGAAAAGGCGAAAAAGACGATTCCGGACGGCACGAAGTTAATTAACATTGCCGTGGTGGACGGCGCCTGCTATGTAAATTTGGATGAAAGCTTTAAAATACAAAATTATGAGCTGCAAGAGCCGATTGTGGTCTATTCCATCGTAAATTCCCTTGCGTCTTTGGAAAACATTGACACGGTACAGATATCTGTAAACGGCGACACCAGCGGAAAATACCGCGACGACCTGGATCTGTCCAAGATGTACCAGCCGGATTACAGCTATGTGGAATTGTCGAAGGAATAAGCGGCTGTTTATAAAGGTTAGGAGGGATGGAAAATGATTCGGCGTTATCCCTGCCAGATAGGGATTTTATTTGTGATGGGCGTTTTGTCCGCAAAAGCGGCTTTTGAAAAGGAGCGTCTGCTTGCGGCGGCTGTGCTTGCGGCCGCGCTTTTCATATCCGTCTTATGGGCGCGAAAAGAGGCGGTCTTTGCGCTCGCGTTTCGACGCGCCGCAATGCTTATTTTGTCATTTTCCCTTGCGGCATCCCGTATGTATACGGCTGGCGCGCAATTAAAACGCCAGCTTAGCGGGCTTGCCGACGACGCGCCAGTCGTCGTCCAGGGGAAGATTGTAAAAAAGCAGTTTAAAGAGACGGGACAGAAATCACAATGGGTCGTGGATCTGGCGGATTGTTATTTAAAGGAAGAAAATTCTAAAAAAGAAAATTATCAGGAAGCAGTCAGTCAAACAACAATTCAACAAGAAGCAATTCATCGAACAGTGGCAAATCAAGAAGCGATTCGTCAAAAAACAATTCAAAAAACAGAAATTACTGATCAAAACATATCCAAAATAGAAAAATCTGGTTTCAGGGAATTTCCAGTAAGAGGGCTTTTATGCAAAGACTTTTCCAGCGAGGACATTCCATCAAAAGAATCTGGTCAAATCCAAAATTCACTCCATGCGCTTTATGCATCAGATAAAATCCGGTCAGTTGGACGTGTGATCGCATATATTGGCGATGAAAAGGAGCCGGTGATCGGCAATACCGTATTGCTGTCAGGCAAGATCAAGCTATTTTCCGGCGCGCGCAACGAAGGAAATTTTGATGAGCGAAGCTATTACCAAAACCGGGGCTATACTTTAAAAATTTATGCGTCAGATACGCCTTACGAGGTGAAAGACGCGCAAAAAAACGGTTTCTTGGAAGCCTGCTATCGATTGCAGAAACGGCTTTTAGCGGTGTTTGAAAACGCGATGCCGCAAACAGAAGCCGGGGTCATCGCAGCGATGCTTTTGGGAGAGAAATCGGCATTGTCCGAAGAAGTGAAAAAAATCTACCAGCAAAGCGGGATCGCGCACATCCTTGCGATTTCAGGGATTCATATTTCCATATTGGGAGCTTTCGTATACCGCCTTTTGCGGAAACTGGGAGCGGCTTATGTTACCGCAACGATAGCTTCGGTGGCGTTGCTTTTCGCGTTTGGATGCATGACGGGAATGGGGCTTTCCGCGATGCGCGCGATACTCATGTTTGGGATTTACCTGGGCGCGGCGTGCTGCGGCAGGGCGTATGATAGCAGGAACGCTTTGGCGGTCGCCCTTGTATTCCTGCTTTGGCAAAATCCATGCGCGCTGTTTTTGTCGGGCTTTCAGTTTTCCTTTTTTGCGATTGCCGGGGTGTTGCTTGGAAAAGAAATCTGCGAGATCGTAAAGCCTAAATATAGGCTTGTGGAGTCTTTGATTATAAGCCTTGGGATTCAACTTCTGACGCTTCCGCTAACCGCGTGGTATTATTTTGAGATTCCGGTCTATTCGATATTTTTAAATCTGCTCGTCCTGCCGCTTGTGGAAGCGGCGCTGCTTACCGGGCTTGCCGGAGGGGGGCTGGCGCTGCTTACCGGGCCTGCCGGAGGGGGACTGGCGCTTGTGGCAGAAGGTTTTGGGGTTGTCTTTGAAATAATAAGCGAAGGGTTGCTTGGTTTGTGCGCGGGCATTTTGAAATATTTTTTCCAGGCCGCAGGATTGTTTTTAAAGCTGCCAGGGTCATTGTATGCGGTCGGAAAACCGGCAATCTGGCAGATGGCATGTTATTACGCGCTGCTTTTTTCATGCGTTTACCTTATTTTTAACGAAAAACAAAAGCAGGAGGCGGCATTGGAGCCACAAAGCCAAAAGCGCAGCCTGCTGCGGCAAAAGCGGCTGCTTTATACGGGAATCCTGCTTTGCGCCTGCGTGCTGTGCCTGCGGCTTCCAAGGCGGGCGGAGGTGGATGTGTTAGACGTTGGGCAGGGAGATGGCATTTATATCCATACGAGCGATGGACAGGAGGTTTTTATCGACGGTGGCAGCACGGACGTAAGTAAGGTCGGGACATACCGGATGCTTCCGTTTTTAAAGGCAAAGGGCGTAAGCCACATCGATTTCTGGTTTGTCTCCCACCTGGACAAGGACCATATTAGCGGCTTCGAGGAGCTGGCGGAGCAGGGATTTTTGATCAAGCAGGCAGTCTTTGCAAAGGGCGCGCCTAAGGATGAAGCCTGTCAAATGCTTATGGCTAAGCTTTCGCGGCATAACATAAAGACGGTAAGCTTGGATAAGGGAGACGTTTTACAGGGAAAAAAAGCGCGCTTTGTATGCCTTGCGCCAAAGGCGGATGAAATAGAAGTGAATGGAAAAGAAACAGATGGCCCGACGAATCGCGCGGCAAAAGACCGCAACGGGCAAAGCCTGACGTTAAGGTATGAGGACAGCGGCTTTTTTGCGTTTTTTTCCGGAGATATTTCACAAAAGGAAGAGGTAAGCCTTTCAAAGGAAGGAGGGGCGGAGCATACATCGTTTTATAAAGCCGCGCATCATGGCTCTAAAAATTCAAATTCCACCCAGCTTTTAAAAAAGCTTACGCCGCTTGTATCCGTGGTTTCCTGCGCCGAAAAAAACGATTACGGGCATCCCGGCAAGGAAGCGGTTGAACGGATGGAAAGAGACAGCCAAAGCGTGTATTATACGATGAAGGGCGGAAGGATACGCGTCAGCTGGGATAAGGGCGGCGTTTTCGTGGAGGAATTTTGCGGGAAGCAGCAGTTTGGGGAGTAAAAATATATTGCGTGTTGGGCGGTTCATGTGTATAATCATAGGATAGAGAGAAAGACAAGGAAAAGGAGCAAATGACATGACACAGACATATCCAACGTTTATATTGAACGTAAATGATGGCTCGAAATATCCTTTTTTAGCCTATGTTCCAGATATGGAAATTTTTACAGAAGGAGAAACATTTACGGATGCGCTTAGAATGGCGAGGGATGCGATCGGATCGACTGGAGTTTCGATGGAAGATAATAGAGAAGAGATACCCGCTCCATCAGATCAAATCGCGGCAATCAAGGCTTGCCAGCATACGGCGGAGGTGGATTTTTCAAAGGGCGTGTTGACGTATCTGGATGTGGATTTTACGGAATACCGAAAACAGCTGGCGAGGTTGCAGTCGAAAAAAATGTGGAGCTTTCAGGCAGGCTAAGGAAAGCTCCAAGGGAGCGTGATTGGAAAAACGCTTTATTGGAAAGACGTTTTATCGGAAAGACGCTTCCTCGGACAAATATCGGTATCCAACGCCCCATACAGTACGGATTTTTTGAGGGCTTTTCGGGTTTTCTTCAATTTTTTGGCGCAGCCATTTGATGTGTACGGTCAAAGTTTGAGGCTCCGAGTCGCTGTCGCTGCCCCAGACTGTCTGGAACAGGTATTCTTTGGAAAGCGTCCGGTTTTTGTTTTCCATAAGCGTGATAAGAAGGTCAAACTCCTTTGCGGTCATTTCAAGCGGCTGATCATCTTTGTATGCGATGCGGTTTATCTTATCCACGCGCAGGCATCCGTCCGTCACTTCGTCAAGAGAATATTTGCGCTTAAAAATCCCGCTGATCTTTGCGAGCATGATATCGATATCATATGGCTTTTCTATGTAATCATCCGCGCCCAGATTCAGTCCCAGCAGCTTGTCGTCTTTGTCCGTTTTCGCGCTTACGATAAGGATCGGGGTATTGCTTTTTTGGCGGATTTTTTCACAAATATAAAAGCCATCCCTGCCTGGCAGCAGGATATCTAAGATGATCAGCTTTGCGCCGTATGACTCATATAAGGATAAAGCTTTTTTCGCATTGTCTGCAATGGATACGGTGTAGCCTTCCTGGCGCAGGAAATCGCAAAGCAATTCCGCCAGATCTTTGTTGTCTTCGATGATTAAGATATCTGTCATTTTAACCTCTGTTTTTTGTTTTTTATGATATGATTATTTATCAATATATCATATCTTTCGAAAGCCTGCAATAGGGGGGATATGTGTGGATTAATGGTTGCGGAAAAGAAGAAGGCAATCTGTGACAGAAAGGATAAATGAAAGGAAAGGTGACGATGAAAGTAACTTTTTTACACCACAGCAGCTTCCTTGTGGAATTGGAGCGTACGATTTTGCTGTTTGATTATTTTGCGGGAGACAGAGTGGAGGGCTTTTCGTTTGGCGGCAAGATCCCAAAGCTGGATGAAAGCAAGGAGTTTTATGTGTTTGCAAGCCATAAGCATAAGGACCACTTTGATATGGACAATTTAAAGCTGGCGGATCAGTATCCAAATGTTTATTTTATCTTTTCAAAGGACTGTAAAATGAGTCGGAATTTTTTGACAAAGCATGGATATCCGCAGTCTGTTATGGATAAAATCACTTATACCGCGCCGGATAAAGAGTATAAGGTAGGCAGCATTTCCATTCGCACCTTGCTTTCCACCGATGCGGGATGCGCGTTTTGCGTGGAAGCGGAGGGTGTTTCCATTTACCATGCCGGCGATCTGCACTGGTGGCATTGGGAAGGCGTTGGGGATTTGATCAATGGCAGGATGGAGCGCATGTTTAAGCGGCAGATGCGAAAAATTGAAAATGAGCATTTCCGGTTTGCCTTCGTCCCGCTGGACCCGCGCCAGGGAAAGGATACGTACAAGGGCTTTGGCTATTTTATGAAGCATATCGACGCGGATCATGTGTTCCCAATGCATATGTGGCAGGATTATTCGATGATACAGGAATATAAAAAGCGTACGGACAATGATTATTTTTTAGGCAGGATTGTGGACATTACGAGGGAGAATGAGAGTTTTTTGTTTGATTAGGGCCTTCAAAGGAAAGCTGTAAGATAAAAAATTTGTCTCAACATAGCAGAAATATGTCACAATTTAGACAGATCAGATTTTTCTTATGGAATGGATTACGTTTTGTAGTTTATAGATGGGAATGCATAGAAAAACCTCCTATAAGCTTTGGTCAGAGTTTTTTTAACACGCTCTAGTCAAAGCTTGTGGGAGGTTTTTCTATTTTGTTATAAGGTCAATTCTGTACTGCGCGGGGGAGGAAGGGCTTTTGCTTATCGAGGTGCAGTTAGGCGAAGAGATAAGTGTGTCTGATAAGAAGAAATATGAAATGCCAAAGATTTTTCCTCATCATGTGTGAAAGCTGTAAGAGACGAATGTATACTCACAATCACTAAAATTTGCCAATAACGCCGATTCACGAGCGTTGTTATCTTAAATCATATGGTAAACTTTATCGCTCGTGAGTATAGCTTGTTTTCATGAGAAAATTGTAATATACTAACTACTAAAAGAATAGAGTCAGAGTTTTTAGGAGAGCTGTTATAAAATATAAAAAGACAGATCCTAAAAACGTCAGGATGAAAGATTTAGTAAAGGTGTATATTATGGATAAAAAAAGGTTTACTTTAGAAAAACATTTGAGGCAATTAGGAAAAATAGATATAAATATTAAAAGTTTAGAAAGTGTTTATGATTTACAAAGACGTAAACTGGATAGATATCTTGCATCTATGGTAACTGTGTTCCCTACTTATAGCACGCATGATACATTTCATTCGGTTAGTATCATATCCGCAATAGAAGCGATTCTCGGAAAGAAATATATGAAAAGGCTTTCAGGAGTCGATACGTTTTTTATTTTGATGTGCGCATATATGCATGATATTGGTATGCTATATACGGATACAGAAGTTCGAAATATTTGGGACAGCGCGGAATTTACAGAATTTTTGAACCATGTGCAAAATAAAAGTGATGAATTAAAAAAAGCGGCGGAGCTTGTATCTGGAAAAATAGAAACCGGTGATGAAGGAAAATTCTGGCCGCTTGAAATAAGGCAAAGCATAACGATTCTGTTAATGGAATATTATCGTTCCAGACATGGAACAAGGATTGAACAGATAACAAAAAAAGATTCTGGAAGCTTGGCGAATTTATTGAGAGTAGAGGATTCTTTTTTACCAGATCGCATTATTAAAATGATCAATATTATATCTATGGCGCATACATGGGAATTTAATAAAATAATGGAAAATTTGCCTAAAGAAGATTTTTTTTATGGGGAATATTTTCACCCGAGGATGATTGCGTTTTTACTTCGCTTAGGGGATTTATGTGATTTAGATAATAATCGATTTAATAAGGTTGGGATCGCAACATTTGGGACGTTAGGCGATGAAAGTTTAGCCCACTATTTTAAACATAAAAGCGTTGAAACACTTTACATTTCAGATGAAAAAATAAATATAGTCGCAAATATAATAAAGGAATATATAGAAACGGAATGCCGTCGGGAATGGATGGTGGATGAAAAAGACGAAAAAAAATTGATTGAAAAAGTGGAAAAAGTGTTCCAGCGAACCGTGAAAGAACACATTATCTGGAAAAGTTGGATGGAACAAGAAATCGTTCATATCAAACTCAATAAACATCAGATACTTCCTTCGAAGTTAAATATACAGATACCAGAAATATCTTATAAAATTAAAATAAATGGTGAAGATACCGTATCTTCTGATCAAAATCTGAAATTTAATCTGTCACCCGAAAAGGCATTTCGTTTGATAGAAAGCATTAGTCTTTATCATGAAGCAAAATTCATTTTTTTACGGGAATTGATCCAGAATGCAATTGATGCTTCTAAGTTGCAGCTTTGGAGGGATATCTGTTCGGAACTGGGAGATGAGAGTAAAAGGATATCTCCGTTTGAATTGGAACGCAAATATCCTGGTATATATGAAAAGTATAAAATCGAAATCCAGCTGAATTATGATCTTGAAAACCGGCAAATATTTTTTAGATTTAAAGATTCTGGAATAGGGATCAGTATTCCGGAATTAAAAGAAAATATTTTAATCGTAGGAAACAGCTGGAAAAAAAGAGAGCAATACCGTTATGAATTGCAGCAAATGCCAAAGTGGTTAAGACCGACAGGAACTTTTGGGATAGGGCTTCACACTGTTTTTGCGATAACAGATCAGATGAAGATTTTGACGAAATCGGAAAGTGAAGAAAGGGCGAATGAAATAACACTATGTTCTGGGAAAAAGGACGGATATGTATTTTGTGAAAAAAGCAAAAAATTAAAGAAACGCGGCACGATCATTACTTTCACATATAAACTGACAGAAGAACAGGAACAGGTTTATCTGGCAGGTTATAAAGATGAATCTTTTTTTAAAAGCTTTGAAAATGAAATGGAATCCACAATCATTTCACAAATCAAGCATTGGTGCATTTCACCGCTTTTTCCGATTTGGGTGAATCAAAAACCCGTTGTGGCGGAATTTACAAAAAAAATTTATGAAGAAGGATTCGTGATGGAACCTTCAGATGTAGGAACACAGGAAAAGAAACGAAATTTAGAGCATAAAATTCAAAATAAAGTCAAAAGCAGCCGATATTTCTATTTATTTAGTAATGATTATAAAAAGTTTTTATTGTGGGATAAGGAAGAAGAGCTGCTAATGTCTTTGCAACTGGTTAACTATGTGAAAGATCCCTCTGATCATGCCTATGAACAATTAACAAACACAAGCTTTAATGGGATTTTTTTGCGTCGATATAGTTATCGAACAAAACAAAGATATATATTCGCAGAGAAATTGGATATACTTGCGGAAGGCAATCATGAAATCATTAATGCGGCGCGTAGTGATTTAACATATAAAGCATATAAAAGGTACAGCCTGATCCTGGAGGATGGCATTCAGTTTGCCAAAATATGTTATCAGCGCCTTGCGAAAGAATTATACATAGATGCAGACCATCAAAAATTTATGCAGTCAATAGCTTGCTGCGCAAACAGATATTATAAAAAAGAGCATAATGCAAAAAGTGTATGGAAATATGCTGTGAAATTAGAAAAAGAATTTTTAGATCAAGAAGATATAAGGGATATTAAAGCATCTGAGCCAGAAATTTTTACTTTTATGATAGGTCTTAAAATAGTGGATGCAGTTTTACATCAATCCATTCAGGATTGGGAACCGGATTATAATTCTGATTTATATCATTTTTTAAATTCACTGGATATGTCCGCATTATCTTTGTTGGATTATTTTTTACAAAGATGGCATATAAAACATAAGGATTGCGGGCAACAAAAATATATAATCAGGATGGAAGACCAAATCGTATCAATTTTTAAAAATTATATATTCATTTATGTGACATTCTGGCTGGATCGTACAACAAATAAAAACATTGTTGCCATGACAAATACGCAGGTAAAAGATTTGCAAAAAAAGTACAATCACTATATGAGCTTTATGAGCGCCTGGCATAAATCAAAATATGATTACAGAACAATTGTAAAAGGTACAAACAAAATTTTACGGGATTTTTCAAAATTGCGAAGGGATAAACCAGAGAATAATATTATCTGGAATTTTATTCCGGCTTCTGCAAAAGTATTTGAAAACTATATTAGCGATGCTGGTTTTATATTTGACAGTGTGCTGCTGGAACTTTCAAAACCTTATTTTCGGTTGTTTTTAGATATACCAAATAAAAATATGCCGATTAATCAGTTGGATCAGGATGCTTGGAAACAGGAGTTTACAGGAACGCTTTTTGGTCTGCTTGGGAAAGGCGCAACTGGAATAAATGTTTATTCCAGTCTGCTGGATAAAAAAGAATATATGTTTCAAATGCCGCAGGAGGCATTTGAATATGATCTTTTGCCATTCCATGAGCTGGTAACGATTTTAAAGGTTACTGTTAAAGAAAACTGTAAATCAATTTTGTTTTCGATTTCAAAACAGGAAAATACAGGTATTGCAGCTGATGAGAAAACGCAGAAAGATGGCTTTTTATCGTTTTGGAATATGGTGGATTCTGAAGAAGAACAATTTGGCAGCTTGCCAATTATAGGATTTGACAAATATCCAGCGCTTATTATGAATAATGAATGGATCAGTTATGATTATTGGCTGGAAATATATTGGAAAAGAAATTATATTCCATCTTGGAATAGCGCTTTCCATATGAAAAAGCAAATGGACAAATATCGCCATAGTAAGGATCGAGAAGCGTGTTTTAGGGAAATTATTGAAAGTCAGGATTTCAGTGAAGTTACAAAATATATATGGGAAAGAAAAGTGAAAACAAATATGGTTACATTGCGGCAGGTGCAAGAGCAATATAAGCATTTGGTGCAAGATTTGATTGATGTGTGGTTTGAAAAATTATAATATGTTAGCGCTGTGAATGCGCGAGGGGCAAAGGAGGATATTTTTAAGCGACAGCCGCGTCCGCTAAATCATTCCTTCTTCAACCCCTCAATCTCTTCCCTGTAAAATAAAATCTTATCGTCTAACTTTGCCATATGTTCCTGCAACGCTTCCATCTGCCGATGCAGGGATTTACGGTGATCTATCAGCATTTCCATTCTTTCATTTAAAGTAGCGTCGCCTTGGGAGCGCAGTTTTGCGTAATGTTGTATTTCTTTGATCGGCATGCCGGTGTCTTTTAGGCGTTTGATAAACTGAATCCATGCAAGGTCGTTTTCCGAATAACGGCGGCGGTTGCTGGAGTTGCGTTTTGGCGTAATTAAATTTTCCTGCTCATAGTAGCGCAGGGTATGTATCCCTAAATTTGTAAGCTTCGAAAATTCTCCGATGGAATATTCCAAAAAAATCACCCCTTACCTCTTGACATAGAGCAAACTCTACATTGTATGATGCGTATTGCATTTCGGATTCATTTAAAAATGCAAATGCGTTTCTTTTTACAATTATATCAAAAAAGAGGAGGTTTTGTAAATGGTTTGGAAGGAAAACGGATACACGGCGATCACCGGGGCGAGTGCGGGGATCGGGTATGAAACGGCAAAAGCGTTTGCGCGGCGGGGGAGCAATTTGATTTTAATCGCACGCAGGAAAGACAGGCTGGAAGATTTGCGAAAGGAGCTTTGCGCGTTTGATCCAAAGCTGGATATTGTGATCCGGGTTTGTGATCTGTCGGTGGTTCAAAACGTTTTTAAGCTATACGAAAGCGTAAGGGCGTATCCTTTAAAGACATGGATCAACAATGCGGGCTTTGGGGATTATGACAGCGTATGGGAGCAGGATCTCGATAAGGCTGGCAGGATGCTGCGCTTAAATGTGGAATCGCTGACGGCCCTTTCGTCTCTGTTTGCCAGGGATTTTAAGGATACGCAGGGGGCGCAGCTTATTAACGTTTCATCCTGCGGCGGCTATACGATCGTGCCTAACGCAGTCACGTATTGCGCGACGAAGTTTTATGTCAGCGCGTTTACAGAAGGGCTGGCATGGGAATTGGACGCGGCTTACGCAAAAATGCGCGCGAAGGTTTTCGCGCCTGCCGCTACAAAAACAGAGTTTGGCATGGTTGCAAATGATGTCAGTGCGTATGATTATGACAAAGCCTTTGGAGCGTATCATACGGGCGAACAGATGGCGGCGTTTTTGCTTGAATTATATGACAGCGATAAAACGGTGGGGTTCGTGGACAGGGAGGATCTTTCTTTTCATTTGTGTGGGCCGCGGTTTCCATATGCGGGAAATTCAGGGCATAATCAAAAGATAGGATAAGGGATATTTTAAATATGCTGTAAAGTTCAGCCCGCGCCATTCGCAAAGGCGCCTGCGGCGCTTTTCCGTAGCTTTGCAGCTAACTTTGCGCATTGACTTATATTTGCGGGATACAGTATACTAAATATGCGCCTTTTATTTTTTAGCGGCGCGGATTCCACACAGATTCCTAATAAGTCAAATATAGGTTCCACATTTTGGGATTATATTATAGACACCGGCAAGCAGGCCGGCAAATAAAAATAAGGAAGGTGGATTTTATGAAAAGGACGATCAGATTTGCAGGGATTGCGGCTGCTGTGGCGGCTTGTATGTTACAAGCGGCTCCGGTTTTGGCGGCTGGAACGAAAACGCAGGCCGCTAAGGATGCCAGCGGATACAGCTATTTGGCGGGCAGGCAGCGCAGCGTGAAACGCAATGAGGTTTATAAAGAGGCGGCGGAAATAGAAGATGAGGATGCGCGCAAGGCTTTCCTCATTGAAAATGGCATTGCGGATACGGAGTATGAGGAAGGGGTTAAGGCTTCCTACAGTTATGTTAATGGCAAGTTTCGACGTTAACAAATGAAAAAGGGGTGGCGGCATGGCGCGGATCTTGATAACGGATGACGAAACGGATATAGTGCAGCTGATTTCCAGATATGCAGAGCATGAGGGGCATATTGTGGACACGGCGGCAAGCGGCAGGGAGGCAGTTTGGCTTTGCGGACAAAACGATTATGATGTTATTGTAATGGACATTATGATGCCGGATATGGACGGCTATACGGCAAGCAGAGAAATCCGTAAGCGTAAGGATATCCCGATCATCATGCTTTCGGCTCTGGGCGCGGAATATGACAAGCTGATGGGATTTGAGCTTGGGATTGACGATTATGTGGTTAAGCCGTTTTCGCCAAAAGAGCTGATGGCAAGAATCCGCGTTGTGACAAGCCGCCGACAGCCCAGGCGAAAGGAAGAGGGCATTTTAATGGGCAGGATCAGGATAGATGCGCTTGGGCGGAATGTCTATATCGATGAAGATAGGGTGGAATTGACGGCGAAGGAATACGATCTGCTGCTTTATTTTGTAAAAAACAAAGGCATAGCGTTATCAAGGGACGCTATTTTAAACGCTGTGTGGGGATATGATTATTGCGGGGAAGATCGCACGGTTGACTGGCAGGTTAAGCTGCTTCGGGGCCATCTTGGAGAGTGTCGGGATTATATCGTAACGTTTCGGGGAGTGGGATATAAATTTGAAATTAAGTAAAAATTCTATCGGGATAAAGCTGTGGAAATATTTCGCGATGCTTTCTATGGTCACGCTGGCGCTCCTGTGGCTGCTCCAGACGGTCTTTCTTCAAAGCTTTTATGACTGGATGCAGTTGGAAAATGTGAAACGCGCGGCGGGTGAAATTGCTGAAAATATGGAAAAGGAAGGGGATTATCATATTGTTGACCGGATTGCCTATGAAAATTCCATGCAGGTCATCCTGACAGATATGGACGGGAATATTTTATGCCGGGTGGACGAATACAGCCCGGCATACGCGCAGGAGCAAGAAAGTCAGGAAGAAGAAACAAAAAAAGCAGAGCTGGCAGATCGGGAAGTACCGGAATTTGCCAAAAGGTTACGCCTCATTTTTGCAGGGGCTTTTGGAAAGCCCTGGCGGGTACGTTTCGTTTACGCCTGCCACCGAGATCGGCGGCAGCCATTTAGTATATGGAAAGCTCATTCATTGTGGGGATAAAACGGTTGCGCTTTATATGAACACTCCGGTGGGCGCGGTGCAGCCAACCGTTAAAATACTTCGGACAATCCTGTTTGCCGTTACCGGGCTGCTGCTTTTTGTGGGCTTTATCCTTGCCTTTTTTTTGCCAAGCGGTTTACAAAGCCTGTTTTGGCAATTTGCGCTCAGGCGGGAAAACTTACGGGCGCGGGGGAGGACGCGGCGTTTGAAAAGGGCTTTTGCGCGGAGCTGGACGCGCTGTCTGATTCTTTGGATGCGGCGGCGAAGAGTTTATCCAGACTGGAAAAATCCCGCCGTGAGCTGCTTGCCAATATTACCCATGATTTAAAAACGCCTCTGACGCTGATTGGCGGCTATGCGGAAAAGATCGAGGATCTGTCATGGAAAAACAAAGAAGAATGCCAAAGCGACGCGGCGGTTATAAAACGGGAAGCCAAGCGGCTGACGCTTTTGGTCAATGATATTTTGGATTATTCTGTGTTGCAGAGCAATTGTGCGGCCTTTGATTTTCAGCCTGTCCATTTAAGTGAGCTTGCGCAAAAAGTTTCTTTTCAGTTTCGCGTTGTTTGTGAGCGGCAGGGGATTTTGATGGAGCGGCGCATAGAGCCGGGACTTATGGCTATGGCGGATGAACAGCGGATCTCCCAGGTGTTTTATAACTTGATTGCGAATGCCATCACCCATGTGGGCGAGGATCAGGTTGTAGGCGTTTTGGCGTATCGAAAAGAGCAAAACGTCCGGGTAGAAATATATGACCATGGGCAGGGGATTCCTAAGGCGGACATTCCCTATATTTGGGATCGGTATTTTACCAGCCGCGAGCGCAGGCGCAGCGAACATGGGACGGGGCTTGGTTTATCCATTGTAAAGGAAATTTTAAACGCCCACGCTTCGCGGTACGGGGTCATTAGTGAAAATGGGGCGGGAGCCTGCTTTTGGTTTGAGCTTAAAATACAATAAAGCCGCTATTATGTCCATTTAATTTACACGGGAAAGAAAGGTTTTTTAAGCCTTTCTTTCCCGCTTACGGCATTATCATAAAAGCGCGCGATCCGCATCCTACCTCGTAATCTTCACATACTGCCCCTGTCCCTTGCCTTTGAGCAGCTTTTTATATTTTTGCGCTTTTAGCGAAGGAACCTTGATCTTAGCTTTTGCGTGGATGCCTTTGAACGCGTTTTTTCCCACCTTTTTTAGCTTTCTCGACTTGATAATAATGCTCTTTAGGCTCTTACAGCCCTTAAACGCATTCTTTTTGATGAACTTCACGTTTTTTCCGATCGTGATTTTCGTAAGCTTTTTATTTCCGGAAAACGCGTTTGCCGTAATTGACGTTACCTTATAGTCCGTGCCGTTAAACGAAATCGTCGATGGGATGATGACGCTTTTTTTAGAGTCGGCCTGGGTAAAGGCGACCTCCGAGCCTGTTTTGGAAATCCGGTAAAGGTTTTGTCCAAACTGGAAGCCCTCGCCCTTTTTAAGCGCGCCGTCTTGGTTTGCAGGCGTATCCGGCGCGACGGAGCCGCCCGGTTTTTCGGATGGATTCGACGGGGCTGCGCCGTCCGGGTCTGATGGCGGGTTCGTCGGCGTGTTTGGGACGCTTGGAGTTACAGGCGCAGTCGGCGTGTTTGGGATGCTTGGAGTTACAGGCGCGGTCGGCGTGCCAGGGACGCTTGGGGTTACGGGCGTTGTTGGAGCAGGCGGAGCAGGCGGGTTGTATGGCGGGTTCGGATCAGGCACAGGCTGCGGGTTTGGCGTAGGCTGTGGGTCTGGCTCCGGCGTGGGCTCCGGCAGGGTGGAATTATAGTGTATCGTCGCGTCTGATAATGCCCAGTTACCGCTGTCTATTTCAATTTTTTCCCATTGTTCTTTACTGCCGGCATAATAAACGTCTGTGAGATTATAGCAAGAATCAAATGCGTCATAACCAATGCTTGTAAGCGTCGATGGAAGGGTTATGCTTTTTATGCCATCACAGTCGTAAAAAGCTTCGTCTCCAATGCTTGTAAGTGTCGATGGAAAGGTTATGCTTTTTATGCCATCACAGGAGCGAAAAGCTTTTTCTCCAATGTGCGTCACGCCGGATGGAACCTGGAAATTGTCACTCTGCTTTCCGCGTGGGAAGATGTACAGCTTTGTGCCGTCCTTGCTGTAGACAACGCCGTCATCCGATCGAAACTTTGCGTTGCTTTCTTTTACGTTTACTTCCGTCAGGAGCTTGCATCCTCCAAAGCTATCAAGAGAAATCTCTGTAAGGGAAACTGGGATGGTTATGCTGGTAAGCTTTGCATATAACGTAGCCGAAAGGGTTGTCACGCCCTCCGGAATTTCAAAGCTGCTCTTCTTTCCGTCAGGGAAAAATAAAAGTTCCTTTCCGTCTTTGCTGTATAACACGCCGTCTATGGACTTAAAATTTGGATGATCGTCATCTGCTTCCAGCGCTTCTAAGCCGGATAAAGAATAAAATGCTTTTGGACAGATATTTGTAAGGCTGTTTGGAATATGTATGGTTTTTAGGCTTGCGTCTTTGGAAAAGCCTTTGACGCAAATATCCGTCACGCCTTGCGGTATGTTGAATGTATCCTGTTTTTTGGCTGGATACCAGACCAGTTGTGTCTTATCGTGGTTATAAAGTACGCCGTCCTCGGATGAATAGGATGGATTGTTATCTGAGACATCGATGTTTTCCAGGCCTGTGCAGTATGAAAAGGCGTTTGGATAGATACCGTCGAATGAGGCTGGGAGCCGTATGCTTTTTAGCCCAGCACAGTTATAAAAGGCGTATTCATAAATTTTTGTCAC
The DNA here is from genome assembly GCA_947385775.1 of uncultured Eubacterium sp. Lineage (GTDB taxonomy): Bacteria > Bacillota > Clostridia > Lachnospirales > Lachnospiraceae > Eubacterium_J. The sequence goes on along the minus strand of CANDMI010000006.1, from coordinate 8,708 downwards.
GCTGTCCGGGATGGTGACGCTTTCTAAGAGCATACAGCCATACCCAAACCTAGGGTCGTCAACGCGAAAGATACCGCCTTCGGCCAATTTGGTTGAACGGTGGTTAAAAGCGCAAAAGCCGATTTTTGTTGTGCCTTCTGGAATGTCTAAACTCCCTTTTTTCCCAAGCGGGCATGAAAAAAGGGTTTTTTCCCCATTGTCATTTTTATACAGCACGCCGTCCTTACTATAAAAAACGGGATTTCCCTCCGCTACGGTGATCTCTTCCAGATTTAGGCAGAATACGAAAGTATCTTCCGAGATTTCCGAAACGTTTTTCGGGATTTGGATGGTTTTTAAGCCAATGCAGGTATGGAATGCCATGGCATCGATTTCGGTAACGGTTTCCGGAATTTGGATGTTTTCTAGGTATAGGCAGTCTACAAAGGCGATCCATTCTATTTTTTTACGCCGTCTGGAATATTAAAATCGCCCTGTTTCCCGCTTGGGCATGAGATCAGCGCAGAGCCGTCCTTATTGTATAACACGCCGTCTTTGGAGGAATAGGATGGGTTGCCAGGGTCCACCGTGTAGGATTGAAAGGACAGGCAGGCGTAAAAGGCTTCGACTTCGATATTTGTCACGCCGCTTGGGATGGTGACGCTTTTGAGGTTTTGGCATTCACAAAAAGCGTGGGATTTAATGCCTGTAACTATTTTCCCGCCAAGAATGGATGGAATCGTAACGTCAGCTTCCTTTCCGTGGTAATGCAGGATCACCGCCGTCCCATCATTCGCGATGGTATATTCGTAATCGCCCTCTGTCAGTTCGGATTGCTCTGGTTGGTCGTCTTCTGACGGGTCTTCTTCTTGCGCAAAGGTTTTTTCGTAATGGTAAGGGTGCGCCGTCATTCCTGCCATTAGGCACAGGGAAAGCGCGGCGGACAGCAGTCTTTTTTTCATGTTTCTCCTCCTTAATTTATTTGAAAATATAATTTACACTTATATAGACAATATAGCATAGATGGCGTGACGGTCTTTTTTTATTTTGTGATCTTTACGTATTTTCCCTGACCCTTGCCTTTGAGCAGCTTTTTGTATTTTTTTGCTTTCTGCGAAGGAACCTTGATCTTGGCTTTTGCATGGATGCCTTTGAACGCGTTTTTTCCCACCTTTTTTAGCTTTTTCGTTTTTATGACGATGCTTTTTAGGTTTTTGCAGCTGCGAAACGCGTTCTTTTGGATCATCCGCACATTTTTGCCGATAGTGATCTTCTTTAGCTTTTTATTGCCGTAAAACGCGTTTGCCGTGATCCCCGTTACTTTATAAGTGATCCCGTCCATGGAAATGGAGGATGGGATCGTGGCTTTTTTTTCAAAGGTCTGGGTGACGGTGACCTCCGCGCCTGTTTTCGTAACACAGTAAAAGTTGTATCCATGAGAAATGCCTTCTCCTTTTTTTCGCACAAAATCCCATTTGTCCGGCATGTCTGGCTCTGGATATGGGTCTGGCGGCGTGACAGGCGGGTCTTGCTCCGGCGGCGTGACAGGAGTAGGCTCCACCGGGATGTCTGGGGTCGGAGCAGGCGGCAGGATCGGCGCAGGCTCCGGCGGGTTTGGCGTAGGCTGCGGATTCGGCTGCGGGTTTGGCTGTGGATACGGATTTGGCTGCGGGTTTGGCTGCGGATACGGATTTGGATACGGATTCGGTTGCGGGTTTGGATCTGGCTGCGGGTCCGGATTCGGCTCTTCAATCGCGTAATGCATGGCGGCGTCTAACAAATTGGAATTGCCGCTTTCCAGATAAACCTCGTCCCAAAGCGAGGGACTGCCGGAATAATATACGTCTGTAAGCGCATGGCAGCTTCCAAAAGCGAAGCTTTCGATCAGCGTCACGCCAACTGGGATGTTGATGCCCGTCAGTCCATGGCAGCCGTAAAATGCTTTTTGGCAAATGGTTGTGACGCTGTCTGGAATCTGAAATTCGCCCTGTTTTGCGTTTGGATAAAAAACCAGCTCGTCTGCGTCCTTGCTGTATACAATGCCGTCAACGGAGGCGCAGGTTTTATGGCTTGCGGGAACCGTTACCGATGTAAGCCCGTCACAGCCGTGCAAATCTGAAAATGCTGTAAAAGAATCCGAAATCGTGATGTCGGTAAGCTTTGCGCAGTCACTTAGCGCGTCTTCGCCAATGCCTGTCACGTTTGCCGGGATGGTAAGGCTTCCTTTTTTTCCTCTCGGGCAGAATAAAAGCGTTTCGCTGTCTTTGCTGTATACAACGCCGTCAACGCAGGTAAAGTTTTTAGGGTCTTTTATATTTAACGCCTCTAAGCCGGTCAGGTTATAAAAGACTTTTAAATCGAGCGCCGCGTTTTCCGGTATGCTGATGCTTTTTAGGTTGTTCGTGTACCCAAAAGAGCTGTAATCGATATTGGTTATGGTATCCGGGATGACTAAGTCGCCTTGTTTTCCTTCCGGGCAAAAGAGCAGCTTCGTTTTATTTTTATCATACAAAACGCCGTCTGCGGATGCGAAGGTTTGGTTATTTTCATCCACCTCAATGGCGCCCAGGTTTGTACAGCCATTAAAAGCCCCGTTATGGATGTCGGTGACGCTTTCCGGGATTTCAATGCTTTCTAAGCCTGCGCAGCCTTTCCCGATATTTGGGATATTGTCATAAAGGGAATTGAACCCTTTTCCAGCGGAGCAGCCATTGAACGCAGTTTCCGCAATGGTTGTGACGGTATTTGGAATCTGAAACTTGCCTTTTTTCCCAAGCGGGCAGAAAAGGAGCGTATTTTTTTCCTTATTATAAAGCGCGCCGTCTTCGGATGAGGAGAACTTTGTATTGACTTCATCAACTATAAAAGATTCTAGCCGGATGCAGTTTGAAAACGCGCTTGGGTTGATTTCTTGTACCGAATCCGGTATTTCGATGCTTTTTAGATTTATACAAAAGGAAAACGCGCCTGATTCGATTGTTTTTATGGATCCTGGAAGGGAAATGCTTTCCAGGTTTTGGCATCCTTCAAAAGCGCCGCACGCAATTATTGTTGTTTCAGGAGTGAATGCGATTTTATCCTGTGGCATCCCGCCTGGACAGCAAAGCAAAGTGGATCTGTCATAAGTGAATAAAATGCCATTATTATCACCATAGGATCGATTGCCCATATCCACAGTGATGGACTTTAAGCTTGTGCAGTGTGCGAAAGCTTCATTTCCTATATTTTTTACTTTTTCTGGTATGTAAATATTTTCCAGGCTTGTGCAGCCTTCAAAGGCAAGCTGGTCAATGGAGGATAATTTCTCTGGCAGATCCACTTTTTTTAGATTCCTGCAATCTTTAAAAGCGGCTCCATAAATGGTTGTCAGATCGTCTGGGAAAGGAAAAGTTTCCAGGCTTTCACATCCGGCAAAGGCTTCAGAGCTAATTTCTGTGATATGGACTGGAACCGTAATGTTTTTTAAGCTTTTGCAGTCAGCAAAAACACCGGATTCAATTTTTGTAACGGCGCTTGGCAGTATGATCGTATCTAAGCTTTCACAGCCGGAAAAAGCGCCGGAGCCAATTTCAGAAACGTTTCGTGGAATCGAAATGCTTTTTAGGTTTTTACAGCCCGCAAAAGCGCCATAGTTGATTTTGGTGAGGCTGTCTGGAAGGGTGACTGTTTTTAGGGTTTTACAAACGAGAAACGATTCGTCGTCAATCTGTGTCACCGCTTTTCCATTGATCTCGCCCGGAATCGTCAAAGTCTGGGCTTTCCCGGAATATCCTGTGATCGTAATCGACCCGTCTTGCGCCTCTTCATATAAAAGGCCGTCGATGGTCTTTTGTTCCTCCGCAAAAGCTTCTTTTGCACTGTAAGGAAATACAGCCGTTCCTGCCGCCAGGCACAATGAGAGCATGACGGATAGCAGTCTTTTTTTCATGATGATTTCCTCCTTGTATTGTCTATATAAGTGTTTTTAACTTATATAGATGATTCTAACACGGATTTTAGGATATTACAATCAGGACATCAAATTATTTTTACAGACAAAAGGGAGGTATACGAAATGAAACAGGAAATTGATTATGAAAAACTAGGGTTAAGGATCAAGGAAGTGCGGCAGAGCAGGAAGCTGACGCAGGATACGCTCGCGGAGATGGTGCATTGCAACACGTCGCATATTTCCAATATTGAAAACAACCATACGAAGGTGTCGTTAAATGTCTTGCTTGCGATCGCAAATGCGCTGGACACATCGATCGACTGCCTTTTATTGGAGCAGTACGACAATGCGGCGCTGCCGATCGAGAATGAAATTTTAAAGGAAGTGCGAAAATACGATGATTCGACGAAGGAAAACGTGTTAAAGATCATGCAGCTTACCCACGAGGTTTTTCATAATTATGCCGGCAAAGACCTGCATAAGCAATAGTGGCGTTTCGGGCTTTTGTAATAAAAAATATAAAGATATGGAAAGATGTGAAAAGAAGCGCTGGTAAAATCGTTTTCTTGTGCTATAATCGGATGTGGGAAAGGAATCCAAAAGTCCAATGGGCGCCGGGAAAGGAATCCAGGAGTCCACGAGTTCTGGAAACGCGGCAGGCGGATGGGGGATAGGTTTTGCAGAGAAAGGCAGGCATAGGATGGGATGATTTTGGGGATATCAGATGTTTTGGAAAAATATGACGAATGAAGAAATTTTACAGACTGCCATGGAGCAGTCCGCCTGGGATATTGGATGCGCCGCATTGGATTTTCTTTCGGATAAAAATGTCGTAGTGGATTATAAGCTTTCAAAGCGCGCCAGAAAGTATATCAAAGAGCCTGTTTCGTGCAGCCTGGTTTCCTATGGGAATAATCTTGTGGCGGCGGTCACGCAGGATGTCCGGGACGTGGTGACAGAATATATTGGAAAGTTTGAATTTTACCACTGTTTTGAAACGCCAAATCTGCACTGGCTCAACAGGCGGCTTGAAAAACAGGGTCAAAAAATCTGTTTTATGGCGGAATATTATCTGCCGGATTTAAGCAGGCTAAAAGAAAGGCCGTGCGGGTATGAGCTTCGGACGCTATCGCAGGCGGATTTTCAACCCCTTTATTTGCCGGAGTGGAGCAACGCGCTTTGCAAAGAGAGGAAGAGCCTGGACGTGCTTGGAGTTGGGGCGTATCATAACGGGCGGCTTATCGGCCTTGCCGGATGCTCTGCGGATTGTGAAAAAATGTGGCAGATCGGAGTGGACGTTTTGCCGCGTTACAGGAGGCGGGGCGTCGCGTCTGCGCTTACAAGCTCTCTTGCGCTTGAAATCATAAAGCGTGGGAAAACGCCCTTTTATTGTTCCGCCTGGTCAAATATCCGCTCTGTAAAAAACGCCATAAAAAGCGGTTTTATCCCCGCATGGGTCGAGCTGTCCGCAAAGCCCGCGGCGATGGTGGATGAAATAAACGGCGAATGTGATTTATACCCACGAGGAAAGTGCAAAAAAACGAAAGATTAAGAACAGGAGATGAAGCTTTATGAGGAAGAGAATCGTAAAAAAAGCGGTAAAAAGCATTGGCATAGCCGCGCTTGCATGCATGGTGATGGCAGGAGACGTTACGTATGCGACATTTGCGGGATCGATCAATCCAAGCGGGCAGATAGGGAGTGGAACCAGCGCGGATGGTGTTGGAAGCGCAAACGAAAAAACGCAGCGTGATGGAACTGGAAATGATAAGGCGCAAGATAATAAACCGGACAATGAAAAGCTGGATAATGATAAACCGGATGAAAGCAAACCAGATGGTGATAAACCAGATGATGACAAACCAGATGAAGGCAATACAGGTGAAGATAAACCAGATGGTGACAAACCGGACGATGGCAATACAGATGATGACAAACCAGATGAAGGCAATACAGGTGAAGATAAACCAGATAATGACAAACCGGACGATGGCAATGCAGGGGAGGATAAAGCTGACGATCCAAAAGAGGATGACCCAGGAAAGGATGAGCCGGATGACGACAAAAAAGATGAGGTGAAGCTAAAAAAGCCGGTCATCCAGGCGGCTTCTAGGACGAATGGAAAGATAAAAATCAGCTGGAAAAAGGTGGACGGCGCGGCTGAATATGTGCTTTTTCGCAGTACGAAAAAGGACGCCGGGTTTCAAAAAATTTTCCAAAAGAAAAAAGCGACTCATTATTTAGATGAAAAATGCCCTGCGGGACAGGTTTATTATTACCGCTTGACCATATACGATAAGGGCCGTGACAAACGGGCGGACAGCAAAATAAAAAAAGGGATTTCTCTGGAAAAAGCAAAGCTTTCTTCGGTTTCGAACCTGGCGGGTTCCAGGAAGCTGGCGTTTCGTTGGGGACGGGTAAAAGGAGCTTCTTCCTATCAGATTTTAAGAAAAGGGAATGCAGGAGAATATGAAAAGATAGCGACGGTAAAAGGGGAGAACCAGTCTTTTACGGATAAAAAGCTAACTGGAGGACAGTTTTATAAGTACCGGGTGCGCGCAATGGATAAAAATGGCGGATGGGGAAATTTAAGCGAAGCGTCCAGCCAGATGGCGATTGACGCAAACCGAAAGATGATCGCGTTAACGTATGACGACGGGCCTTCTTTGTATACGCCGATCGTGCTGGACGCGCTTGAAAAATATGGGGCCCATGCGACTTTTTTTGTGGTAGGGAACCGCGTCAACCAGTTTAGCGCAAGCATTCGGCGAGAAGCGGCATTGGGATGTGAAATCGGAAACCATACATATGGGCACAATACCCTCGGCGGGATGAGCGCGTCGCAGATACAATCGGCCATATCCGCAACGAACCGCGTCGTAAAAAATCAATGCGGCGTGGATATCCACGTTATGCGCCCGCCTGGAGGAAGCTATAACGCTACGGTTCTTTCCGCGGCGGGAATGCCTACGATCATGTGGTCGATAGACACGCTGGACTGGAAAACCAGGAACACGGCTTCCACGATACAGTGCGTAAACCAGAATGCCTATGACGGAGCCGTTGTGCTTATGCACGATCTGCACAAACCAACCGCGGACGCGGCGGATACGATCGTACGCAACATGAAATCAGCGGGCTATCAGATGGTGACCGTAAGCGAGCTGGCGTTTTATCGCGGCGGGATGACGGCTGGGAGGGCATATAGCCAGTTTCGGAAATGATCTTGCGCCATCAGCTAGGCACGCCAGAGCTGTCGTTGTTTGATCCGGTGGCGGTTTAGACAGTTAGATAATTTGATATTTTGAGCGAAAACAAGCAGGAAAGCGTACTTTTCTGCTTGTTTTTATGCGCGGGCACGCATATGGAAACACAAATTCCCTTGACAATCCTATATCGCAGCGCTATACTGTTACTATCCTATATCGAAGTTCGATGCATCGTATTGCAATGTGAGGTATGGAATGAATAAACATATTAAAAAAGTATATGCGCCAATGACCGAGACTGGTTTTTACATTTTGCTGTGTTTAAAGCAGGAAATGCATGGATACGGTATCGTAAAAAAAACGGAGCGATTGACAGGAGGAGAGGTAAAGATCAGCCCGGGAACGTTGTATGGGAGCCTTTCGAAAATGGAAAAAGACGGGCTGATAAGGTTTATCCGGGAAGAGGAAAACCGCAAGATCTACCGCATTACAGAGCTTGGGAATCAGGTGCTTGATCTGGAGATGAAGCGGATTGAGCGTTTATATCATAGCATGGCGGAGGTAAGATAGGATGAATGACACAAAAACAGAATTAAAGTTTTTCCCGATCCCGGCATGGGATAAAGAGGAAAATTATCTTAGGAAGCAGCATAAAAATGGCTGGGAGTTTGTTTCTGTCAACGGTTTTTGCCTGTATCATTTTCGAAAATGCGAGCCAAAAGACGTGGTTTACCAGTTAGACTTCAATCCGGACAGTGTTTCTAAAAAAAATGAATACATACAAATGTTTCGCGATTGCGGATGGGAGTATATGCAAAATTATGTGGGCTACAGTTATTTTCGAAAAGCGGCTTCGGAAATGGATGGGACGGAAGAAGAAATTTTTTGCGACGACGCTTCCAGGCTTGGTATGATGAAACGGGTTTTTCTGGGGCGTATGATACCGCTTTTGGTGATATTCTTCTTAGGGATCATTCCCCAGATTGTGATACAGATCTTAAATGACATGTATGGGTTTGCGGCGTTTTTTTGCGTCATGTTCGTTCTATATTTGGTGACTTTTATATCGTTTGCGGTTCCTTATTGGAGGTATTATAAAAGGGCTTATAAGGAATGATCCAATGGTTCGATGCGGGGGCCTATACAGGGAAGCGGGGTTAAGGAACTGTGCATAATTTAACTGCTCACATCGGCTGGCTGTACGTTACTTTTCATGGGGGAGGTATACTGTGAAAGAATATGGATAATAGGGCGTTATCCAGCAGTTGAGTTTTTGGGATATTTTGAAGGTTTGCGCTACCCGGACGCTGGAGGCAAGCCGGGGGCCTGTCCGGATGTTCCGGCTTCGGGATGTAAGAAGCTCTAAACATTCTGTATCTTGGTTATCGATACCGGACGGACCGGAGACCTACCGCCATCCATGGCGCAGTCTCCTTTTTCGGGCATCCCTGCCCGAAAATCCTGTTTGTAAACAGAATGCTAAGAGCTTCTAACATCCCTGCGCAAGTCACATCCGGACAGACCTCCGGCTTGCTTCCGGCTGGTTATCGAAAATTTAAGCGTTTCAAAACTCCCCGCCAAGCATCACT
>CANDMI010000005.1 GCA_947385775.1 uncultured Eubacterium sp. | reverse complement strand
TTTAATTTGCTGCAAACCTGCGGTAATAGATAAATTTAATTTGCTGGCTGACAGCATGGGGAGAACGCTTATTATGGGCAGGGTTGAGAGCAATAGTTTTGTTTCCTGAAAATGAAAAAGACAAAGCCCCGGACTGTAGCAGCAGGCAGTCCGGGGCTTCTTTTATGCGCAGGCCCGCATATGGAAGTTTGCTGCTGACGCAGCATGCGGGCCGCGCGGCGAGTAGGGAAGAAAGAGCTCCCCTACTCGATTTCTGGATAACGGCAGCGCCATTGTTTTGCAGACTACACCGTGTCCGCAAAGTCGTGAAAATATTCTGTATATTCAGATTTTAATTCATAAAAATGATCTAATCCTAACATTGAGCCAAGCAGTTTTATTAGAAGGCTTACAGAAATATCGTCGTTATATTCTAGTAATATAAATTGAAAAATAACTATATTACAAAAATAGTCAAAATTGCTTAAATAACTGCTGAGCAGAAGATTATTTAAAACAGTAAAACAATATTCTGGACAATCTCCATTAATTATCATTTCTAATGCAATTTTTTCAAATTTATTTTGACTTATCCCGCATTCCTTTTCAAAAGGCGCAATTCCAAATGATCGGTATTCAGCGCCCAGATTGATATATTTTTTGATAAATTGTATACATTCTTCTTTGTGATCTGCAACTGCTTGCATGATTCTATTCCAATTAATGGAAATCAGGTCGGTTAGCAATAAATTTTTTTTCATGGCATGCGTATATCCTTTCCGCGGTTTATTGTACTTGTTCCACCATCCGTTACAGTTAAAGTATAGCTTATTTTTGTAAAACCTTTGACAGTCACCGGATCTGTGCGGGGAAAATCCATGAACCGAGTCAACAACATCAAGAGGAAATCCTATATTCATAAGCGCAACAAAGGCTCTATTAGGATTTTCCGGATCTCTTGATCAGGGGATGGGGTACTGGAACCGGTTGCTAGGCCGGTTTTCCCTTCCCCGCCGTTCGGTCCGTTATAAAATATACCCCCATCAGAATGTGCCGTAAAGCCTGTGCAAGACTGTGTCCGGGATATGCGTTTCTTTATTTTTTCAGATTGCCAGCCCCTTTTCCATATTTTCTTGGTCACGCATTAATAATGTCATATATTCATGCCTACATATCCGGTTTTTTCTAGCTTCTTTCACGGCCTGTTCCAGCTCCTGTACGAAAGAATCGTCTGATTTTTTACCTGCCACAGAATCTGTTAAATGTTATTATTATATAAAAATTTCCAATTGAGAGCAAGACAAAAAACATCACAACGCCTCTAGGCCGTGTATCATAACGAAAACAGCGCCGAATGCAACGAATCTTATGTTGATGCTTGACATTATGCGGGGGAAAGTATAAAATTTAATTATTGTTATTTATGACAGATAGATATGTGTGTTATATGTACAATGAAAACTAAATAAGGAGGTGCTCCTGTAATGCCAATCACTATGATACAGATCATTGTTGCAGTGTTGATCACGCTTGTGATTGCTGTGCCTGTCACATATGTTGTCACTTCTGCTTATCAAAAGAAAGTTGTAGAGGCCCAGATAGGATCGGCGGAAGATAAGGCAAGGACGATTATCGATGATGCAGTAAAGACAGCCGAGGCGAAGAAACGGGAAGCTTTGTTGGAGGTTAAGGAAGAGTCTATCCGTACCAAAAATGAGCTTGACCGCGAGATGAAAGACCGCCGCGCGGAGATACAGAGGAATGAACGCCGTATTGAGCAAAAGGAAGCTAATTTGGATCGAAAATTAGAAGCTATTGAAAAGCGGGAAGCTGGATTTGCTGCAAAGGAAGAAGAGATCAACAGGCAGAAAGAAAAGGTCGCAAGGCTCAATGAAGAAAGGTTACAGGAACTGGAACGGATCTCCGGACTGACCTCCGAACAGGCAAAAGAATTTCTTTTAAAAACCGTGGAAGAAGATGTGAAGCTTGATACTGCAAAAATGATCAAGGAAATGGAAGGAAGGGCGAAGGAAGAAGCGGATAAAAAAGCGCGGGATTATGTTGTAAACGCGATTCAAAAATGCGCCGCAGACCATGTGGCGGAGACGTCGATTTCTGTAGTCCAGCTTCCGAATGATGAGATGAAAGGACGTATTATAGGGCGTGAGGGGCGTAATATCCGTACGTTGGAGACGTTGACGGGGATTGACCTTATCATCGATGATACGCCGGAAGCCGTGATCCTTTCCGGGTTTGACCCGATACGAAGGGAAGTGGCGCGCATCGCATTGGAAAAATTGATCGTTGACGGCCGTATCCATCCTGCAAGAATTGAGGAGATGGTAGAAAAAGCGCAAAAAGAAGTGGAAAATATGATCCGGGAAGAAGGGGAAGCGGCTACTTTAGAAGCAGGCATCCATGGCCTGCATCCAGAGCTGGTGCGCCTGCTTGGGCGTATGAAATTCCGTACAAGCTATGGGCAGAATGCGTTGAAGCATTCGATCGAGGTAGCGCAGTTAGCCGGACTTTTGGCAGCGGAGGTCGGAGTGGACGTAAGGCTGGCAAAGCGTGCAGGTTTATTACATGATATTGGTAAATCAGTCGACCATGAGATGGAAGGCTCACATATTCAGATTGGCGTGGATATTTGCAAAAAATACAAAGAATCGCCGATGATCATTAACGCGGTGGAAGCGCACCATGGAGATGTAGAACCGCAGTCACTAATTGCATGTTTAGTACAAGCCGCTGACACGATCAGCGCAGCGCGTCCGGGGGCGCGTCGGGAAACGTTAGAAACCTATTCCAATCGTTTGCAGCAATTAGAAGACATTACGAACAGTTTTAAAGGGGTAGACAAATCTTTTGCAATTCAGGCAGGCAGAGAGATTCGTATTATGGTTGTACCGGAGCAGGTAAGTGATTCCGACATGATATTGCTCGCAAGAAATATTTCAAAGCAGATAGAGACACAACTGCAATATCCGGGACAAATAAAAGTGAATGTAATTCGTGAATCGAGAGTCATCGATTACGCGAAATAAAAGCAAAAACGTCCAAACCGATGGGCCATCAAAGGTTTGGGCGTTCTTTATATTTATTGGCGATTGTAAAATCAGGAAATGGAGGCGGTAATATGGAAAAGGAACAGGAAAAAAACATCGAAAATAAAATCAAGCGCATCGATCGAAAGCTGGAATTTCAGGGCGTGATCGTGGATTTTTATACAGACTATATGCAGATGCCGGATGGACGCGTCGTAAAATGGGATTATATTTCCCATAGAAAAGGCGCGGCCGCGGTGGTGCCGGTGATGGACGATGGAAAAATACTTATGGTGCATCAGTACCGAAACGCGCTTGACCGTATGACGATCGAAATCCCGGCGGGGGCCAGGGACGATACGAAAGAGGATACAAAAATATGCGCCGCAAGGGAACTGGAAGAAGAAACCGGATACCGCGCGGGGAAGCTGGATTTTCTGATCTCCCTAAGGCCCACCGTCGCTTACGACAATGAATTTATCGACGTGTATGTGGCAAGTAAGCTACAGCGCGGGATACGGCATTTAGACCAGGATGAATTTATTGAGCTGGAGGCGGTCTGTTTGGACGATCTGTGCGAACGGATTTACGCGGGAGAGATACAGGATGGAAAGACCGTCGCCGCGCTGATGGCATATAAAAATAAGTACGTAAACGGCGCGCAAAAATAGCGAAAAAATTTTTGGAATAAATTGCGTATCGCGGCATAAACTGAAACAAATTGGAAAAAGGAAAAGAGACATGTAGTGTGAATCAAAGGTCAAAGGAAACGGCGCGCGTATTTTCGGCGAAGCTGCCGTGGAAGGGCGCGCTGGCGGTATGCTTTTTATTGTTTTTCCTGTTTGGCATTTTGACGGCGAACTGGGTCGGGCAAGAAAAGCTGGTACAGTACGGAATGTTAAATCAATATTATATTAACCAGATGGCTTATATGGATCTGGACTTCCATGCCTATTTTTGGTATGTGTTTAAGCAAAGGATGCATGTGTTCGCGCTGCTTGCGTTTGCGGCTTTTACCCGGTTTGGCGCATTCGCGTTTGCGGGCGTATTGGGCTGGTACGCGTTTTCCCTTGGATATTTGTTTGTTAACGCGCTCGTCTGCATGGGATTTGGGGGAATGCTTTTGATCGTGGCGTCGGTTTTCCCGCAGATTTTTGGATACGCCGCGGCAGGGGCGGGCTTTGCGAAGATCTTATTTGGACAAAGCGCCGAACGCGCCATGCCGATCGGCAGGCAGAGGATGTGGAAAAACCCAAAGCTTTATTTGCTGTTTGCCGCTTTCTTGTGCGCGGTCGCCGGAATCTGGCTGGAAAGCTATGTCAATCCGGTGTTGTTAAAAGCGTATATCCGAAGGATGTGAAAAGATGTGTCGAAGGAATTGCGGCGTGTTTGAGAATCTGTTTTCGTTTCGTTCGATTCGATTAGAAAGAGATTTTCAAACACGCTTTTTGTTTTTGTATAATGAAATTCGGTTTGCAGGATTAATTATAGAAAACAAAGCTTAAGCGTTTGTTTCCGCGATCTTATAAATCAGCTCTTCCGTATCCTCCCATCCAAGGCAAGGGTCGGTGATGGATTTTCCGTATATATGGTCGCCGATATGCTGCGCGCCTTCTTCTAAGTAGCTTTCGATCATAACCCCTTTTACCAGAGCTTTGATTTCCGGCGACAATACCCGGTTGTGCATCACCTCCTGCACGATGCGGATCTGTTCTTTGTACTGCTTGCCGGAATTGGAATGGTTTGCGTCTATGATTGCAGCCGGGTTTTTTAAATCGGCGCCGTTATACCGCTCGATCAAGCGCATTAAATCTTCATAATGGTAATTTGGAACGGTGTTGCCATGCTTGCTGACTGCCCCGCGTAAGATGACATGCGTAAGCGGGTTCCCGCTTGTGTCCACCTCATAATTGCGGTAAATAAAATGGTGCGGCTGCTGCGCCGCATAGACGGAATTTAGCATAACGGAAAAATCGCCGCTGGTAGGGTTTTTCATGCCGGAGGCAATGTCAAAGCCGCTGGCGGTCAAGCGGTGCTGCTGGTCCTCCACGGAGCGCGCGCCGATTGCGACATAAGAAAGCAGGTCGTCTACAAAGCTCCAGTTTTCGCAGTAAAGCATCTCATCGGCCGCGGTCAGGCCGCTTTGTTCGATCGCATGGATATGCATCTGGCGCATGGCGATCAGCCCTGCAAGCATATTCGGGGCTTTTTCCGGATTTGGCTGGGAAGCGATCCCTTTGTAGCCGTCTCCGGTTGTGCGGGGCTTGTTTGTATAAATTCTCGGGATCAGGATGACGCGCTCTTTCACTTTTTCCTGAAGCGCCGTCAAACGGCTGACGTATTCGCATACAGCGTCCTCGCGGTCAGCCGAGCACGGGCCGACAATGACCAAAAAGCGGTCGTCGTTTCCCAAAAGGACGTTGGCGATCATCTGGTCGCGTTCTTTTTTTATTTCCACAACGTTTTTGGGAACGGGATACATTTCCTTTACGACAGCCGGAGTCGGAAGCTCTTTGACAAATTCAAAACTCATAACATCTCTCCTTTTTTCATCTGATCGGTTTTCAGACTTTTTACAGCGTTTGATTTCTATTCTTTTTTGCCAATCCCATCATAATAAAAAAATTAGGATCTGTCAAAATTTTTTCAAAAAACGCCTTGTGAAAGCGCCGGGAATTGGTTATAATATACGCGCATGGATTATTTCAAAATAGATGGAGTGGGAATGGCATGAATTATGGCGAGATAAAATGCACGGATATCGCAAACGGCACAGGCGTTCGGGTTTCGTTGTTTGTTTCGGGCTGCACGCACCACTGTAAAGGCTGTTTCCAGCCCCAGACCTGGGATTTTGATTATGGAAAGGCGTTTACGAAAATGGCGCAGCAGCAGGTTATGGACGCGCTAAACCACGACTATATCAAGGGGCTGACGCTGCTTGGCGGAGAGCCGTTTGAGCCGGAAAACCAAAGGGAGCTGGTCAAGCTTTTGCGCCATGTAAAGGAGCGTTTTCCGCAAAAGGACGTATGGTGCTATACCGGGTACACTTTAGAGACAGACCTGCTTTCGGAAAGCAGGGCGAGATGTGAAGTGACAGATGAGATGCTTTCGATGATAGACGTGCTTGTGGACGGGGAATTTCGTGAGGAAGAAAAAAATATCAGCCTGCGCTTTCGCGGGTCGGAAAACCAGAGGTTAATCGATTTGCCTAAAACAAAGCAGCAGAAAAAAATTATATTGGTTGAAATTTAGGCTTTTCAATTTGGAAATATAATGTTATAATAGGTACTAGTTTCGCAACCGTAGTCTAACGGATAGAACGCAGGACTCCGACTCCTGTAATGTGGGTTCGATTCCCGCCGGTTGCATTTTTTTATTCTCTTTTTTTATATTTACAGTTTTGTATGTTTACCATAATAAAGATAAGGAGGCGTCCATGGCAGCCAATAATAATAATTTGAAAGAGGAAGACAATAAAATCGACACCCAGTCCCAGACAGGGAAGCCAAAGGGAGGCGCGGGCTTTCCCGGCGGCAATTATAAAAAGCTGATCGCGGCAGGCGCGGTCGCGATCCTTGCGATCATCGGATTCGCTACCGCTTCCACAAAGGATGGAAAGGAGCCGGATAAAAAGCCGGGGCAGGAGACTACGGTAGACGGTAAGGAAGCGGGCATTTTAGAGGATGAATTTGAGGTCGATGCGTATCCGAAGGTCAATCAGTTAGTGCAGGATTATTTTGACGCATACGCAGCCGGAGATGTAGACGCGATCGAGAAGATCGCCTATCCGATTACGGAAACGGAAAAAAGCTATATACAGCTATACAGTAAATACGTAGAAAAATACGAAGACGTGAAGTGCTATACGAAAAAAGGAGTTTCAGACGGGGAGTACCTGTTATCGGTGGAGTGCTCCACCAAGTTTAAGGATATCAAAACAAGTGTGCCGGGTTTGGAATTTTTTTATGTGCGCACAGACAAGGACGGCGAGGTCTATATCGACAACGCTTATGGCCAGTTTAATGAATCTTATAAGGAAAATAAGACGGATGTAGAGATCAGCAGGCTGAAAACGGCCTATAACCAAAATGACGATGTTCTGGAATTGTTAGAGGAAGTGCAGAGCAATTACGAAAAAGCGTTAAAAGACGATGAAGCGTTAAACACCATGGTTACGGACACGATCCAAAACGCGATCCGGGAGTGGGTGTCAAATGTAGGCATTAAAGCGGACAGCAATAAGGACGACGAAAAGGGAAAAGAATCGGAAACGTCGGAGAGGACAGCTTATACGACGACAAAGGTTAACTTAAGGCAAAAACGCAGCATCAGCAGCGAGGTTATAAAGACGCTGAAAAAGGACAGCCAGATCACGGTTTCTGGAAAGAGTGAAAATGGCTGGCTGAAAGCGGATTATAAAGGAAAGAAAGGCTACATCAAAGAAGATTATATCACGTTTAAAAAACCAGGCTCAGATTCGGACAAGGATAAAGATAAGGATTCCGATAAGTCAGACAAGTCCAAAGACAGCAAGGATACCGGCAAAGACTCCGAAAAGGATTCGAAAGACAAAGATAAGGACGATAAGAATAAAGATAAGGATTCCAAGGACAAGGATGATAATAAGCCAAAGGAGGAGGAAAAACGCACTGGCTACGCAAAGACAAAAGTCAATATGCGAAAGAGCCGCAGCACTTCCAGCAAGATCTTAAAGACCTTAAAGGCCGGAACGAAGATCACCGTATATGGAAAGGTAAGCGGAAGCTGGTACAAAGTTAGCTACAGCGGAAAGACGGGCTATATCCATAAAGACTACGTGGTGTTTGATAAATCCAAAGTTAAGAAAAAGAAAAGCTCTGGAAACAGAAATTCTTCATCGCCATCGTATTTCCCGGAGGGTAAATCGATCACCCTGACCCAGACTGTAAATGTGCGCGCCTCCATGAGCGAAAGCGCGGATCTGGTCGGACTGGCATACCAGGGAGACGTTGTGACCGTGATCATGAGTTATGCGGAGGGCTGGACAAAAGTATCCTGGAATGACCAGACAGGATATGTCAAGACGGACGTACTAAAGTAAACTGGATACAAGGTAGCAAGAGAAATAAATAGGCGGTTGCTGTAAGCTGATAAATGGCGTACGGCAGCCGCTTTTTATCAGAAAGAATGAAATCAGAAAAATTTTAATCAGAAGAAATGAAATCAGGAAAAATTTAATCAAAAAATGAAATCAGAAAAAAATATTCAAAAAAGGCGTTTTATATTATGGAAGAAAAACAGGCTGGTATCCGGATCAATAAATATTTAAGCATGGCGGGCATATGCTCCAGAAGGGAAGCCGACCGTGAACTGTTGGCAGGGCATGTAAAAATTGACGGCAGGATAGCGACCGCCGGAGAGCGCGTGAGGAGTGGCGAACAGGTTTTTTATAAGGGAAACCCTGTGATATGGAAAGAGGAGCCTGTGCTGCTTGCGGTCTATAAGCCGAGGGGGATTGTTTGCACGGCGCAAAAAAAGGAAAAAGACAACATCATTGATTTTTTAAATTACCCGGTACGCGTTTACCCGGTTGGAAGGCTGGATAAGCAGTCGGAAGGGCTGATTTTAATGACCAACGAAGGGGATCTGGTGAATAAGATCATGCGCGCGGGCAATTTTCATGAAAAAGAATATCTGGTAACCGTAAATAAACCGCTTACAGAGGGCTTTTTACAGGGCATGTCACAAGGCGTGCCGATTTTGGAACTAAATACCGTAACAAGAAAATGTCAGGTGGAGCGCACCGGACAGCGGAGCTTTCGGATTATCTTAACTCAGGGCTTAAACCGTCAGATACGCAGAATGTGTGAATATTTTGGGTATCGTGTGGTAAGGCTAAAAAGAGTAAGGATCATGAATATCTGTTTAGGGGAGCTTACGGCAGGGCAATATCGGGATGTGAGCGTAGGAGAGCGCGAGCGATTAAATGAAATGATAAAAAACTCCCGCAGCGGGCCTGCGGTTTGGAATGTTTGATTTATTTGAGGGAGGGAAAAATGGAGCCGTCAGTATTTGCAGAGAAAGATATCGATAAAGAAAACTATGAGCGGTTGACAAAAGAGATAAACGCACACATCGAGCATTATTATAACGAGGATAACCCAAAGATCTCCGATCGGGAATACGACCTGTTAATGCAGGAGCTAAAGCGGCTGGAAAAAAAGCGTCCAGAGCTTGTAACGCCGGATTCCCCGACCCAGAAAGTCGGCGGCAGCGCGAAGCGGGAAGCGGGTGTGCTTGTCCGGCACAACGTGCCGATGCTTAGCCTTTCGGATGTTTTTTCGAAGGAAGAGGTGTATGAATTTGTGGCGGATATGCAAGATCAGTTACAAAGCCCGGAATTTGTCGTGGAATATAAAATAGACGGGCTTTCTCTGGCGCTGCGGTATGAGGATGGCGCGCTTAAGCTTGCGGAGACAAGGGGAGACGGCATCAATTTTGGAGAGGACGTGACGGCAAACGCCCTGGTCATACCGGACGTGAAAAAGAAGTTAAAACAGCCGATTCCGTATCTGGAAATACGCGGGGAAGTCTATATGACGAATGAAGCCTTTGAACGGGTAAACGAACGCCAGGAATTAGCCGGAAAGCGGATGTTTGCAAATCCGCGCAACTGCGCGGCGGGGACGCTTCGCCAGTTGGATACGTCGGTGACAAAGGAGCGCGGGCTGTCCATGTTTATTTTCAACGTCCAGCAGTCCCGCGGCATGGAGTTTGAGACTCATACCCAGGGGTATGAATATTTAAAGCGCCAGGGAGTGCCTGTCATAGAAAATTACCGCGTCTGCAAAACGGCGGATGAAGTGTGGGAAGCGATATGCGAGATCGGGGAGGACCGTGGGAAGCTGCGCTATGACATTGACGGCGCGGTTGTAAAGCTAAACCGCCTAAGCGACCGTCAGCTTTTGGGGGAGACTTCGAAGGTGCCAAGATGGGCGGTGGCGTATAAATTTCCGCCGGAGGAAAAGGAAACAAAGATCTTGGATATCGAGGTGTCCGTGGGAAGGACAGGGCGGATCACGCCGACGGCTGTTTTTGAGCCTGTGCGCTTATGCGGCACTTCGGTATCCCGGGCGACGCTGCATAACCAGGATTTCATCGACCAGTTAGACGTTGGGATCGGGGATTATGTCAGGGTTTATAAATCAGGGGAGATCATTCCAAAGATCCGGGAGGTTATAAAGGAGCGGCGAGGCGCGCTCGTAAAACGGTTCCAGCTGCCGGATACGTGTCCGGTCTGCGGGGCTTACACCGTGCGGGAAAAGGATACGGCAGACTTAAAATGCCCGTCGCCAACCTGCCCGGCCCAGGTTGAGCGGCGCATCATTAATTTTGTCAGCCGTGACGCGATGGATATCAAAGGATTTGGCGCGGTTTATATCGAAGAATTGGTCAGGCGCGGCTATATAAAGGATATCGCCGATATCTTTGCATTGAGAGATTACAGAGAAAGGCTGATCGAAGAAGGCGTTATTGGAAAAGAAAAAAATACAGACAAGCTGTTAGACGCGATCGAGGGCGCGAAAGGGCAGGACGCGTACCGCCTGCTTACGGGCTTTGGCATTCCTAATGTCGGCAAAGCGGCGGCAAAGGCGCTGTTAAAGCAGTTTGGCTGTATCCAAAGCTTAGAGAGCGCGTCGGTGGAGGAGCTTTTGGAAGTGGCGGATATCGGGGAAGTCAGCGCGAAATGCATCCAGAGCTTCTTTGCGCAGGAAGAAAGCCAGAGGATGATCGCAAGGCTTTTAGAATACGGCGTGAATATGAAGCGGATAGAGCAGGAGGGAGAAAGCGAGCGGTTTGCGGGATTAAGCTTCGTCATTACCGGAACTCTTCCAAATATGTCCAGAAAGCAGGCGGCGGAGCTTATCGAAAAAAACGGCGGAAAGGTGTCCGGCTCGGTGTCCAAAAAGACGGCTTACCTGCTTGCGGGCGCAAATGGCGGAAGCAAGCTTACGAAAGCGGAAAGCCTTGGGATCCCTGTCATCGACGAGGAGAGGCTCCTTGAAATGACAAGGGAAGATACGGATGCGGCTAAGGAATAAGCGACATGTGCTTATTCCATTCATGCGAGCGCTCCTCGTATTGGAGGTTTAGCCAGTCCGCGATTTTGGGAAGGCTTTCTTCGGCATAGTCAAAGGTTTTGGAATATTTTAGGTCATCGGCGGTTTTTTCAAAGCAAAATGGGCCTGGAAAAACCCATACCATAAACACCGTGCCGGAATCGGTCTCTTCTTTTTTAATATAATAGCGCATGCCGCGGATGCTCCCGGAGAAAGGGGATTTGTTGTAATAAGGAATATGGAATAGGTCTTTGGAATTTAACATTTCGTTCCCTCTTTTTCAATCAATAGAATGCCGTTTTTGCTGTTATCTGATTATAAAAGAAAAAAGGCGCTTTTGCAATGGTGGGGGTTGTGATTTTTTTGTAATTCTGCTAAAATAATTGAAATGGGTTATGGAACGAAAACAGGTGCACCGATCGTAAGGAGGAAGGAATTACATGTCAGAAGATAGAAAAGTTTATAGCATTAAGGATGGCAGCCTTGGGGAAGTCAACATTGCGGATGAAGTGGTTACGATGATCGCGGGGCTTGCGGCGACAGAGGTGGAAGGCATCAGCTCTATGGCTGGAAACATTACCAATGAACTGGTCAGCAAGCTGGGAAAGAAAAACCTTGCGAAGGGCGTGAAGGTGGATGTCATTGACAATTGCGTGACGGTGGATGTGGCGGTAAATATTGCCTATGGGTACGCGATACCGGAAATCTCACAAAAGGTTCAGGAAAAGATCAAAACGGCGATTGAGACAATGACAGGGCTTACGGTCAATGCGGTGAACGTCAGGATTGCCAGCGTTGATATGGAGAACAGCAGATAAAGCCCCCTGCTTAAAAGTGGCGTTACCGGGAGTGTCCAAGGAAGGCACTCCTTTTGATTTATGCGCGGGCCCGCATATTTTCGGGGGTTTTTTGGGACGGTGGCTTTTGGGCTGTCAGAGGAGAGAGAATGAGTAGAAGAAAGATCAGGGAACAGATTTTTAAAATGCTGTTTCAGATTGAATTTCATGAAAAAGAGGATTTTGAAACGCAGTTAGCGCTTTTTATGGAGGAGCTTGAGGAGACGGATGAAGAAAAGCGGGCGTATATCGAGCAAAAGCTGCGGGACATTTACGGATATCTGGATGAGATTGACGCGTCAGTCAATGAAAAATCTGTCGGCTGGAAGACGACTCGCATGGCAAAGGTGGATCTGGCGCTGATCCGGCTTGCCGTGTACGAGATCAAATACGAAACCGATATGCCGACAGGCGTTGCGATCAACGAGGCGGTGGAGCTGGCAAAAATATACAGCAACGAAGGCTCGCCGTCGTTTGTAAACGGAGTGTTGGCAAAGCTTGTATGAGAAAGCATGTATATAGTGTAGGTCAAGTAAATACGTATATCAAAAATATGTTTGCGCAGGACTTTATGCTGGAAAAGATCAGCGTCAAAGGAGAGGCGTCCAACTGCAAATACCATAGCTCGGGGCATATCTACTTTTCGTTGAAGGATAAAACCGGGACGATGGCGGCGGTCATGTTTGCGGGGAACCGTAAATGCGGCTTGAAGTTCCAGATGCGGGACGGCGACAATGTGGTGGTGACAGGCTCTGTGGAGGTCTATGAAAGGGACGGACGTTACCAGCTGTATGCAAAGGAGATTCTTTTGGACGGCGTAGGCGCGCTGTACCTTCGGTTTGAAGCGTTAAAAAAAGAGCTTGAGGAAATGGGGATGTTCGCGCCGGAATATAAGCGGCCGATCCCAAGATATATCCGCACGCTTGGCGTTGTAACTGCGCCTACCGGGGCGGCAGTCCAGGATATACGAAATATCAGCCGCAGGAGGAATCCATATGTGCAGCTTATTTTATACCCTGCGCTTGTGCAGGGGGATGGGGCGGTAGAAAGCATTGTAAATGGGATACATGCCTTAGAGCAGCTTGGCGTAGACGCGCTTATCGTAGGAAGGGGCGGCGGCTCGATCGAGGATTTATGGGCGTTTAATGAAGAAGCGGTCGCAAGGGCGATATTTGAGTGCGGCGTGCCTGTCATTTCCGCGGTGGGACATGAGACGGATACGACGATCGCGGATTATGTAGCGGATCTGCGGGCGCCAACGCCGTCAGCCGCGGCGGAGCTTGCGGTTTATGACCATATGCAGTTTCGGGAGGCGCTGCGCGTGATGAAAGTCGCGATGGATATGCGCATGAGGGAGCATATCAGTATGCAGTATCAGCTGCACGAGCAGTTGAAGGCAAAGCTTGGATATTTAAGCCCCCAGGCAATTTTGCACAGCAGAAAGCAGTATGCGGCTGATCTGGAGGACAAGCTGTGCCGCTGTATGGAGCATCGGATGCAAAATGAGAAAAACCGCATACGCCTGCTTGCTGAAAAGCTGGAAGCCGGATCTCCTGTAAAAAAATTAAGCCAGGGTTTTTCTTTTGTGACAGATAAAAACGGAACGCCCGTTACAAGCGTATCGCAGATTTTGCCAGGAGATGAGGTCGTAACCCGTACGCTGGATGGAAAATTTAAGGCAAAGGTATTAGAGGTTTTAAAATAAAAGGACGGACATTTTTATGGAAGAAAAGTTCAACGGGGAAGAAGGATTAAATATAGAAGAGTTAAATAAAGAAGGATTAAATAGCGAAGGATTAAAGGAAGAAAAACTGGAAGACATCCTCTCGCAGGTAGAGCATTGCATCGCGCGCTTAGAAGACCCGCAGGCATCTTTAGAGGACAGCTTTCGGTATTATGAGCAGGGCGTGGCGAAGCTTCGGCTGTGCAATGAAAAAGTGGAGCAGATTGAAAAAAAGA
Organism: uncultured Eubacterium sp.; assembly: GCA_947385775.1. Lineage (GTDB taxonomy): Bacteria > Bacillota > Clostridia > Lachnospirales > Lachnospiraceae > Eubacterium_J. The sequence goes on along the minus strand of CANDMI010000005.1, from coordinate 65,481 downwards.
TGTTGATGATAAACGGGCAGGGGGAGCTTGTTGCATTTACCGAGTAATGGGGCTATTTTAGGAGAAAGCGATATGGTTGGGACGCAGAGCAAAGATATGCAGGGCACAGGCTTGCAAAATAAAGAAACACAAAATAAAGAAACGCAAAATAAAGAAACGCAAAATAAAGAAATACAATCAGAATTGAATTTAAAGGCAAAGGAGATCGAACGTATCGTACGGCCTTACCTTCCGGTGGAAGAAGGCGGGCAAAAGATCGTGTTAGAAGCGGTCAATTACAGCTTTTTATCTGGAGGAAAAAGGCTGCGTCCGGTGTTGATGCTTGAAACTTACCGGATGTTTGGCGGAACGGACGCTGTGATCGAGCCGTTTCTTGCGGCGATCGAGATGATCCATACCTATTCCCTTATCCACGACGACCTGCCCGCGATGGACAACGACGAATATCGCAGGGGGAGGAAAACGACGCATATCGTATATGGGGAAGCCATTGGTATTTTAGCCGGCGACGCGCTGTTAAACCTTGCGTTTGAAACCGCCGCAAAGGCGTTTTTTATGGACGCGGATTTAGAGCGCACGGCGCGCGCGTTCCAGGTTTTGGCAAAAAAGGCGGGGGTCTATGGCATGATAGGCGGACAGGTCATGGATGTGCAAAATGAAAACAACGCGAAAATGGATGTGGAATTGCTAGAGTCGATCGACCGCTTGAAAACCGGCGCTTTGATCGAAGGCGCGATGATGGTCGGCGGGATTTTAGCGGGAGCAAAAAAAGAGGATGTAAAGCTGTTAGAGCGCATAGCCGCCAACGTAGGCGCGGCGTTCCAGATCCAGGATGATATTTTAGACGTAACAAGCACCCTTAAGGAGCTTGGCAAGCCTGTCGGCTCGGATGAAAAAAATAAAAAAACGACCTATGTGACGCTTTATGGATTGGAAGAGGCAAAAAAACGCGTAGAGTCCTATACCAAAGAAGCGGTGGAAGGCTTAAGTAAGCTGCCTGTGCAGAGCGGGTTTTTAAAGGCGCTGCTGGTGTATTTAATGAACCGTAAAAAATAAGGGATGAATGCCATGGCACTGGATAAAATTAACCAAACAAATGATATTAAAAAGCTGGATAAAGAGGAATTAAAGCAGCTGCCGCAGGAGATCCGGCAATTTTTAATCCAAAGCCTGTCTGAAACAGGCGGGCATCTGGCCTCCAATTTAGGGGCGGTGGAGCTTACGATGGCGCTGCACTTAGCCTTTGAGCTGCCAAAGGATAAGATCATATGGGATGTAGGGCATCAGTCTTATACGCATAAGCTTTTAACCGGGCGCAAAAAAGACTTTGGCGCGCTGCGCCAGTACAAGGGCTTGAGTGGGTTTCCGAAAACGTCCGAAAGCGACTGCGACTGCTTTAATACAGGGCATAGCTCGACTTCAATTTCCGCCGGGCTTGGACTTGCGGCGGCGCGGGAGATCCGGGGGGAGAGCCACAAGATCATTTCCGTCATTGGCGACGGCGCGCTGACCGGAGGGATGGCGTTTGAGGCGCTAAATAACGCTTCGAAATTAAAGACAAATTTTATTATCGTTTTAAATGATAATGATATGTCGATTTCCCCAAATGTGGGAGGAATGTCCCAGTATCTTGGCAGCATCCGCACCGCGGACGCTTACCAGGGGTTAAAAAGCGGCGTTATGGAGTCTTTGAATAAAATACCGGTTTATGGCGAGCGGATCGTAAAAAGGATCCGAAAGACGAAAAGCGGCATCAAGCAGCTTTTGATCCCTGGCATGTTATTTGAAGATATGGGAATTTTGTATCTTGGGCCGGTGGATGGGCACGATATCGATAAAATGGTCGCGATGTTCCAAAAAGCCGCCCGGTTTAACGGCCCTGTGCTTGTGCATGTGTTAACGCAAAAAGGGCGCGGATATGAGCCTGCGGTGCGCCATCCGGCAAGGTTTCATGGCACGGCTCCGTTTTATATTGATACGGGCCTTGTAAAAAGCAAAAAATTAAAGGCGGATTATACAGATATCTTTTCTACCGTGATGCGCAAATTAGGCGATAGAGACAGCCGGGTTGTGGTGATCACGGCGGCAATGGAGACGGGAACCGGCTTAAAGCGCTTTCACAATATGTTTCCGGAGCGTTTTTTTGACGTGGGGATCGCGGAGGGGCATGCCGTCACCTTTGCGGCAGGGTTAGCCGCCGGAGGGCAAAAGCCGGTGTTTGCGGTATATTCCTCATTTTTACAGCGCGCCTATGACCAGGTTTTGCACGATGTCTGTATGCAGAATTTACACGTCGTATTCGCGATCGACCGGGCGGGGCTTGTAGGCAGCGACGGGGAAACGCACCAGGGCGTGTTTGACATTTCTTACCTGATGTCCATGCCAAACATGACTCTGATGGCGCCCAAGAATAAATGGGAATTATCAGACATGATTAAATTTGCAATTGATTTTAACGGCCCGATCGCGGTGCGGTATCCAAGAGGAGAGGCGTACGATGGGCTGGAGCGGTTTCGAGCGCCGATCGTGTGTGGGAAAAGCGAGATCCTTTATCCAAAAGGGGAGGTCGCGCTTTTGGCGTATGGCAGCATGGTAAAGACGGCGGAGGGCGTGCGAAAGCGTCTGCAAAAGCGGGGCATAGAATGCGCGCTGATCAACATGCGATTTGCAAAGCCTTTGGATACGCAGATGTTAAAGCGGGCGGCGGGCAGGCATAAGCTGGTTGTGACAATGGAAGAAAATGTAAAAGCGGGCGGAATGGGGGAGGCCGTCCGGTCTTATTTGGAAGAAATCGGCGCGGGGGCTATGGTTATGAATGTGGCGTTTGCGGATGCGTTTGTTCCCCATGGAAGCGTGCAGATATTAAAGCAAACGCTTGGCCTGGATGAAGAGGGCATCGCCGCAAGCGTGGAGGAGATGTATCGGAATAAAAAAGACGAGGAGGGAATATGAAGCAGCAATGCATCATGCTGAATGGAGACTGGGAGATGAAAAGCGCGGATGGCAAGATCATGTGCGCCGCAAAAATACCCGGCTCTGTATTAAGCGCGGCGATCGACCAGGGAGCGCTTGCGGACCCGTACTGGCGGACGAATGAATACGCTGCAAGAGATTTTTTACGTCAGGATTTTATTTTCACAAAAACCTTTTGCGTGGAAAAAAAGGATGGATTTTTCTATGAATTGTGCTGTGATGGGATTGACACAGTCGCGGACATTTTCTTAAATGGAAAATTATTAAAAAGAGTGCAAAATATGCATTTAAGCTACCGCGTCCCATGTACAGATTTTCTGCGGCGCGGCGTCAATGAGCTGAAAATTAAGATTTGGTCGCCGATACGCTATATTGAAGAATATACGCCAAGCCCGGGCAAGGAGATTACGTATACTCCATGCGGCGCGATGGAAAAAAACCAGTATATCCGAAAAGCACATTCGATGTTTGGATGGGATTGGGGCCCACAGCTGCCGGATATGGGAATCTGGCGCGATATCTGGATACGCGGGTTTACGGGCGCGGTCATTTCAGACGTAAAGATCCGTCAGAAGCATGAAAACGGGAAGGTGGAGGTGTCTGCGGAGCTGTTTGTAAAGCTTTCTACTAAGGATGCGTATTTTCATGAAGCTTCCATTTTGGAAGCGAAAAAGAGAATGCCGCATCTACAGGAAGATATCACGCTGGAGACGCCGGATGGCGATGTCTTACATTTTATCGATGGCAGATGTACGGTGGAAGCCCCGAAGCTTTGGTGGCCAAACCGCTACGGAAAACAGCCGTTGTATACGCTTAAGGCGGCGGTTTCCATAGACGGGGAGCTTGTCAGTGAGAAGCAATGCCGCATCGGACTGCGCACGCTAAGCGTCAGCCGGCAAAAAGACGCATGGGGAGAAGAATTTGCGTTTCAGATCAATGGAGTTAAAATTTTTGCCAAAGGAGCGAATTATATTCCGCAGGACTGCGTTTATTCCAGGATTACATCTGATAAAATCCACGCCCTGCTTGGCGCGGCCGCAGAGTGTGGATTTAATTGCATCCGCGTATGGGGCGGGGGCTATTACCCGTCGCAGGAATTTTATGACTGCTGCGACGAATTGGGGCTGATCGTCTGGCAGGATTTTATGTTTGCATGTAATATTTATGATTTAACGCAAGATTTGCGCCAGAGCATCAAAGACGAAGTAAGGGATAACGTAAGGCGCCTTAGGCATCATGCAAGCCTTGGGCTTTGGTGCGGCAATAATGAGATCGAATCCGCCTGGCGGCATTGGGAAGGTTTTCGCGGACATTCCAAATTGCTGCGGCAGGATTACCTTACGATATTTGAAAACCTGATACCGGATACGCTGCATTCCGAGCAGGAAGACGCGTTTTATTGGCCGTCGTCGCCATCCTGCGGCGGGCAGTTTTTAGATCCGGACAGCGACGACGCCGGCGACCGCCATTATTGGGATGTATGGCATGGGGAAAAACCGTTTTCAGACTACGAGCGTTATTATTTCCGGTTTTGCTCGGAATTTGGCTTCCAGTCATTTCCGGAAATGAAAACCATCCAGGCGTTTACAGAAAAAAGCGATCGCAACATTTTTTCCGAGGTCATGGAAAGCCATCAGAAAAACGGGGCCGCGAATGGAAAGATCCTAAAATATATTTCGGACAACTTTTTGTATCCAAAAGATCTGGATAGCCTTGTTTATATCAGCCAGATTTTGCAGGGGGTCGCGATAAAAGAAGGCGTGGAGCACTGGCGCAGGCACAGAGGGCGGTGTATGGGCGCGATCTACTGGCAGTTAAACGACAACTGGCCGGTTGCGTCCTGGTCAAGCATAGACTATTTCGGACGATGGAAGGCTTTGCAGTATATGGCAAGGCATTTTTATGCGGATATCTTAGGCGGAATAAAGGTGGATTGGGATAAGGCTTTGGTGAGGCCGTTTATTCAAAATGAAACGATGCGCTCTTGCAGTACGAATCTTTGTCTTTCGGTAAAGGACATGGATGGGAATACGCTATATGCGTACAGCGTACAAGCGGAATGCGGCGCGCTTGGAGTTTTGGATTTGGAGCCGGTTTCCCTAAAGCTTTCGGCGCTTCAAAAAAGGGAGCCGGTTTTCCAGGATGATTTTGAGGATATTTTTGGATATATTTTTGTGGAAGCGCTGTTTCAGCATTCTGACGGGACCGTCAGCCATCAGGTGAAAATGAAAAAGCCATATAAGCATATGCATATCAAAAAGGCGAACATTTCCTGTCATTGCAGAAGAGACGGTGATTTTGCCTATTTTACGCTACAAAGCGATGCGCCTGCGTTTTTCGTGGAAATACAAACGGATGTTGATATGGTGTTATCGGATAATTTTATGCATTTAACAGACGCAAAGCAGCGCGAAGTCACCGGGCGGCTGCCGGAAGGATATCCGGGGCTGCCGAAGGTACGGGTGAGGTCTTTGTGTGATTCTTACGCATTTTAAATATGGAAAAAGCCGGAACAGCCTTTTTGAGGCTTTTCCGGCGTTTTTTATGAATAATTTTGGAAAGAATGCGGATACTAGCGTCAGAAAAGAATGCGAGGGAATGGTTTATGGAAAAAAATGCGCCAAGGCAGGCTCGTATCAACCAGATGGATAAGCAGACGACGGTGGAATCCCCCCATCCGGTGTCGACGCAGGTCAGTGAAAATAAACAGTTTATAGAGGATATGTTTGCAAACAGCGCGGATATTAAAATGCGGGAAATGGTTCTTGGAAAAGACCAGGTGCGCTGCCTTGCGGCTTATATCGAGATCACGGCAGGCTCCCTTGCGTTTGAAAATTCGCTGGTGGGGCGGCTTTTAAATGACCTTTCGGAATTGGGAGCCGAAGAGATCTATGAGACGTTAGCAAGAAACGGGCAGGGGCTTTGCGACGTTACTCCATTTGCGTATATGGAGGACGCTTTGCAGCTTGGAATGTTGACCGGAGACGTGCTTTTATTTATAGACGGGTTTGCAAGCGCGCTGAAAATACCGGATAAGGGCTATCCGAACATGGGCGTGACAAAGCCGGAATCAGAAAAAGTGATTCGCGGTTCCCAGGAGGGTTTTGCGGATTCCGTAAAGGTCAATACGGCGCTGATCCGAAAGCGCATCCGTTCCACGAAGGTGAGGGTCAAAGAGGTGCGCGCGGGGCTTTATTCCCATACGAATATTGACCTTGTGTATATGGACGGGCTTGTGTATCCGTCTTTGTTGGAGGATATTGAAAAACGGCTGGATTCCTATATGATCGACGGGATCATGGACAGCGGGATGGTGGAACAGCTTACAGAGGATAACTGGTATTCGCCGTTTCCCCAGTTTCAGGCGACCCAGCGCCCGGACCGGGCGGCGATGGCGGTGCTTGAGGGCAGGGTGGTGCTTTTGTGCGACAACTCCCCGTCGGCGTTGATACTGCCTACCGATTATAATTCCCTGTTAAAAACAAGCGATGATTATTTTAACCGTTTTGAGATCGCTTCGCTGGAGCGGTTTATCCGCTACTTGGCGTCGGTGTTTGCGCTGGCGTTTCCGGCGTTGTATCTTGCGGTAACCAATTTCCATACCCAGCTGTTGCCCACCTCCCTTTTGCTTTCCTTTGCGGCGGCAAGGCAGGGGGTGCCGTTTCCGGCGGTCGTGGAGGTGCTTTTAATGGAGTTTTCCTTTGAGCTGCTTCGGGAAGCGGGCGTGCGGCTCCCCGGGGCCATGGGAAATACGATTGGGATCGTGGGCGGCCTGATCATCGGGCAGGCCGCGGTGGACGCAAACCTGGTAAGCCCGATCGTGGTCATTGTCGTGGCGTTTACAGCCCTTAGCTCCTTTGCGATCCCAAACGAGGAGCTGGCAACGGCCTTTCGGATCTTAAAGTTTTATATGATCGCGATGTCCGCCTGGCTTGGGATGTTTGGGTTTTTAGTGTCCGCGCTTAGTATTTTTATTCATTTAGCAAGCTTAAAAAGCTTTGGCATCCCATACCTGATGCCGTATGTGGGCGCGGAATTAAGCGATTACGAGGATGAGCGGGACAGCCTGATACGCTACCCGATGGCGAGGATGAAAAAAAGGCCGGTCTATGCAAAGAGGGGGCGGCGCACAAGGCTGGCGTTTGGAGTGAAAAAGGCAAAAGGGAAGGAAAGGTAAGCGGTGTTTTCCAATAATGACAAAATATCCCCACGGCAGATAAAGCGGCTTCTTATTTTTGACTTGTTTGGCGCAAGCTCCCTGCTTTTGCCCGCGCAGCTTGCGAAAGCCGGAGGCATCGGGCTATGGAGCATCCTGGCTGGTTCGGTGATGGCGTTTTTGTATTTGTGGCTGCTTGTGTTTTTAGGAGCGAAGGCAAAGCAGGATTATTTTACGTATTTGCGGGACAGCTTTGGAAAGCTGCTTGCAAGGGCGCTTTATGTGATCTACGCTGCAATCGGGACGATCGTATGCGCCTGGGCGGCAAAAATTTTATCGGAGCTTGCGTGCGCCACATTATTAGATGACAAGGAATACCCGGTCGCGCTGTTTCTCGTCCTGCTTTTGGCGGTTTACGGCGGCATTGCCGGGCTGGAAGCAAGGGCGAGGGTGTATGAGGTGTTGTTTTGGGTGTTGGCGGCCCCGTTTGTTTTGATGCTGTTATTCTGCATCCGACAGGTGCAGCCGGTGCAGTGGTTCCCGCTGTTTCGACAGCCTGGGCAGGATAGCCTTGGCAGCTTTTGGAGCGGGGCGTGGCAGTGTTTTGCGGCATTTTTGCCGCTGACGTTTTTCCTTTTCCTGCTGCCCAATTTGCAAAAAAAGAAAAAATCCGCCCGTTCTTCGGCATGGGCGCTTGTGATCAGCGCGGTTTCTCTTGCGGCGGTCTATCTGATCTTAATTGGGATATTTGGCGCAAAAGCGCTTGCGGCAGAGGAATATCCGGTGGTGACGCTGATGGGCATGGTAAAAATACCCGGGGATTTTATCAAGCGGATGGACGCGGTGATGGTAAGCGTGTGGTTTTTTACCCTGTATGCGCTGGTCGCGGCTTCTTTTTATTATGGCGTGTCGCTGATGTACCAGGCGTTTGCGGCTTTGCCGGACGACCCTGACGGGGCGGGCAGGCTGGAAAAGCAGGGTCTGAAAACGAAATGCGCCTGGTTTTTTGTTGCGGCGCTTATCATATATGGGGCGGCTTATTTTTTCCATCAGTCGTCGGCCGTGCGTGAAAAGCTTAGCGCGCTGTTTTACCTGCTTGTCACGCCGTTTGCGGTAGTCGTCCCGTTAGCCGCGCTGGGGATTTCCTGGCTGCGGGGGAAAAGGGGGACAAAAGAAAACGTTGACGGAGGAAAAGCGTAAGAATGAATGACCATAGAAATAAAATAGGTTTTCAAAAAAAGCAAAAAAAGAATAAAAAAAAGGCGTTTTTTTTCCTGTTATCTGCGATTTCCTTCTCGTTTTGTTTTTCCGGGTGCGCGGGGACGGAGCTGGAAAATAAATATTTCCCTCTGGCGACGCTTTTGGAAGCCGGGCGGCAAAAATACGACGTTTGTTACCTTTCCCAGGATCTGTCGGAGGTGGCGAACGAACGCGCCGACGGGGGAAATCAGACCGCGGAGGGCGCGGGCGGCACGACTTATTATGAAGCGCAAAAGTCCTTTGAAAAAAATAACCGCTGCAAGCTGGATCTTTCCCATACGAAAGCTTTGATCTTTCAGGAAGATATGATAGACAATAAGGAGTTTGTGCGGTTTTTAGACACCGTTAGAAAAGAAAACACCTATGCCAGAAATACCCTTGTTTTTTTAACGGAGAGCAGCATGGAAAAGCTCCAAAAGCTAAACAGTAAGATGGACGTGCCGCTGGGCAGCTATTTAGAGCAGATGGTGGAAAATGAGCAGGACCAAAAGGAACGCACGGCGTTGACCCTTGGGAATTTGTTAAATGAGCAGGCAAACCAAAACCGGACGCTTTTTTTGCCCGTGATCAAAGAGGAAAATGGCCAGCCTGCCGTCACCCATTATAAGGTGTTGCAGGATTTTTCGCCAAAGGGGACAGCCAGCATGGAGGAAGCGCAGATCTATTTTTTACTGGAAAATGGCTTAAAGCAGATGGATCTAAAGCTTGACTACGGCGCGCAGGTGCGGCTTAGCGGATTAAAATGCAAGCGAAAGTTTAAGGCGCAGGGCGGGAAGGTCGTGCAGCAGGTTTTGGTCAGCGCGGATGCGAAGCTGGTTTCGGGAAGCGCGTTAAAATCCGCGGTGGAAAGCATGTTACAGGAAAAAATACTCCAGGCGTTCTGGAACCAGATGGAGGAAAACCAGGCGGACATTACGGACAGCTACCGAAGGCTTGCGATGGAGGCGCCAGAGCTTTACCGCGAATACCAAGGGCATGTGGAGGAGTACCGGACGGCGTTGGAGTGCAGCCCTGGGGTGTCGGTTACAATGAAATAAGATGCGTGAAATAGGATCAGATAAAAAAGCGCTTGCGATGCCGGACATTTTCGCATATAATAAACCCAAAAGCCGTAGAGGAGCATTCAAAGCTTTGATTGAATGAAAATCCAATGGAAAGAGGGAAATTATGACGAAAGATGTGCTGTTAAAAATAAGCGGGCTGCAATTCAGCTCGGACAACGACGACTCGGGAGAGCCGGAACCGGTAGAAATTATCACGCCTGGCGAATATTATTTTAAAAACGGCAAACATTATATTCTATACGATGAATTTTTAGAGGGCTTTTCCTCCGTAACCAAAAACGTCCTAAAGCTTAAGGAAGACTGCCTGGAAATCACAAAGCGCGGCAATTCCAACGCCCATATGGTTTTTGAAAAGGATAAAAAGAATATGACCTGTTATACTACGCCATTTGGCAGTATGTTGATGGGGATTGACGCAAGGAGCATTACGATCGACGAGTCAAACGGGGAGCTGAACGCCCAGATCGAATACGCGCTGGATGTAAACTACGAGCATCTGGCGGACTGCACGATACAATTGCAGGTGAAATCAAAAGAGCTGTCAAAAGAACTGTTACGTGGGAATCCTGTGGATTAAAAATCCAAAGGAATCCGGTAACAGTGTGGGAAAGCGTTATTTTTTCTTTTTGCCTTTTGCGGCGCTTGCTTTATTTGCCTCGTCTGCCTGAGCCTGTAGGCTTTTTGATTTTTCTAAAAGGCGTTCGCGAAGCTTTTTCTTTTTCGGGGATGCGGGCTTTTCCAATGGCTTTCGCAACCCCTTGACATTTGTGATGTAAAGGCCGCTGACGGTGACGCGGACTTCTTTTTTGAGGGGGATATCGTCAAATACCGCGGCGTCGCACATAAATGTCTGGATCTTTGGCCCGACTTTTGCCTTCACGATCGGGACTTTCTGCCTGCGCAGCATTTTGGGCGTTTGTTCGTATACAATAGCGGGAAGTCCTGCGTCTTTGATCTTCATTTTTTTCTTATCAATGATCAACATTGGAACCGTTTGGGCAGCAGCCGCCATCTGCCGGTCCGATTCGTCTTTCTTTTTTTGAAGCTTTTTTCCGACGAAATACAAAGCGATCAGGGCAATGACCAGAATAATGGTGATTACCAGTAAAACAATCTGCCAGGTTTTCACATTGGTATCCTCCTAGTTTTCATTTCAAAATTTTCGTCCTGCAACAATCCTCCTGTAGGCGGTCGTTACACCGGTTTCTACATTTTAGCATTGTTTTTGAGAAAAATCAATAAAACCTTTAATTTTTTGCGTCTGTGTGTTATTCTAATGTTGTTGTGGTGTAACATGGAAAGAAAGGAATATAATAAGGAAGAAAAAAGCGAAAGAAAGGAAAAATACAATGAAAAAGAAACTGATCATGCTGCTGTTTGCTGTTGTTATGGCGTCTACGACCTGTGCGTGCAGCAGTGGAAAAGAAAAAGAGAAAACGGAGCAGGGGAGCGCGGATAAAAGCGGCATACAATCTGATTATAAAATAGACGATTATGTAACGCTTGGAGAATATTCCGGCCTTACTGTGACGTTGGCGGGCAGCTATGAGGTGACAAAAGACCAGGTGGAGGAATACGCGCTGTACAACGCAAAGCAACAGGCCAAGCCGGTATATAAGGATACGGATAAAAAGGTCGTAGAGGAAGGGGATACGGTCAACATTGATTACGAAGGAAAAAAAGACGGCGTGGCGTTTAACGGAGGAACGGCCCAGGGGCATTATCTGACCATTGGCTCGAATGATTTTATCGACGGGTTTGAGGATGGGCTGATTGGAAAAAAAGTCGGCGAGACCGTGGATTTAAACCTGACGTTCCCGACGCAGTATCCGAACAAGGACCTGGCAGGGGCGGATGTGGTGTTTACGGTTAAGATTAATAAGATTGCAAAGGAAGACACTTCTGTAAAATTTAAGCTGACGGACGAATTTGCAAAAGAAAACCTAAGCTGCGATTCGGTAAAGGAATATAAAAAGCAGATCAAAGACCAGCTGGAGCTGCAAAATGAAAATCAAAAGCAGTCCGATATCAGGCAGGCGGTCATCAATAAGCTAAAAGAGATCTGTACGGTAAAGGAGCCGAACGGGGTTTTGGATGAGCGCGTAACGGATTACGTCAAACGGTTTGAAGCGCAAAACTGCAAGGAAACTACATTAGAGGATTATCTGAAAGATAATTATAACGGAAAGACGGTGGAGGAATTTCGATCGGAATCCTCCGCGGAATTAAAGGACTCCCTGCATACAGAGCTGATCCTAGAAGCGATCGTGAAAAAAGAAGGGATGTCTTTGGATGAGGACGCGTTTAAAGAGTATGTAAACCAGCAGATGTCCTCATATGGCTATCAGGACGAGGACGCGTTTTATAATGTTTACAATTCGGACGCGAAGGAGGGCGAAAAATTTGCCCGTAAGATCTATATCTGCAACAAGGCGTTAGACAAGGTCGTGGAGGACGCGAAGGTAGAAACGGGTTCGGAAAAAAAGTCCTGACAGGTTTATTTGAAATTAGATAGAAAAAAGGGAGGACGGTATGGAGCTTATCAATATCAGGGAATTGTTCCGGGGGCGGAAACAATATGTGGACAAGCAGGTGTCGATCGGCGGCTGGGTGCGAAGCAACCGGGGGTCGAAAGCCTTTGGTTTTTTAGTCGTAAACGACGGCACGTTTTTTGAGCCGGTGCAGGTCGTATACGCGGACGGGTTAGAAAATTTTGACGAGATCAGCAAGGCAAACGTAGGCGCGGCGGTGATCGTAACCGGGACGATGGTGGAAACCCCGGACGCGAAGCAGCCCTTTGAGATCCAGGCGTTTCGTGTTAAGATCGAAGGAGCCTCCGCGCCGGAGTACCCGCTTCAAAAAAAGCGGCACAGCTTTGAATATCTGCGCACCATCGCGCATTTAAGGCCAAGGACGAATACCTTTGAAGCGGTTTTCCGCGTCCGCTCCCTTGCGGCGTACGCGATCCACAGATTTTTCCAGGAGCGGGATTTTGTATACGTCCATACGCCGATCATAACCGGAAGCGACTGTGAGGGCGCGGGGGAAATGTTCCAGGTGACGACGCTGGATCTGGAAAATGTGCCAAAGAAGGAAAACGGCGGCGTGGACTATTCCAAAGACTTTTTTGGAAAACAGACCAGCCTTACGGTCAGCGGGCAGTTAAACGGGGAAGCCTATGCGATGGCGTTTAAAAATATTTATACCTTTGGGCCGACGTTTCGGGCGGAAAATTCCAATACCGCAAGGCATGCGGCGGAGTTTTGGATGATCGAGCCGGAGATGGCGTTCGCGGATTTGGATGACGATATGATGCTTGCACAGAGTATGCTAAAATATGTAATCCGCTATGTCTTAGACCATGCACCGGAAGAAATGAGGTTTTTTAACCAGTTTGTGGATAAAGGGCTGGTGGAGCGGCTAGAGCATGTGGCAGGCTCCGAGTTTGCAAGGGTGACTTATACGGATGCGGTCCGCATTTTAGAAAAGCATAACAGCAAGTTTGAATACAAGGTATCCTGGGGCTGCGATCTACAGACCGAGCATGAGCGTTACCTGACCGAGCATACTTACAAATGTCCGGTATTTGTAACGGATTATCCGAAGGATCTAAAAGCGTTTTATATGAAGCAAAATGACGATGGAAAAACGGTGGCGGCGGTCGACTGCCTGGTTCCTGGGATCGGGGAGATCGTCGGCGGCAGCCAGCGTGAGGACGATTACGAGAAACTGCTTACGAGGATGCAGGAGCTGGGATTACGGGAAGAAGATTACGGCTTTTACCTGGATCTGCGCAAATATGGCTCCGCCAGGCACGCGGGCTTTGGGCTGGGGTTTGAGCGGCTTGTGATGTATTTAACTGGAATGACGAACATCCGGGATGTGGAGGCGTTTCCACGGACGGTCAACAACTGCGTGCTGTAACAATATAGTGAAAAAACAGGTTATCAGGAAATCATATGAAAAATAAAGTTACGAAACAAGCTGCAAAGCGGTCTATAAAAAATATGGCGGCGTTTGCCTGCATCCTGGCCGCGTCTGTGTTTGCGCTGTCAGGCTGCGACGGCAAGAGGCGGCTTGAAAATGAAGAATCGTATCGAAAGATCGGGTTAAACCAGCTGGAAAACGGAAATTACGAAAGCGCGGTAAACGCGTTTAATAAAGCCTTGAATGAACGGGCGGGCAAGGTGACGGCCTTAGAAGAGGACATTAATTTTTACAAGGCGTACGCGCAGATGGAAATGGGACAGACAAAAGACGCGGTGGAGACGTATACGGCTCTGATCGAATATGACAAAAAGAACGGGGACGCGTATTACCTGCGGGGGCTTGCATACCTTTCCTCTGGAAATGAAAAGCAGGCGGTAGAGGATTTTAAACAGGCGGTGGAGCATAAAAAGGACAGGGGCGAGCTGTACGCCGGGATTTACGAGCAGCTGATGCTTGCCGGGCTGATCGACGAAGCGTCCCAGTATTTAGAGCAGGGATTAAAAATAAAAGGAGACGATGCCTTATCCTGCCTTTCACGCGGGCGGCTCTACCTTGCAAGCGGAGCCTATGACCAGGCGCAGATCGAGCTGGAGGACGCGTTAAAAAAAGAGGAGCCGGAAGCCAATTTTTATCTTGGGGAAACCGCCAGGGTGCAGGGCGATAATGAAAAAGCAAAGGAATACTACGAAGCGTATGCGAAAGACCATGCCAAGGACGCAAGGACGCTGTACGCGTTAGGAAAGATCGCGTTTGAAAAGGAAGATTATGAGCAGGCGGCTTCCTATTTTCAAAAAGGGCTGGAATGCCCGGACATCATAGCGGTCAAGTCCAGGCTTTGGGCGGGAAAGATCGCCGCTATGGAGCATCAGGGCGATTTTTCCGGCGCAAGGCGGGAGATGGAAGCGTATCTGGAGTGTTACCCGAATGACGAACAGGCGAAGCGGGAGTACGAATTTTTAAAAACAAGGTAATATTTACCGTTACAGGGAGGTGGAATATGGCGCTTTTGATCAAAAATGGCAGGGTGTTGAATCCGGATCCGGAGATGAGGATGGATGCGGTGTCAGACCTGTTAGTCGAAAATGGCGTGATCGTAAAAGCCGAGCCGGATATCCAGGTGGAGGGCGCGCAGGTCTTAGACGCGTCGGGATGCTTTGTAATGCCGGGGTTTATCGATCTGCATGTGCATCTGCGCGATCCAGGATTAGAGCGTAAAGAGACTGTGGTCACAGGCGTTGCGGCGGCGGCGCGGGGCGGCTTTACGACGATCGTCGCCATGCCAAACACAAGGCCCGTGGTGGACAATGCGGATATTGTAAATTATGTCCACAACAAAGCAAAAAGTGAAGAAAAGACCAATGTGCTACAGGCAGGGGCGATCACAAAAGGGATGGCCGGTAAGGAACTGTCGGATATCGCAAATATGGTGCGGGCTGGAAGCCCCGCGATCAGCGAGGACGGAAAGTCGGTGATGGATTCTTACCTGTTAAAAAGGGCGATGCTTATCGCAAAAGAGCTGGATATCCCGGTTTTATCCCATTGCGAGGACATAAGCCTTGTGCATGGCGGGGTCGTAAACGACGATGCCAATGCGAAAAAAAGAGATTTGCCGGGAATCAGCAACGCGGTGGAGGATATTATAGCCATCCGTGACGTTATGCTTGCAAAAGAAACCGGGGCGAGGCTGCATCTATGCCATTGCTCCACAAGCGGCAGCGTTTCGATCGTAAAAATGGCAAAGGAGATGGGCATATCCGTGACGGCGGAAGTCTGCCCGCATCATTTTACCCTCACTTCCGACGATATGCCAAAGGACGATACGAATTATAAAATGAACCCGCCGCTTCGTACGAGAGAGGACGTAGAAGCGCTGCGGCAGGGGTTAAGGGACGGCGTGATGGATGTGATCTCTACAGACCACGCCCCGCATACGAAAGAAGAAAAAAACGATTCCATGCTGCGGGCGCCTTTTGGCATCGTGGGGTTGGAAACGGCGGCGGCGTTAACCTATACGCAGCTTGTGCTTGGCGGGTATTTAACGCCGATGCAGATGGCGGAAAAGATGAGCTACAACCCGGCGCAGGTCATCCGGTGCGGGAAAGGCAGCCTGTCTCCGAAAAGCGCAGCCGATATCGTCGTATTTGACCCGAACAAGGTTTATACGATAAAAGCCGACGAATTTGCGTCCAAGGGCAGAAACACCCCGTTTGACGGATGGGAAGTAACCGGCGCGGTGCGGGCTACGGTCGCGGGCGGCAGGGTCATATATCAGGAAAGATAAAGGGAAAATAAAAGATAGAAAAATAGAAATAAAAATAGAAATAAAAATAGAAATAAAAATAAAAATATAAGAAAAATAAAAGAAAGATAAAGGAAAATTATGATAAATAAGCTGATTGAAGATATAAAAAAGAAAAACGCCCCGGTGGTAGTGGGGCTGGACCCGATGTTGTCTTATGTGCCGCAGCCTATATTGCAAAAATCTTTCGGGGAATTTGGCGAGACATTAGAAGGGGCGGCGGACGCGATCTGGCAGTTTAACAAAGGGATTGTTGACAGTACGTATGACCTGATCCCGGCGGTGAAGCCGCAAATTGCCATGTATGAGCAGTTTGGCGTGCCGGGGCTTATGGCGTTTCAAAAAACGGTGGATTACTGCCATGAAAAAGGGCTGACGGTCATCGGAGATGTAAAGCGAGGGGATATCGGCTCTACGTCCGCGGCTTATGCGACGGCGCATCTTGGGAAGGCTTCGGTAGGCGGCAAAGAGCTTTCGGCGTTTGGAGAGGATTTTGCGACAGTCAATCCATATCTTGGGACAGACGGCGTAAAACCTTTTGTGGATGTGTGCAGGGAGCATAAAAAAGGGCTGTTTGTCCTTGTGAAAACCTCAAATCCGTCCAGCGGGGAATTTCAGGATAAGCTTATAGACGGCAGGCCGCTGTATGAATATGTGGCGCAAAAGGTTGTGGAATGGGGCGGTATGCATATGGGTGAGGAATACAGCTATATCGGGGCTGTCGTAGGGGCCACCTATCCGGAAGTTGGAAAGGCAATGCGCGCTTTGATGCCAAAGACGTATATTTTAGTGCCGGGATATGGCGCGCAGGGGGGCAAGGCTTCCGATCTGGCGCATTATTTTAATAAAGACGGGTTAGGCGCGATCGTAAATTCCTCCAGGGGGATCATTGCGGCGTATAAGCAGGAAAAATATGCGCGGTTTACAGAAGCGGCGTATGCGGACGCTTCCAGGCAGGCGGTCCTAGATATGATCGCGGACATTAACGGGGCGTTGCAGGCGGCAAAAAAATAGATTAGAAAATGTAAAGGGGTGTATACATAGGAATGGCAGGAAAATTTAAGGAAGAGGCCGTGATCATCAGACAGGAGGAGATCGCAACAGATATTTACAGTATGTGGCTTCATGTTGATAAAATCCCGCAGGAGGCGCAGCCGGGGCAGTTCCTTGGGGTTTACAGCAGGGACGGCAGCAGGCTGCTGCCAAGGCCGATCAGCATTTGCGAGATCGATAAGGACGACCAGGCGGTACGGATCGTATACCGCATAGCCGGAAAAGGGACGCATGAATTTTCCTTTATGCGCACCGGAATGCCGTTAAATGTCATAGGGCCGCTTGGCAATGGGTTTCCGATCAAGTCCAAAAAAGCGTTTGTCATAGGCGGCGGCATCGGCATACCACCGCTTTTGCAGTTAGTAAAGGAGCTAAGGTGCGAAAAGCAGATCATTTTGGGATACCGGGATAAAGAGATTTTCCTAAGCCCGCAGTTTCGTTCTTACGGCGCGGTCTATATTGCGACGGAGGACGGCTCGATCGGCACAAAGGGCACGGTTTTAGACGCGATCTTGGCGCATAATCTGAACGCGGATATTATTTATGCCTGCGGGCCGCTTCCAATGCTTCGGGCGGTCAAGGCGTTCGCAAAGGATCGGGACATGGAATGCTGGATTTCTTTGGAAGAGCGCATGGCCTGCGGGGTGGGCGCGTGTCTTGGGTGCGTCTGCAAATCTACGATCAAGGACGAGCATACCCGGGTGAAAAACAAACGCATCTGTACGGAAGGCCCGGTATTTTTAGCTGAGGAGGTGGAGATTTCTTGAATACAAAAGTGACGATCGCAGGCATCACCTTTAAAAATCCGATCCTGACAGCGTCCGGCACGTTTGGAGCCGGAGAGGAATATTCCCAGTTTGTAAATCTAAGCCGTCTGGGGGGCGTTGTGACAAAGGGCGTATCGAATGTCCCTTGGGAAGGTAACCCTACGCCGAGGGTCGCGGAAGTCTACGGCGGTATGCTAAACGCCGTGGGCCTGCAAAATCCGGGGGTGGAGACGCTGATCGAGCGAGACATTCCGTTTTTGAAAAAATACGATACGAAGATCATTGTAAATGTATGCGGGCATTCGATGTTCGAATACCTGGATGTGGTAGAGCGGTTAAATGACCAGCCGGTAGATATGCTTGAGATCAATATTTCCTGCCCGAACGTGAAAGAGGGCGGGATCGGATTTGGACAGGACCCGAAAATGGCGGCGCGTGTGGCAAAGGATGTGCGGCGGGTGTCGAAGCATCCGTTTATTATGAAGCTTAGCCCGAACGTGACCCATATCGCGGAAATTGCCAAAGCGGTGGAAGCCGAGGGCGCGGATGCGGTTTCTTTGATCAATACGATCACGGGCATGAAGATTGATGTGCGCACGAGAAAGTTTGCGCTGGCAAATAAGACCGGAGGGCTGTCCGGGCCTGCGGTGCATCCGGTGGCGGTGCGTATGGTTTATGAAACGGCGCAGGCGGTTAACATTCCGATCATCGGGATGGGCGGCGTAATGAACGCTATGGACGCGTTAGAAATGCTATTAGCGGGCGCGACGGCGGTTGCGGTCGGAACCGCGAATTTTACGAACCCGACGGTCACGGTGGATATCATAAACGATATGAACCAGTTTATGGTAGAGCAGGGGATCGAGGATATCCGGGAATTGATCGGGGCGGTTAAGCAGTAGCATTTGCATGAAAAAGAAAGGAGTTAAGTATAGAAATATGGGGATGGAAGCTTATGAAACGGGTGCGCATCCAAAATGCAGGAAAGAAGCGGCGATCCAGGGGGAGAAATACCGGATCACGGTCTTAACGCCGGCGCTGCTTCGGCTGGAATACAATGAAAAGGGCGTGTTTGAGGACCGGGCGACCCAGTCGGTATGGAACAGGGATTTTCCGGCGCCAGAGTTTCGTCTGGAGGAATCGGAAACGGAGCTTTCCTTGTATACAGGGGAGCTGGAGCTGCATTATAACAAGCGGCCTTTTTGCGCAAGCGGGCTGCAAATTAAGGTAAACGGCGGGCGCGGGCGTACCTGGCATTTTGGGCAGGAGCCGGAGGACTTAGGAGGAACGGCAAGGACGCTGGATATGACGGACGGTGCCTATGTGCTTAGCAACCTTCCGTTTGCGAAAGGGGAAACTCCGATCGATGATAAGATCATAGGAAAAATTCCGATGGAGCATGGGGTGATCTCCAGAGAGGGCTATTCGGTCATCGACGACAGCCGCTCTATGGCGTTAACCGAGGATGGCTGGATCGAACCAAGGGAAGAAGGGACGGCGGATTATTATTTCTTTGGGTACGGGACGCGCTATCTGGACTGCTTAAAGGATTTTTATTACCTTTGCGGAAAAACGCCGCTGCTTCCAAGGTATGCCCTTGGAAACTGGTGGAGCCGCTATCATCGTTATACCGAAATGGAATACAAAGAGCTGGTGGAGCGGTTTGAAGCGGAGGGACTGCCGTTTTCCGTTGCCGTGATCGATATGGACTGGCATCTTGTGGACGATGTAGACCCAAAATACGGAAGCGGCTGGACGGGATATACATGGAACAAAAAGTTTTTCCCGGACCCGGAGGGCTTTATGGCCTGGCTGCATGAGCATGGGATGAAGATCACGTTAAATGTCCATCCGGCGGACGGCGTGCGGGCGTATGAGGAGCTTTATGAACGGGTTGCCAAAAAATTAGGGATTGATCCAAAAAGCGAGCTTCCGGTAACCTTTGACCCTGCCGATCCGGATTTTATGGAGGTCTATTTCAAGGAGCTGCACCATCCATTAGAGGAGCAGGGCGTGGATTTCTGGTGGCTGGACTGGCAGCAGGGGACGGTTACGAAAACGCCGGGCCTTGATCCGCTTTGGATGCTGAACCATTACCATTATCTGGACAGCGCATGGAAGGGCACAAGGCCGATCACCTTTTCCAGATATGCGGGGCCGGGCAGCCACAGGTATCCGGTGGGATTTTCCGGCGATACGGTCATATCCTGGGACAGCCTAAGGTTTCAGCCATATTTTACAAACACAGCCAGCAATATCGGCTACGGCTGGTGGAGCCATGATATCGGCGGGCATATGTTGGGCGTAAGAGACGACGAGCTGATGGCGCGCTGGGTGCAGTACGGCGTATTTTCCCCGATCAACAGGCTGCACAGCACGGACAACCCGTTTAATGGAAAAGAGCCTTGGAAATTTGACAAGATCACAAGAAGCGTCATGGAGGAATACTTAAGATTGCGCCATGGCCTGATCCCGTATTTATATACGATGAACAAACGGGCGCATGAGGAGGATCTGCCGCTGATCCAGCCATTGTACTATAAAGAGCCAAAACGGGAGGAGGCTTACCATGCGCCAAACGAATATTATTTTGGCTCCGAGCTTTTGGTTTCTCCGATCACAGACCCGCAGGATCAAAGGGCAAGGGCTGCGAAAGCAAAGACCTGGCTGCCGGAAGGTCTTTGGGCGGATTTCTTTGACGGAATGGTTTACCGCGGCGGGCGCATGATGGATTTATGGCGCGGCGTGGAAAATATCCCGGTATTGATGAAGGCGGGAGCCATTGTGCCGATGGCGGATATGCGTGAGATTAGCAACTGTATTGAAAACCCGGCTAAAATGGAGGCGCGCATTTTCCCGGCGGCGGACGGGCAGTTTACCCTTTGGGAGGATGCGGGCGATACGGCGGTTGACCGCGCGGAAAACTGGGCGGCTACAAAATTAAGCTGGAATCAGAAAGGGCGGCAGTTTGTCATTGAAAAGGCAAAAGGAAATCTGGATGTGATTCCAAAGGAAAGAAGCTGGAAGCTTGTGTTTACAGGCGTAAATAACATAGATAAAGCGGATGTGGAAGTGACGGCGGATGGAGTAAAAGTGCAGGCGGATAGCAGCTACGATGCCGCAAAAGCCATGCTTACCGTGGAAATACCGTTTACTTCCATAGAAAAGGAAATCTGCGTCGCGTTTATGGATTCCAGGGGGCTTGCTATTTCACAAAATGATCTGGAAGGGCGCTGCTATGGGCTTTTGGAAAAAGCGCAGATAGAATATAATACGAAGTCTGAAATTATGGATGTGATAAAATCCCAGGGACGTGACGCTCTGGCGACGCTGTTATCTATGAAGTTGGATGCGGCGGTATTTGGAATGGTGTGCGAGGTACTGGCAGCGCGGTAAGCGCCGAAAAACAGATTCAGGCTGGAGGAAAAGCGCATATGCAGGAATGGCAAGAGAAAGCCGCCGCGGTAATAGAAGAAGTCCGAAAGGTATTAAGCGGCAAGGATGACTGTATTTACAAAGCGTTTGCGACGATACTGGCAGGCGGGCATCTTTTGATCGAGGATGTGCCGGGGGTCGGAAAGACGACGCTTGCGGTGGCGTTTTCCAAAGCGATGGCGCTTGACCATCGCAGGGTGCAGTTTACGCCGGATGTCATGCCCTCGGATTTGTCCGGGTTTAATATGTATCAGAAAGAGACGGGGGATTTTGTGTTTTATCCGGGCGCGGTCATGTGCAATTTATTTTTGGCGGATGAGATCAACCGGACATCCCCGAAAACCCAGTCCGCGCTGCTTGAGGTTATGGAGGAGGGGCGCGTTACGGTGGACGGCGTAAGCAGGCGGGTGCCTAAGCCGTTTATCGTAATGGCGACCCAAAACCCGTCCGGGAGCGCGGGAACCCAGCTTTTGCCCGAGTCCCAGCTTGACCGATTTATGGTCTGTATGAGCATGGGATATCCTGACATGCAAAGCGAGATGGATATCGCAAGGGGCAAAAGCGTCCATGGCGGCGTGAAGGAGGTGCGCCCTGTAATCTTAGCCCAGGAGCTTGTTGCATTGCAGGGGGTGGTGGAGCAGGTTTACATCCATGACAGCATATACGATTATATCGTAAGGCTCGTGCAGGCAACCCGGGAAAACGATTATATCGAGCTTGGCGTCAGTCCCCGGGGCACGATCTGCTGTACGAGGATGGCAAAGGCATGGGCGTTTTTACATGGAAGGGACTATGTGGAGCCACAGGATGCGGCGGATATTTTCCCGGATATCGGAAAGCACCGCCTGACCTTAAATACAAAGGCGAGGGTCGCGCACATGCAAAAGGATGCCGTGATCTTTGGGATTTTATCCGAAGTCAGACAGCCAGCGGCTTACCGGATGAAAAGGGCGGGCAGATATGGTTAGTGTTATTCGTGGGATTTTTATCACAGGGCTTTTGCTCTACACTTCTTTATTGTATCACAGTACAGCGCTGGCGCACCTTGGGTATGCCAGCGCTGCGTTATTCGCCTTATCTGGCGTATTTTGCGTGGTCCGTTTGTCTCGGATGAGGTGTCGTCTGTTTGTCCCGGTTACGGTGGCGCAGCAGGCGCGGCCTTTTTCAGCGCAGCTTATTGTAGAAAATAAAGGGCGCATTCCAAGCGCGAAGGTATGGTGCCTTGTGGAGCTAAGCGGCAGCTTTTTGAAACGGACAGAATATAGATGGCTGCGGGGCGGCGTTGTCTTAAACGGGGAAAACCGCTACCGCTTTTCGCTGGAATTTGAGGGCAGCGGCAATTATCGCCTGGCCTTGAAGAAAATTCGCGTTTATGACCCGGCGGGATTGTTTTATTTGCAAAAAAAAGTGGACGGCGCAAGCCAGATCCAGGTGTTTCCCAAAATGCGGGAGATCGGCGTACAGCTTACGCAGCGCGTCAAAAATTTTACCCAGGACGCGGATGTGTTTGATGACCATATGCCAGGAGGCGATTACAGCGAATTGTTTCAGACCCGTCCTTTTCAAAACGGCGACCGGCTAAGGCAGGTGCACTGGAAGCTAAGCGCGCGCATGGACGAGCTGTTCGTGCGGGAAGGCAGCATGCCTTTGGCCTGCCCGGTCGTTTTTTTATTAGACTACAGTGCAAAAAATCAGGGCGGGGCGAAGGGCGCGGCCCATTCGGACGCGTTTCTTGGAATTATGGAGAGCGTATCTTTTTCGATTATGGACGCGGGATGTCCTTTCTACGTGGCATGGCACAGCGCTGTCCAAAAGGATCTTGTGCGTATGCGCGTGGATGGAGAGGAAGGGCTTTATCTGTTTTTCTGCGCCTATCTTTCGGATGAATTTACAGAAAAAACGCTGGATCTGCCTGTGGAATATAAGGACAAGTACCGTGGGGAGTCTTATGTTGCGCAGCTTATGCTAAACGACAGGCTGGAGCTTTTAAAAAACGGGGAGCGGATCGTAAAATTTGCGGGCAAGGACTGGGAGAAAATACTAGAGGGGCTGGAATTGGTTTTGTAGAAAGGCTATCAATAAGGAAAGGAGGCCGTATGCAAAAGCGTCAAAAGAAAACAGGCTCGTTTCGGGAAAACTGGTCGGATGCATGGTTTCAGATGGCTGCCACATGCATAACGGCTTTTTTGTGCTTTTACGCGGCTTTATGGATGCTACAGGATGTATTTCCAGACTGGGAGCTGATGCATAAAACCCACCGGGCGGTTTGGGCGGTCATATTGTTTACTGCGGGTTTTTATGAAGTTGGGGTCAGGCTCGCGCCAAGGTGCAGGGCGCTGTTTCGCCTGGCTTTGGCGTTTGGTTATGTGATGGTTTCTAAAGAAGGGCTGGAGCCGTACCGGATCGATTTTGAGGACGGGGCGTGCGCGTTTGCATCCCAGTATTTAGAAAAATGGAATGTTAAAATGAATACTGACTGGGAGATCTGGAGCGGGAAAGCGGAAATGATCTCATTTTCCTTTTCGGCCTGTATGATGCTGGCTCTTTTGGCGACGCTTTGCCTTTCGATGTGCGTATGCAGGCGCGTGTTTTTGCTCCTATTGCCGTCTGTGGCGCTTTGCGCTTTGCTCTTAGTGGGATTTGCGCCTGGCCCAAGGGGGCTTGGGCTGTTTTTGGCGGCGGCGTTGTTTTTGTCCGCCACAAACGCCGGAGGGCGTGTGGAAATATGGCGCTATTCCAAAAAATGGGGCAAAAAAAGGAAGATGCAGGCTGAATCTATTTATCCTGCGCAGGGCAGGCGGCGTTTTTTTATAAAGTTTTCCCGGATTTTTGTGCCGGCAGGCGCGGCGGCGTTTGCGATCATGGCGTATGCGGCGATCTGTATCGTATGGGACGCGCCCGCGCAGGGTTTTTTGGAAACGTCAAAAGCGGCGTTTCAGTTTCAAAAGTCCGTGGAACGTAAGGCGTCGCAGATCTCCTCGGCCTTTTTGACCCAAAAAAGAGCGGATGTAAATAATAACGCTCCGCAATATACGGGCAAAGAGGTCATGCGGGTCACTGCTTCCCAAAAGCCGTTATCCTCCATGTATTTAAAAGGCTTTTGCGGCACGCAATATCAAAACGGCAGCTGGGTTTATAATGAGACGCCTTTTCATGACGCATGTGAAAAAAACGGCTGGGGACGGCAGGATATGGCGGAGACGTTACTGAATATGCCCTACGAGCTTTTAAAAGAAAGCCCGTATGAAATAGACAGGCGACAGACTGTAGTAACGATAAAATATACCGGGATCTGGAACCGGTTTGCCTACATTCCCTATTTAATGGATTTATCCGGCGTTTCGGATGAAATCTCGTTTTTGGGGGATGGGGCGGTTCAAAAAAACTGGGGAAAGCGTACGATGCGCTTTCATGGGATCAACCGCAGCCTTGGCTATGCGATCTTGGAATTTGCCCCGAAGCTTAATGATATCTCAGACGTATTTTTGGAGTATGACCAATTTGCGGACAAAGCGTACTGCGCTATTCCAAAGCGGCTGATGAATGTAAATACAGACTACGACGCTTATTTGCAGATGTTTGAAGGGTTGACGGAAAGCAACGAAGGGCGGATCGTGTGCGCCCAGTTCGTGTGCAGGGCGTTAAAGGAAAACTATGAATACAGCCTGCATCTGGATGCGGTTCCTGAAGGGGAAGACGCGGTGGAATATTTTCTGAATGTAAGCGGGAGAGGATACTGCGTGCATTTTGCCAGCGCCGCCGCCTGGATGCTTAAAAGGTGTGGCGTACCTGTCCGGTATGCGTCGGGATATCTTGTAAATTTCCGGGCGTTTCAGGAAACGGAGGATGGATATGAGGCTTCTGTAAAGGATGAGGACGCCCACGCCTGGGTGGAGATTTATTTGAAAGGAATTGGCTGGATACCCGTAGATCCTACGCCAGCGGCAAGGCGGCAGGCGGCGCATAGCAGCCAGGGCGCATCGGGCGCGGGACAGGCTGTGCATACGGATGGAGCGGATCAGAAAAAGGAGGACGAAAAAAAGCCAGAGGAAAAAAAGCCGGACGAGGAAGAGACAGACAGTAAAACGAAAGAAAATCCAGTTGGACTAAGCGGGCAAAAAAGCGGGCGGGATTGGATGCGCGGGATCTGCCAAGGGGCGATTTTGGCTGCCGCCTTTGGAGCTTTGGCGTATGCGCTGTACCGTTTGGCGCGTATATATTGCGGTTATCCGAAAAAGGAGATAGAAAAAGGCAGGTACGCCGCCGCGGTATACCGTATCAACCGCAGGATCAGGCGAAGGCTGTGGCTGCGCGGGAAGCCCATTGGCTCTGGTTTGACGGACGCGGCATATGAAAAGCGGCTAAAATCAGCCTTTCCAGCCGTATCCGGCGCAGACTGGGCTCGTTTTATGGAATTGGCAAAGAAAGCGGTCTTTTCAAAGGATGGGATCGCTAAGGAGGACGCGCGCTTTTGTTTTAGCGTATACAGGCGGGCAACTGGCATGGATAAAAACTGCAAAACTGGCCCTTTATAAATCGCCAGTCTGATTTATAGTAATGACTGTGTACACAAATCGGAAATCAAATGTTGCATATAGCTGCATATGGGAATCCGTTTTGCAAAACGGCATTGGAAAGGTGGAAGGTCATTATGAAAGAAGACAGGTATGAATTAAATAAACAACTGGCGCAGATGTTAAAGGGCGGCGTAATTATGGATGTAACAACGCCGGATCAGGCGAAGATCGCACAGGATGCGGGGGCCTGCGCCGTAATGGCGTTAGAAAAGATCCCGGCGGATATCCGCGCGGCCGGAGGGGTTTCCAGAATGAGCGATCCGAAGATGATAAAAGGCATCCAGCAGGCGGTGTCCATTCCGGTTATGGCAAAGTGCAGGATCGGGCATTTTGCAGAGGCGCAGGTGTTGGAAGCCATTGAGATTGATTATATTGACGAAAGCGAAGTGCTTTCTCCGGCGGACGACGTGTATCATATAAGAAAGCGTGATTTTCGCGTGCCGTTTGTCTGTGGGGCAAAAGATCTCGGGGAGGCGCTTAGGCGCATTGCGGAAGGCGCTTCGATGATCCGCACGAAAGGGGAGCCTGGAACCGGGGATGTGGTGCAGGCGGTCCGCCATATGCGCGCGATGAACGCGGATATAAGAAAGCTGCAATCCATGCGCCCGGACGAACTGTTTGAAGCGGCAAAGCGGCTTGGAGCCCCGGTGGAGCTGGTGCAGTACGTTCATGCCAACGGGAAGCTTCCGGTAGTTAATTTTGCGGCGGGGGGCGTGGCGACTCCGGCGGACGCGGCGCTTTTGATGCAGCTTGGCGCGGAGGGCGTTTTTGTAGGCTCCGGCATTTTTAAATCCGGCAATCCCGAAAAACGCGCGGCCGCGATCGTAAAGGCGGTAACGAATTTTAACGACGCGGCGCTACTCGCGGAGCTTTCCGAGGATCTGGGCGAAGCCATGGTGGGGATCAACGAGCAGGAGATTAAGCTATTAATGGCAGAGCGGGGGAAATAGCATGACGGCAGGGATATTGGCTTTGCAGGGGGCGTTTGCAGAGCACGGGAAGGCGCTGGATCAATTAGGGATCTCCCATTTTGAAATAAGAAAGCCGGCGGATCTTGAATTTAATCCGCCGATAGACGCTTTGATCTTACCAGGGGGCGAGAGTACGGTAATGGGAAAGCTTTTGCGGGAATCGGGGCTTTCGGATCTGATTTTAAATAAGCTTCGGGCTGGGATGCCCGCGTTTGGCACCTGCGCCGGGCTTATTTTATTAGCAAAAGAAGTGGAAAACAGCGAGGGCGGCGCGGTCAGCGCCGGCGCGCTTGGGACAATGGATATCCGGGTGAGGCGCAATGCGTATGGGAGACAGCTTGGCAGCTTTCATACGGAGGAAGGATTTTTGGGGATTGGAAAAGTCCCGATGACGTTTATCCGCGCGCCGTATATTGAAAAGGCGTACGAGGATGTGGAAATATTAGCGAGGGTAAACGGGAAGATCGTAGCGGCACGCCAGAAAAACCAGCTGGCGTGCGCATTTCACCCGGAATTGACAAAGGATCTTAGGGTGCATCGGTATTTTTTTGAGAACTGCCTGTAAAAAGCTATTTTTGTATGGACTCGTAAGCTTCTCTGACAGCGTGCGCAAGCTGGTCCGCGCAGGATGTCGGCTTAAACCCGCAGGTGATGCCTTTGCACCGTTCTTCGATCTGTTCTACCGTAAGACCCTCTACGAGCCGTGACACCGCTTTTAAATTGCCATTGCACCCGCCGGTGAATACGACGTTTCGGATCACATCGCCTTCGATGTCGAATCTGATGTTGGTAGAGCAGGTGGAGTGGGTGCGGTAGTTGTATTGTGTTTTTTTGGTTTCATTTTCCATGAGCTGTCCCCCTTTATTGATTGGAATTATAGCATATGAATTTGGGGGATGCAAGATGCAGCGCTATGCTTTTCTGGTTTAAAGCTATACACTACTAACTTACAATTTCTTAAAAAAGTAAATAAAACCATTGAAATTCCTCCCAAACCATGTTACTCTAAAATAGTAAATTAATTGCACAGCATCAAAGGGAGGATGAAATGGCAAAAACACCACAGAAGGCATTAAAACCATTAGGGATCAAAAAGTTATCCGGGACAGAATTAAAGTTTATGGATGTCATCTGGGAAAATCCCCAGGGGATCAGCAGCGAGGACATCTATGCAAGGTTCAGCCAGGCGTTGGGGACAAAAACCACGATCTTACACAGGATCGTGAACAAAGGAATGCTGACGGTAAAGCAAAACGGCAGGCATTATATCTATACCCCAAAGTTTACGAAGCAGGAGTATATGCAGGCATTTTTTAAGGACAAGCTAAAGCGCGAATTTGGCATGACCGCGTTTGAAGAGGTTGCGGCGGCGTTTTGCGGCAGGTCGGTGCTAAGGCCGGATGAAAGCGAGCGGGTGCAGCAGCTTTTAGTGGATCTGACAAACGGTTAGCGGGGGATGACATTGTGTTTGGAAAAAAACAGGAATATACCAAGGAATTGCAGGAAAGAATCACAAAGGCGGAATCGGAACTGGAATCGTTCCAGGAAAAAATGAAACAGGCAGCAGGCAGCGTGCAGCAAATGCTGCCTTGCTTTGAGTCCCAGATCATCGCTCAAAGCGAGATGGATAAGGATCTGACGAAAATCGTAGGCTATACCCACAACACGATGGAGGAAAACCATGAGAACGGGCAGGCGTTAGAGCAGCTTGCGATCGAATTTACCAATGTGCGCTCTTTGTTGCAGGAGGATGAAGCGGAACGAAATAAGATCAGCGAATCCGTGCATAAGCAGGCGGCGCAGGCGCAGGCGGCTGTGGAAAAATATAAACAGTGCGCTGACCTCTCCGGACAGGTTCAAAAGACCGGGGAACAGCTAACTGCCAGTATGGAGCATATGCAAAACCGTTTGACGCAGATGGTTGATTTTTCAAAAGATATGGGTGTGCTGTCCTTAAATTGCGCGATCGAAGCGGGGCGCATGGGGGAAAGCGGCAGGCGGTTTATCGCGGCGGCGGAGGATGTCAGACAGATGTCCAGCGCCTATGAGCAGGCGGCGCAGTCCGCGCTGGACCAGCTTGCGGAGATGGAGGGCAGGCTTCGGGAGCTGGAAAAGCAGGCTCTTTCCCTTACAAAGGGGCTGGCGGACGGACAGTCGGGCATGACGCAGCTATCCAAAGCGATCGCGAATCAGGAAGAATTGTGCGCCAACGCCACAAAGCGGGCGGTTCCAAAGAAAATGGCGACCCTTACGGACTGCCTAAAAAGAATGTCCCAAAGCCAGCATGCGATCGGCGTGCTGCAACAGCAGACCTTAGACGAAATGGAGCATATAGGCAAAAGCTTTATGGAAGAGCAGGAAGCGCGCAAGGAGCTGGAAGAGATCGCTTCGCAGGTGTCTTCGCAATTCCATTAGGCGGGAGATGGAAAATGAAAAAATTTTGGAAACGACGTAACAAAGCATTACAGGCGGTATTTTTGGCGGCGCTGATCGCTGTGGCGGGGATCATAAGCCCGGCTTTCGGATTTACGGGAATGGAGGTTTTTGCGGCTGGAAACATTTCGGATGAAAATCTTTCGACTGGAAGTTCGGATTCAAAAGCTTCGGATTCAAAGGATTCGGATTCAAAAGCTTCGGACTTAGAGGATGCGGATACGAAGAGCTCGGATTTGGAGGATTCGGATATGGGAGATGCGGGATCAGATACGCCAGAGGACGACGCGTATTTAAATGACCCGCAAAATCCGGCGATGTCCGAGATTTCCAATAAAGCCAAAACAGACGACCCGGTTCGGGCGGACATTACCTCGGCGGATACCGATGTGCAGGCTAAGATCAGCGACGCGACACAGACCGATGACGATAACGTAGTGATCAAAGAGGACGATAAGCCTTACCTTGCGCTTGGCGCGGATTTAACAAGCGCGCAAAAAAGCCAGGTGTTAGAGCTGATGGGGATAAATCCAGCTGATATCGGAAGCTATAACCTTGTAACCGTAAAAAACGAGGAAGAGCATCAGTATCTGGATGCATACCTGGATGCAAAGACGATCGGGACAAGGGCGTTGTCTTCGGTTGTGATCGTAAAGCGGGACGCTGGGGACGGCATTCATATTTCCACGAAAAACATTTCCTACTGCACGATCGGGATGTACAAAAACGCGCTGGCGACGGCGGGGCTGGAAGACGCGGATGTGATCGTAGCCGCGCCGTTTCCGATATCCGGGACAGCCGCGCTGATCGGCGCGGTGAAGGCATACGCGGACATGGAGGATACCAAGGTCGATAAAGAAAGCCTGGACGCGGCAATGAATGAGATCGTCGTAACCGGGGAGTTAAGTGAAAACCTGGGGGATAAAGAGCAGTCGGAGCAGCTGATCGCGTATGTAAAAAAGAAGGTGCTAGAAGACGGGCTGGACAGCGCAAAGGAGATACAGGGCGCGGTTTCAGAAGCTTGCGACAAGTTCCAGGTTTCTTTGTCGGATGAAAATAAGGAGCGCATTGTGTCTTTAATGGAAAAGATCGGCTCTTTGGATATCGATGTGGACAGCTTGTTGGAGCAGGCCGGCGCGATCTATGATTCGATCGCGGACATGGAAGATAAGACTGGTTTTTTTGCGGGGATCGTGGCGTTTTTCAAAAAGATTGCGGACGCGATCGTTTCCTTTATCCAGGGCATATTTTCGTAACGGATCAGAAGATCAGAAGAAGATCAGAATCAAATGAAACCAGATGTGGCAGAATAGCCATACGATGAAATGGCTTGTGGGGATGGATTTTGAATGGAAGCGTATACTGGATTTGCGCAGGTTTATGACCTGTTTATGGACGATGTGCCATACGTTACATGGAAAGAGCATATTGTAAAGCAGCTGCGTCAGGCGGGGATACATGACGGGCTGATCTGCGAGCTTGGCTGCGGCACCGGCAAAATGACCAGGCTTTTGGCGGAAAGCGGCTACGATATGATTGGCATAGACGCTTCCGACGAAATGCTAAGCATTGCCAGGGAATCTGGCGGAAGGGATATTTTATATTTAAACCAGGATATCAGAAGCTTTGAACTGTATGGGACGGTGCGGGCTGTAGTCAGCGTTTGCGATACGATGAACTATCTGCTGGAAAAAGAAGACCTGCTTAAAGTATTTCGCCTCGTAAACAATTATCTGGACCCAGGCGGGCTGTTTTTATTTGATCTAAACACCGAATACAAATTTCGAGAGCTGATGGGGGAGCGGGTGTTCTTTGACGACAGGCCGCAGGGCAGTCTGGTATGGGATAATTATTATGATAAAGCCCAAAAGATCAATGAATACAGACTGACCCTATTTATCCGCCAGCGCCAGGGGTTGTACCAAAAATACGAGGAAGTCCATTATGAGCGGGCGTATAGCCTAAAGGACGTGATCGGATTATTGGAGCAGTCCGGGATGCGTTTTGTCCAGGCATATGACGCGGACACCCTTGGCCCGGTGGGGGAGGACTGTGGGCGGGTTTATGTGCTGGCGAGAGAATGCGGGAAAAAATCGTATAGATTATAGATATATGAAAAAAGAGGATGGCGTTCGATTTTTCCATCCTCTTTTTTATGCGCACGCCGATGCAGATGAACTATGCCACTAAAGTGGCGCATCGGCGGCGCGGCGAGCAGGGAAGATGGCGCTTTCCTTACTCGGTTGCATATGGGCGTAATTTGCGATACCGGATTTTCACCGCTTATGACATTTCATTTTTTGCCCGGAGCTTTTCGATATACTCTTGCAGCTCCTCCATAGATTCGATTTTGCTCAATGCGTCTATAATAATCTGACGTTCTAATTTTTCCGCTAATTCTTTGATCAGTTCACCGTGTGTTGCCATAAGCTCACCCCCTTGAAAAAAAGAAATTCGAATTTATTTATTATAACACGAATGGAATATAATAGCTACAGAAATTTCGCGTCCGGCCGCGGTCACGCAAACATAAAAATAAAAGTGTTGACGATAACCGATCAGGGCCATTATAATAGAAGGAACAAAATGGAAAAATAGCAGTAAAAGGAAAGGAGAGAGGTGAGTATGAAGCGGTTTCTTTCATTTATGCTGGCAATGATCCTGATATTAACGCCGTGCCAAAAGGCGGCCTATGCTGCGGCGGGGGATAAGCCAGAACAAGCGCAGGCGGGCAGAAAGGCCGCAGCCGGTCAGGTTGATGTGGCCATCATTTCGGCGCTGAAAATGGCCGGAGAGGTGGACTTTTCGGTGAAGCTGGCAGGGAAAACAACAAATAAGGAGAAGCAGTTAACGCTTTTAGAAGACGACCCGGAGAAACAGTTCCCGGAAAGGGCGGAAACGTCCTTTGCAGACCTGGAGCCTGGAAGCTATAAGCTGAAAGTGACGGCTCCTGGATTTGCAGGCTACAGCCAGGATATTACGGTTGAAGCAGACCGGGCGCACCGGGTCAAATTGATGACTGGATTTGTTTCCGGTTATGATTATGAAAACAGCGCGCATCCTGGAGTCCTTCTGATCGGGGACGTAAACGGGGATGGGAAAATTGACGGCAAGGACAAGGAGCTATTGACAAATGCGGTGGACGCTGCCGGGAAGGATACGGGCGATGGCGCGTCGCAGCAAAAAAGCAAAGACGCAGACAGCGGAAGCGTGTGCACGGATTTAAACAGGGATGGAAAGGTCGACTTAGCCGATCTGGAATATTTTTCAAAAGGATATCAGGAAGCAAGAAAAGCCCAGTCCACTGTGGAAACGGGCATTCCTGCATCCGTCGTAACGGTTGAGACGCATGCGGACACGAAGGTATCAGGAGGAAAACCGGAGGAACTGTTAACATACGGAAGCCTGATTGAATTATCGCGCAATGACGGTAAAAAGATTGAAGAGGGTCAGCCTGTTGAGATCACGTTTGAAGTTGCCGCAGAGGGCGGCAATGCATCGACGGGAGGCATGGAAATCGAAACCAATCCGGCCAATCCGATTACAAAAGGGGAAATAGAAGTTACAGATGCAGACGGTACGAAACAGACGATTCAGATTCCAGATAAAAACAGCGCGAGCGTACGCTCCCTGCGTCAGGCACGCTCGGGCGTAACCGTAAAGCAAAGCGAAAACGGCACGATCAGCATTAACTTCGGGACGCAGGTAGCTGTAAAAAGGGTGGTCTTTAAAATTACAGGAGTTGGAGGCGCAAAGCAGACTTTAGCGGAAATATCCAAGGTTACGTTTATTGGCGATATGGCAAGCCGTATCCCGGAGCCGGAAACGGATATCCCAACGAATTTAAAGGCGCTGCCTGGAAGCGCGTCGTTTACGCTGGACTGGGATGCGTGTGAGAATATCACCGGATACGAAGTCGAAGTCAGTACAGAGGAAACAGGACAGGAAGGGGACGCAAAGGAAGAAGAGAAAAATGAACCGGTGGTCATACAAGTGACAGGCAATACGCTGTCGGTGTCGTCCCTTTCCGATGATAAGAAGGTGGAAAACTATAAAAAATATAAAGCCAGGGTGCGTTCTGTAAACGGCCTTTGGCGAAGCGGCTACAGCGATTTTGTGACGGTGGAGCCAAAGCCTACGTCGCCTCCGGACGCGCCGGATAATGTAAGCGCGGTTGGAAAATATAAATCCATACAGGTGTCCTGGAAGAAAATGAAGGACAGCGAATCTTATAACCTGTATTATAAAAGGGCGGAGGAATCGCAGTATACGAAGATCGAAGGGATCACGGAAAACGCCTATACGCTGACAGGGCTGGGAGAACGGGTCAAATACATGGTTTATGTGACAGGCGTAAACCAGCTCGGAGAAGGAAAGCCTTCCCTGACTTCAAGCGCCGTTACGACAAGCATGGAGCTTGCAAACGTGCCAAAATATAAGCTGATCAATCGAGTGAAAAACGGCCAGGTCAGCCCTCATATTGCAAACGCGTATACCGGAAGCGGCGGAATGGAAGGCAGCGCGAAAGATTCCGGCAATACGGCATGGGGCTGTGTGGATCAAAACATCGCTTCCTATTATCTGCTAAACAGCTGGGACAGCGGCGGTTTTAATTCGCTTGGGAAAAACGGGATTTTTGTGGAATTTGACGAAGCGTATAAAATGCAGGTGATCAACTTACAGGAGCCAGTCAGCCAGGATATCGGCTATGCCTATGCCCAGGTGCGTTACTGGGACGCGGATGGGAAAGAAACGCTGTTGCAATACGGGCAGATATCGGTACAGAAGAAAACGGATGAAGAAGGAAGGGTATATTATAAGCTTCGTCTGCCTTATGCGATCACGGCGAAAAAGATCCAGATCGGGCTTGCCAGAAGCGTTGCAAGCGGGACGATCGCGGTTTCCGAGATTTATTTCTACCATTACGATCCGCTGGAGGATGAGATAATGGCGCTTTATACCGACGACCTTCATACCGTGCTGCGTTCGGATGTGACAAAAAAGACGATTGAAGGTTTGCGGGCGCGGGTCAATACAAAGGAGGCGGAAAGCGGAGAATACCATCCAGACCGGGAGATGCTTTTAAGAGAGCTTCAGACTGCGGAGGATATTTTAAACGACAAGCCAAGCGAGTCGGTGCGCATCCACAGCGGGATTACGACGAAGGATGTAAACCGCGGCTTTGGCGGGCTGAATGCATGGCAGCCGATCGGCATTACGGCAGCCGCGGGCGACGAGATTACCGTTTATGCGGGGCATGGAAGCAAGCGGACGGGGGATTCGACCCAGTTGCAGCTTGTGGCGACCCAGTACCATTCGGAATCAAGCCCGATGTTTAAAGTCGTTGCCACGTTAAAAATCGGGCGAAATGACATTACGATCCCACAGATCGGCTCGATTGACAAGGAACGGGGGGGCGCATTATACGTACAGTATACAGGAGCGGGCGCCAATGACGATTATGCGGTGCGCGTAAACGGCGGCGTACAGGTTCCGATACTGGATTTATATAAGGTAACGGACGAATCCGTGCGGATGCAGCGGATAAACGATTACATATCCAAACTGGAAGCATATGTAAACACGATGCCGCAAACGCATGAGCAGCTGCATATGGGCTCGAAAAACCAGAATGTGAAGTACGCTTATGAAAAGGAAAACTGTATCCTTGGCGCAACGGATATCATGCTGGATACGATGATGCTATCCCTTCCTGCGACCCAGGTCATAAAGGGAATTGGCACAGGGGATAAGGCAGGGACGCTTGCAAAGTCCATGCAGTCGCTGGAAGATATGATGCATCTGTTTTACCAGCATAAGGGGTTGAATCAAAATGCGACAAACGCGGTTGATAAAATCCCGTCCGGCCATCAAAACATCCGTTACCAGAGGATGTTTGCGGGGGCGTTTATGTACGCGTCCGGCAACCATGTGGGAATTGAATATAATGAAACGGCAGGCATGGTAAATTCGCCATCTGTGACCGCGGACGCACAGGGCAGATATCAGAGCGGGCGGTTTTTTGGCTGGGGCA
The DNA here is from genome assembly GCA_947385775.1 of uncultured Eubacterium sp. Taxonomy (GTDB): domain Bacteria; phylum Bacillota; class Clostridia; order Lachnospirales; family Lachnospiraceae; genus Eubacterium_J. The sequence continues at coordinate 30,469 of CANDMI010000005.1, read as the reverse complement.
TTGCGCATGAAATCGGGCATTGCATCAACCAGGGGGCATACGCCATCGCGGAAATTACAAACAATTATTTTTCCGTGCTTGCACAGGCAAAAGACCGAAATGACAGCGTGCGGTTTTCTTATGACGAGGTTTATAAGAAGGTGACCTCCAATGAAAAAGGCCGCGCCACCAATGTATTTACCCAGCTTGGCATGTACTGGCAGCTGCATCTGGCGTATGATAAAGGCTATAACTATAAGACGTATGACGACTATAAAGAGCAGCTTGAAAACCTGTTTTTTGCAAGGGTGGATTCCTATGCCAGGACTCCGGCGAATGCGCCTAACAACTTAACGCTGACCGGAGATAAAGACCAGCAATTGATGCGCTTATCCTGTGCGGCGGCAGGAAAAAATATCCTGGAATTTTTCAGGCGCTGGGGAATGACGCCGGATGCGGAGACGGAAAGCTACGCGGCGCAGTTTCCGGAAGAAACGCGGGCGATTTATTATGCGAGCGACAATGCCAGGGCTTATCAGCTGACAGAAGGCAATTCCGCACTGACTAAGGAGCAGGCAAACTTGAATACTGCGGCTGTAAATCAGGAGAATGGCGCAGTAAGCATAACCGTAAACCTTCCTTCTGGAATTGAGGATCAGGTATTAGGGTATGAGATCGCGCGTACGGTCAAAGCGCCAGGTGGGAAAACGACAGAGAGGCAGCTGGCAGGCTTCGCCGTTCCAAAAGGCGCTGGCACGGTAGAGTTTAAAGATAAAGTCACTACGATGAATAACCGTGCGATCACATACGAGATCACTTTGGTAGATCAGTTTTTAAACCGCGTGGCGACAAAAACTCTGAATCCGATCAAAGTCAGCCTGGAAAGCTATATCGATAAGTCCGCCTGGGAAATCAAAGCGGAAAATCTGACGATGAAAGCAAGCTCGGATGTATCCGATTTTACTTCTGGCGAAACAGAGGCTTCTGTCAGAAAGGACGCTTCTGGCGGCGAGAGCGATTCTGCCGGCGATATGGACTGTAAGGAGGAGAAAGACGCGCTGGCGCAGGCCGCGCTGAAAAAGGCGACCGACGGTGATGACGATACCTTCTTTACGGGAACAGTGGCGGATGGGCAAAATGCTCAGCTGATACTGGAATTTGATAAATCCTATGCGGTTACGGCTTTGCGCTACTGTGGAAGCGCTGATTCCTGCAATGTTTACATTCGGGATGTCGATAAACAATGGAAGAAAATCGAAAAGCAGCTGATCGCAGGGGGAATTACGTATTTAAGCGATAACAAAAATGAGTTGGCTTATTATACCGATGCGTTAAAGCTGGAGTACACGGGACAGGAACCGATTACGGTAAACGAGATTGACGTAATCAGGGTTGCCGGGGATAATGTAGAGTTTGGCTTACCATATAATGGCAATACGGTAAACGTTGGCGTATTGCAAAATGCGTTCAAGTATGGAAACAAACAAGAGGACGTTATCTCACCGGGCGCGATCGTATTTACCGGCTCTTATAGAGGAAACCCGGCGTATAATGTAGTCATGCTTTATGACGAAGATGGAAATGAGGTCGGTGGAAAGGGCGCCGACGGAAGCATAAATGCCGGCCAGCTTCTCTTGGCAGACGTGCCAAAAGACGGGCCGATACAAAACGTGGGTGATGGAAAATGGATTTATTACATCGAGCCGCAATACGCAGAGGCTTGGCTAAAGGAGATGGCAGGAAAGAAAGTTCGGGCGGAGCTGTATCGCGTCGATAATGCCGAGACAAATGAAGGAGAAAGGCTGGTCAGCGATACGGACTTTATTACGATTCCTTCGATTTCGGAATTGCCTTCGATTGAAATCGAATCCATTGGAGGATCAAACGCATCCGCGGATGGCGGCGTAGAAGGGAGTGGGACATGAAAAAGCGATTCGCAGCGATTTTACTGTCAGGCGCGATGGTTGCAGGCGCGCTGTCCCCGCTTCCGGCAGCTGGCGCGGAGGGGAACGGCTTATCCGGGCGGGACTTTGCTCCCGCCCAGGCTGCCAGCCTGCGATCGGAAAGCGGTGAGGAAGAAAGCCAGATCAAAGACCAGCTTTTACTGGAAAGACAGGGAGACGTGATTACAATAAAGCTGGTCATGCCCTATGCGGCGGATGAAAAGCTGTCCTCGCTCCAGATGAAGCTGTCGATTGACGGCGGCACATTTTCCAAATTTACATTTGCGCCTGAGCTGGCAGGGGTTGCAAAAGTAACGGAAGCATACGCAGGCGACGGGAAAAATAAGCTGGATATTTATATCGCGGGAACGCAGCCGCTTTATGCGCAGGGAAGCGATACACTTGTAATTGGAAGCGTTACGGCTGTAAAGGGCGAGGGAAATGAAACAACGGTCCATGCCGGGGATGTAAAGGTTGTGCGCGGAATATTTTTAGAAGACCGGGATGTGTCCCAGTCCATACGGATTTCGGAAGGCTCCGGCAGTTCGGATAGCTCAAATGGAAGCGGCGGCTATTATCCGGGCGCCACATATCCGTACCAGCCAACGCCGCCTGCCCAGGACAATGGGGAAAAACCAGATAACAAACCGGAGGACGTTTTGCACCCCCCGACGACACAGCCCACAGAGCCGGACAAACCGCAGCAGCCGGCAGAAGAAAAAGCGATTAAAAAGCCTGCGTTAAAGGAGGCGAAAAACGCAGCCTCTGGCATTACGATAAAGTGGTCAAAGTCGTCCAACGCTTCCGGCTACTACGTATACCGCAGGGCCTCCGGCGGCAGCTGGAGCCGGATCGCAAAGGTAAGCGGGAAAAATAAAACCAGCTACACCGACAAAGCGGTAAAATCCAAAAATGGCAAGGCTTATTTTTATACGGTAAAGGCATACAAGGGCAAGAAAGTAAGCGCGTATAACAAAAAAGGCATAAAAATCTACCGCCTGCAAGCCCCGTCCATCAAAAAGCTGACAGGCAAGTCCACAAAGACGGCGGTAAAGTGGCAGAAGAACAAAAAAGCAAGCGGTTACCAGCTCCAATACGCAAGGTCTTCTGATTTCAAAAAGCAGAAGGTGACAAAGAAAGTAAAATCCGTTTCCAAAACGTCAATATCTATAAGCATGAAGCGTGGGAAAACTTATTATGTCAGGGTAAGATGCTATAAGAAATCCGAAGGGAAAGTATACTACAGCGCATGGAGCAGGGTGAAAAGGAAAAAGGCATAAAAAAGCGCCCCGTCCAGGCAGAAAACTGCCGGGCGGGGCGCTTGCCATTCTAAATTTAAAAATCCGCAAACACCCCCATCTGCTTTTTCAACCCCTCTACGATCTCCCGGTTCGTATCCATGCGTCCCGTAATATCCGCCATATCATTCACCAGATCCTTCGCGCTTCCCGCCACCCCGTTAATGCCGCCCGCGCCGTCATCGATCGCCTTTGTAATGCTTTCGATAGAATCCGCGATTTCAACCACAGAGCTTTTCAGCCGGTCGGTTCGGCTGTGGAATGCGTCGATCATTTCTTTGACATATTCGGCATCTTCTTTATACTGCCTGCCGGAGTGGACAAATTCCTGAAATTCCGTCAAAATCGTTTCGCTTAAATAGTCTGCCATATCCTGGGAATGCTTTGACAGGTTATGTACGGCGTTGGTAACGCTTTTGTTAATTTCCTGGATGCGCCCGGCGGTTTCGCTGCAAGAGTCCGCCAAAGATTTGATTTCCGACGCAACGATCGCAAAGCCTTTCCCGGCTTCACCGGCGTGGGTGGCTTCTACGGATGCGTTTAGCGCGATCAGGTTGGTCGTGGAAGAAATTGACAGGATATCCTTTGTAAGGCTGTTTACCTGGTCTACGCTTTTGCTGTTTTCGATCGCTTCGTCCAGGACGGACAGAATGTCAGCGGTTTTTCTTTGAATGATTTCCGTACTTGTCTGTGCGGTTGTTTCCATTTCGGTTGCCCGCGCCTTCATTTCAGAGGAATATTCCGTAATGGCGCTGCATTCCGCCGCCATATCATGTACATCTGCTTTGATGCCCGCGGCGCTGCCGTTAATAGAAGTCGCGTTATTTGCCACCTTTTGGATCGCCATAGATAAGGAGCCTGCAAGGGAGGAAAGGCCCCGAACGCTTTTCCCGGAGGTGCGGGTGCGCTTTAGCACCTCGTTTGTCACCTGGTCCAGCTTTTGCGAGCTTTCCTGGAGCGTCGTTACCGTGCCTTTGATCGGCTTAATCACATACTTTTTAATAAGCCGTACAGCCGCGATCACCAATAACAGGCAGCATACGATCGATGCCGCGCCGATGGCAAGCGAGAGGGCATAGACGTGCAGAAGCTTTTGCTTTGCGTTTGCGGTCCTTGCGCTGACGGATGCATAAAGCGTATCGGCGTTTTGGGCGATCGCGTCCCCGAAGCGGGCCACGTCCCCATTTGCGTAAGCATAGGCGTCCTGCGTCTTGCTGTCCGCGCTTGCGCATACAAGAAACACTAAAGCGTGCCGGAAAGAGTCGTAGTTTTGCAGCAGCTTAGAATAGGTTTCTTCTTCGTTTTTCACCACATATTTTTGATAATCTTTTAAATAGGCTTCCAGCGTCTTTTCTTCCTCTTTGATCTGCCCAACGACGGTGATCATGGTTTGATAATCCGTCGCGACGATATGGGACAATGCCATTTTATGAATGTTTGTGGTTGTATGGCGGATATTTTGCAGCGTTTCGGAGCCTGCCATGTAGTCGTCTACAATGTCTGTAGCGTTGGAATTTACATTTCGGATATTAAATACCGACAGAGCATTGGAGATCAGCGCCACAGCTCCCAGCAGGATGATTGGGAGTATCAGGCGTTGCTGTATCGTGAGTTTTTTCTTCATAGTGCGATCACAAATCCTTTCGACATATATTTATCTTGCGCAGATCCCCTCTGCCATTTCGTCTAACTGTTCTTGCAGGCTTTGGCCGGAAAGGTTGCCGGATGCCATATTTCCCGCGAATTTCGAAACCGGCTCCCAAAATTTGCCCCCAACCCGCTGAAGCTGTGAAAACTCGGATTGCTCTAAAAGGGCGGCGATCGCAAAGGAGCGTTGGATTTCCTTTGAGTCTGCAACCGCGATGTTGGACGGCCCCTGCCCGCGCATTTGGAAACGAAGCTGCTGGTTCTTTTCATTTGTGATCCATTCGGCAAGCCTTGCGGCCCATTTCGGATATTTGGAATAAGCGTTTACGCCGATCAGTTTGCAGCCGGAAAATGAAGCCATCTGCACCTGTTTTCCGTTGCAGGTAAAGGTTGGAAGCTTTGCGGCCCCGGCATGTTCGCCCCAGGCTTTTTCTATCGCAACGGCATTCCATACGCCGCTGACCCCGGCGGCTACGGAGCCGTTTTGAACTCCGTTTAAAAATTCTTCGTCGGTACAGCTTGCAAAGCCCGGATGCCCCGCGATTTTAAGCATTGCGTTTGCAACGTCAATCCCGCGGATGTCTCCGTCCGCCTGGTTCCAGGTGCAGTAGTTTGTGATGCCGTCGTTGTTTAGGCCGACTTCAAGCCCGGTGTTTCCAAAAAACGAATAGACATACCATGCCGATGACCAGTCCATGGTAAACTGCCCGCCGCATTTTGCCGCGGCGTCTAATATCCCGTCCAGCGTTTTTAACTGTTTTTTCGTAATATACTGTTTATTGTAATATAGAAAATACCCATTATCCGCGGTTAACGGATAGGCGTACAATTTTCCGTTTACGGTGGCGGCGTCAACCGCGCTGGAAAGGTTTTCGCTTTTTATTTTATCCGCGTGTTCAATTGGCTCTAACGCTCCGGCCGCGGCAAGGGCGTTTAACTGGTCGTCTGCAAAGGTGAATACGTCCGCGCCATCTTCTAAGGCGCCAAGCAGGGCGTCCTTGCACTGGGACTCCCCCTGTTCCTGGAAGGTAATCTGAAAATCCGCCTGCCCTTTGTAGTTTTCCTTAAAACCCGAGGTGACCTCCTGCATCAGCTCGGTATCTTCTTTCGCGCCCCAGACGACAAGCTCGACTTTTTTTAATGCATTGTTTTTCGAAGCGTCATTTTCAGAAACGTTATTCTTAGAAGTTTTGTTTTCCGAAATATTGTTTTCCATTTCATTCTTATTTGTGTTTTTAGAGTCTGTTTTTCCGCCCTTGCCGCATCCGGTAAGTGAAACGGCGCACAGAATGCCAAAAAACAGCCGGCATAATTTCCTTTTCATTGTGAACCCGTCCTTATCCTGTCTTTGATTTTAATTTAATCCTGTTTTGAACTAATCTTATAGCGTATCTTCTTATATCGTATCTTCGTTTTTTAGGATTCCATCTATATTAAGATTCCATCTATATCGATTCTCATTTTTCTGGAAATATTATAGCATTGATAGTCGGCAGTTGCAATAGAACGAAAAGCCGGACAGATATTTCCGTGTTACAGTTTAGCCTCGGCTTCACTGTAACAGAATTCGGCTCATTAGAAGTTTGCCGAAGGAAAATTTTTATATAGTCAATAAAAAAACCCGCTTGACAAATTTTTCCACCCGTATTATGATAATTTGCGAGTCAAGAAATTTGACTATCAAACATTTTGACAATCAAGTTATATATCAAATCTGCATGCAGTATGCAGCCATTGTATTGTAATGAGGTAGAGTATGAAAACGAGAATTACCGAACTGTTAGGAATAGAGCAGCCGATCTTCCAGGGCGGCATGGCCTGGGCGGGGGAATATCATCTGGCGGCGGCGGTATCCAATGCGGGGGGCTTTGGGATTATCGGGGCGGCAAGCGCGCCGCCCCAGGAAGTCCGCAGGCAGATACAGGAAGCGAAAAAGCTGACGGATAAGCCCTTTGGCGTAAATATCATGCTGATGAGCCCGGACGCGCCGAAGGTAGCGGAAGTGGTTGTGGAAGAAGGGATAAAAGCCGTCACCACTGGGGCCGGGAATCCTGGAAAATACATGCCGATGTGGAAAGAGGCGGGGATTAAGGTCATGCCTGTGGTGGCAAGCGTGGCAATGGCAAAGATGATGGAGCGCGCGGGCGCGGATGCGATCATAGCAGAAGGAATGGAATCCGGCGGGCATATCGGGGATATTACAACGATGGTTTTAGTGCCGCAGGTAGTGGATGCGGTGCAGGTTCCGGTCGTAGCGGCAGGCGGCATCGCGGACGCAAGGGGATTTGCGGCGGCAAGGATGCTGGGAGCCGAGGCGGTTCAGATCGGGACGCGGTTTTTAACGGCAAAGGAATCCATTGTGCATGAGAATTATAAAGAGCGGGTAATCAAAGCAAAGGACATCGATTCGGAGGTCACCGGCAGAACAACCGGGCATCCGATTCGGGTGCTGCGCAATCCTATGAGCCGCGAATATTTAAAAATGGAAAAAGAAGGCGCAGCCTTTGAAGAATTAGAACGGCTGACCTTAGGGTCGCTGAGGCGTGCAGTGATGGAGGGCGACGTAAAAAGCGGCAGCTTAATGGCGGGCCAGATTGCGGGGCTGATCCATGAGGAAAATACATGTAAAGAAATCATAGACGAGATTATAAACGGCGCGGAAAAACTGATGCGCGTAGGTTAACTAGGCGGCTATACCTTAAAAAGCAGGGGAAGCGGCAATAAAATGGAGGCGGATTTATGGGAAAAACAGTTTATATGTTCCCTGGACAGGGGGCGCAATATGTCGGAATGGGCAAAGAATTTTATGAAACAGAGGATGTGTGCAGGGCGGTATTTGATCTTGCGTCAAGCGCGTCCGGGCTGGACGTTGCGGCGCTTTGCTTTGAGGAAAATGAGAAGATCAACCAGACGGAATATACCCAGATTGCGATGCTGACGGTGGAAGCGGCGATTTTTATGGCGATGGAGCAGCGCTGCTTAAAGCCGGATTATACGGCGGGGCTTAGCCTTGGGGAGTACGGGGCGTTGATCGCTTCGAAAGCGTTAGATCCAAAGGACGCGTTTACAGTAATAAGAAAGCGCGGCATTCTGATGCAGGACGCGGTGCCGACAGGCGGCGGGATGGCGGCTGTTATGGGATTGGATGCGGATAAGGTAGAAGCGGCCTGCGGGCAGACGCAGGGCATCGTATCGGTTGCAAACTACAACTGCCCGGGACAGATCGTCATTACCGGAGAGCAAAAGGCCGTAGAGCTTGCGGGGGAAGCATGTAAGCAGGCGGGCGCAAAGCGCGTCGTGCCGCTAAATGTCAGCGGGCCGTTCCATTCTAAGATGCTGGAGGAAGCCGGAGAAAAGCTGGCGGAGGAATTAAAGGAAATCCGGATACATTCCATCGAAGCGCCATACGTATCCAATGTGACGGCGGATTTTGTAACCGACAAGTCCATGGTAAAGGAGCTTTTGCAAAAGCAGATATCCTCCCCGGTGCGCTGGCAGCAGAGTGTGGAAAAGCTGATTGAAAACGGCGCGGAGGAATTTGTGGAAATCGGGCCTGGGCGCACGTTAAGCAGCTTTTTGAAAAAAATTGACCGAAGCAAAACCGTATATCATATAGAAAAACCGGAGGATTTAGACGCATATGTACAAGGGCATCGAAAATAAAATCGCGCTGGTGACAGGCGCAAGCAGGGGAATCGGCCTTGCGGTGGCAAAAAAGCTGGCGGAAAACGGCGCATACGTTTATTTAAATTATTGTAATTCCAAAGAAAAAGCGATACAGGCAGTCGATGAGATCATACAATCCGCAGGAAAAGCGGAGGCAGTGCAATGTGATACGTCAGACTTTTTGGCATGTAAGGAAATGATCGACCAGATTGTGAAAAAAAGCGGCAGCTTAGATATTATTGTCAACAATGCCGGGATTACAAGAGACAATTTATTGATGAAAATGTCAGAAGAAGAATACGACGCGGTATTAAATACAAATTTAAAAGGGACGTTTCATACGATCCGCCATGCGTCCAAATATCTGCTGCGGCAAAAAAGCGGCCGGATTGTAAACATCACGTCCATATCCGGCGTGCGGGGCAATGCGGGGCAGGCAAATTACTGCGCGTCCAAGGCGGGAGTGATCGGCCTTACAAAAAGTGCGGCAAAAGAATTAGCGTCCCGGGGCATCAATGTCAACGCGGTAGCTCCGGGGCTTGTGGACACGGATATGACGCGCAGCCTTTCGGACAAAGTAAAAGAGAACCTGTCGGCGCAGATTCCGTTTCAGCGGATGGCTTCGTCGGAGGAAATCGCGGACGCGGTCTTGTTTTTTGCATCCGACGCGGCTTCCTATGTTACCGGGCAGGTGCTTTGTGTAGACGGCGGAATGGCGATGTAGCGGGTAAATGAGCATGTCAGGTAGGAGGATAAAAATGGCACGTACAGTGGTAGTGACCGGAATGGGGGCGATTACCCCAGTTGGGTTAAACGTAGGGGAATTTTGGGATTCCGTAAGGCAGTCAAAAATTGGGTTTGGGCCTATTACAAGCTTTGACACGACAGGCTACAAATGCCATATAGCGGCGGAAGTCAAAGGCTTTGACGCAAAAAATTATATGGATTTTAAATCGGCGAAGCGAATGGAGCGGTTCAGCCAGTTTGCCATCGCCGCGGCAAAGGAAGCGATAGAGGACGCGGGGCTGGATATGGAAAAGGAAGATCCGTACCGGGTCGGCTGCTCGATCGGTTCCGGCATCGGCGGCTTAGAAGCTATCGAAAGGGAGCATAAAAAGCTGCTGCAAAAGGGGCCTGCAAGGGTAAACCCGCTTTTGGTGCCGCTTATGATTTCCAATATGGCAGCCGGAAATGTGTCCATCGCCTTTGGGTTAAAGGGAAAAAGCTTAAATGCGGTTACCGCCTGCGCCACCGGTACCAACTGCATCGGGGAAGCGATGCGCACGATTCAGTACGGGGACGCGGACGTTATGGTGGCGGGGGGCTGTGAAAGCAGCATTACCCCAATCGGCATCGCCGGGTTTACGACCTTAACGGCGTTATCTACGGTAGACGACCCGGCGCGCTGCTCCCTTCCGTTCGATAAAGACCGCAGCGGCTTTGTCATGGGGGAAGGCGCGGGCGTAGTTATTTTAGAGGAGTTGGAGCACGCAAAAAAACGCGGGGCGCATATCTATGCGAAGCTGGCCGGCTATGGCTGCGCGTCGGACGCTTACCACATTACATCCCCGGACAGGGAAGGCGCGGGTGCGGCGAAATCAATGGAATACGCGATCGCGGACGCCGGATTAAAGCCGGAGGACATTACCTACGTCAACGCCCATGGCACGGCGACGCATCATAATGATTTGTTTGAAACAAAGGCGATCCGCTTAGCTTTTGGAAGCCACGCGGAAAAGCTGCGCATCAATTCCACCAAATCGGTTATCGGGCATCTGCTTGGCGCGGCAGGCGCGGTTGAGTTTATTGTCTGCGTAAAGGCGATCGAGGAAAGCTTCATCCATGCGACAGCCGGATACACAACGCCGGACGAGGAGCTGGGGCTTAATTACTGCAAGGAGCCATATGAGGAGGAGGTTCGCCACGCGTTGACGGATTCCCTTGGATTTGGCGGGCACAACGCCTCGCTTGTGGTTTCAAAGTATGACTTATAAAATGGAGGGTATGATATGCCATTATTAAATGCATCGCAGATTATGGAAATTATTCCTCACAGGCAGCCGTTTATGCTTTTGGATACCGTTGAAGAAATGGAGCCTGGCAAGCGGGTGCGCGCCCGTAAATGCGTCAGCTACAACGAACCGTTTTTTGCAGGGCATTTTCCAAAAGAGCCGGTTATGCCAGGCGTGCTGATCGTAGAAGCGATGGCCCAGGCCGGGGCGGTGGCGGTCCTTTCCCTGCCGCAGTTGAAAGGAAAGACCGCGTATTTTGCAGGCATCCAGTCGGCAAAATTCAAACGTAAGGTTTTGCCAGGGGATGTGTTAGAGCTGGATGTGGAGATCGTAAAGATGAAAGGGCCGATCGGCATCGGAAAAGGAAGCGCGTATGTGGACGGGAAGCTGGCGGCATCGGCGGAGATTATGTTTGCGATCGGAGATGGGGATACGCCGGAGAAATAAAAGTTACAGTTCGTCCAAGTTCCAAATAAAATGAATTTAGGTGTAGAAGTGGAGAAGAATCGATGTGGGTGAATAAGGTTAGGGAAAAATGGAAACGGCGCAGGTATATTCCTATCATCCAGGATGCGGGTGAAAAAAATGCGCGCCCTTTTGGAAAAAAAGATTCGGAGGATACGAAAGCGCAGGAAAAGCCGGACGCGGTAGTCTGTAAAAAGTGCGGCGCCACCCTGTTAAAGCCGGAGGCGGTTGCAAATAAGTATGTATGCTCCAAATGCGGCTACCATTTCCGCGTCCGTACCAAAAACCGGATAAAGATGACGGCGGATGCCGGGACGTTTGAGCCATGGTTTGAAGACGTGGGCCAGACCGACCCTTTGGAATTTCCGGGATATGCCGAAAAGCTTTCCGAAGTGCAGGAAAAGACGAAGCTGAAAGACAGCGTCACCGTCGGCTATGCCAAAATCGGCGGAGAACCGGCGGTAATCGGAATCTGCGACGCCCGTTTTTTAATGGGCAGCATGGGCCATGCCACTGGGGAGAAAATTACGCTCGCGGTGGAGCGGGCGACGAAAATGCGCCTGCCTGTCATATTATTTTGCTGCTCGGGAGGGGCCAGGATGCAGGAGGGCATCATTTCCCTGATGCAGATGTCAAAGACTTCTGCGGCATTAAAGCAGCACAGCGACGCGGGGCTTTTGTATGTTTCCGTGCTCACCGATCCCACCACCGGGGGCGTGACCGCAAGCTTTGCCATGCTTGGGGATATTATTTTAGCGGAGCCTGGCGCGCTGATCGGGTTTGCGGGGCAAAGGGTAATTGAGCAGACCATCGGCGAGAAGCTGCCGGAGGGGTTTCAGCGGGCGGAGTTCCAGTTAGAACACGGGTTTTTGGACGCGGTTGTGGAGCGTAAGGATTTAAAACAAACGCTGGTGCAGATTTTAAAAACCCACCGCAAACAGGAAGCCGACAGCTTAAAAATGCTGGATGAGGCGGTAAGGCCGGATGAACGGAGCCTGGAGCATATGTCCAAGGCAAAGGAGCGTAATGCATGGGAGATCGTAAAAGCCGCCCGCCAGGTCAGCCGCCCTTCCACAATGGATTATATACGGACTATATTTGATGATTTTATGGAGCTGCATGGCGACAGGCTTTCCGGGGACGACTCCGCGGTTATAGGGGGCATTGCCTATCTGGATGGAATGCCGGTTACGGTCATTGGCGTTCAAAAAGGCAAGACCGTGGAAGAATGCAAAACCTGTAATTTTGGGATGCCATCGCCGGAGGGTTATCGAAAGGCGCTGCGCCTGATGAAGCAGGCGGAAAAATTCCACCGCCCGGTCATTACGTTTGTCAATACCCCGGGGGCGTATTGCGGGGTCAAAGCGGAGGAAGAAGGGCAGGGAGAGGCCATCGCCCGAAACCTCTATGAGATGTCCGCATTAAAGATTCCGGTAATCTGCATTATGGCCGGGGAGGGCGGAAGCGGCGGGGCGCTGGCGCTGGCTGCCGGAAACCAGGTATGGATGATGGAACATGCCGTTTATTCCGTGCTTTCACCGGAAGGCTTTGCTTCGATATTATGGAAGGACGGAAGCCGGGCCGAAGAAGCGGCGGGGGTCATGAAGATGACCGCCCAGGATTTATATAAGCTTGGGGTAGCCGATGAGATTATCCCGGAATACGGGGACGCCGACGAAGTGACCGTAGGCTCGATTTCGATGTATATGAAAAAGCTTTTGCTGGAATATTTGTCAAAACAGCATGGAAAAAGCGGGGAAGATTTTGTCAGGGAGCGGTATGAGCGGTTCCGTAAGTTTTAAAATGGAGGGGCCAGATGGAAACAGAACAGACGCTGAACCGGCTTTTAGTCAGTTTTTTTAAATACATCATGGAGCTGGAAGAAAAAAAGCTGATCACAGACGAATTTTCAGACATTACCTACAACGACATGCATGTAATCGAAGCCATCGGGCTGGATGAGCCTTTGAAAATGTCACAGATTGCAAAAAAGCTTGCCGTTACCACCGGAACCCTGACGAAATCTATGGACGCATTGGAAAAAAAGGGATATGTGCGCAGGGAACGCAGCCGTAACGACAAGCGAGTTGTAAATATCATCCTTACAGACAAGGGAGTCCATGCCTACCGGCACCATGAGCGCTTTCACCAGGATATGATCGCGTTTGTTTTAGATAATGTAAGCGACGAAGAAAGCCGGGTGCTGCGGGGGGCGCTGGAGCGGCTGATGGATTATTTTAGGCAGGTTTATTCCTAAAAAAATGCTGTAGCATAGGAAACTATGCTACAGCATTTTTGCGATTTGCCAGTTTAAACGGTTGCGTTAGCTTTCGATCCGTTAACCTTTAATCCGTTAGCCTTTGATCCGTTAGCCTTCAATCGAAATAAATTTGCTTTCTTCGATAGCTGGCTTTGCCTCTTTTTTCGGGAAGGAGATTTTTAATGTGCCGTCCTCAAATTTTGCTTTGATATCCTCCTGCGTCGTGTCTTCCCCTACATAAAAGCTTCTGCTGCAAGTCCCGGCATAGCGCTCCCTGCGGATATATTTCCCGTTCGTGTCTTTTTCATCGTTTTCCTTTTTCGTAGAAGCGCTGATGGTAAGATATCCGTCCTTTAATTCCGCCTGCACATCCTCTTTCTTGTAACCCGGAAGGTCAATATCCAGCTCATAGCCATGCTCCAGCTCTTTTACATCGGTGCGCATGATATTGCTCGTCGGTGTATTGTAAGACATAAAAGATCTCGCCGGGCGGGTCATTTCATTAAAAAAGTCGTCAAATAAGTTTTCTCCAAAAATACTAGGCATTAACATAGGTCATTCCTCCATTCTTATATGAAAAATATATTGATATGTTGTTACAGTTCATCCCAGGACTTTGCATTTACTGCAAAGTCCGTATGATAAAGCTTGGTGTGGCAATCCGGCTCTTTGCAAAAGCAAATTTCCAATGAGCCGGATATCGTTATAGTGAAGCCAAAGGCGGAACTGTAACGATATGTTTGTTATTTTGCTCCGGGATCGATATTTTTATGAATAACAGTTTTGGTAACTTTACGGGCTGTTATGTTTTGTATTTTTTATTTCCCTTTGCTTGATTATGTTATAACACAATTATTAGCACTCGTCAAGGGTGAGTGCTAATAAAATTGTGAAAATTTTGTGAAGGAGAAGTTGTATGCGGTATGATCCGAAGCTTAGCTTTTCCAGTTTCTTTTGGCTGATTCCTCCAAATCCCCTTTCTTTTAAGTCTGCCAGCTGGAGCCATAATAATGCTGTAAAATCAATTGGTTTTATGCTAATATATACTCATGATCACTAAAATTTGCCAATAACGCCGACTCACGAGCGTTGTTATCTCATTCAAATGGTAAACTTTATCGCTCGTGAGTAGAACATCATAAAGCAAGAAAGGGGGAAATCGTATGTGGCTTTTATTTGCATTATTATCATCGATATTTGCAGCGCTGACCAGCATTCTGGCAAAAATTGGGATTGACGGGGTAAATTCGAACCTGGCTACGGCAATAAGGACGGTTGTCGTGCTGGTGATGGCGTGGGGAATGGTTTTTTTGACAAATGCGCAGGCCGGCATTGCCGGCATTGGAAAAAAGAGCTGGCTTTTTTTGATACTTTCGGGAGTGGCGACCGGAGCGTCCTGGTTGTGCTATTACAGGGCGTTACAGTTGGGAAACGCGTCAAAGGTTGTCCCGGTTGATAAGCTAAGCGTAGTGATAACGCTTATTATGGCATTTGTATTCCTGCACGAAAGTTTTTCGATGAAATCTTTGATCGGGTGCGCGTTGATCGGGGCGGGGACGCTTTTGATGGTGATTTGAAATATATTTGGTTTGTTACAAATAAGCCGCATAAGCTTGCACAGCTTTTAAGGCTTTTATAAAACAACGCTATCCTTATTTTACCTCCACCCGCCAAACAACCGGAAACTCCCGCCTCCCCAGCCGCATCTGTATATGAAGCCCCTCCCCGTCCACATTCCACTGTGGTAGCCGAGTTTCGCCAAGCGCTCTAACATCCAAAATCAGCCCATGAAACTGTGGCATATTCTGATCTTTGCTTTTTGCAAGCGAACGGACGGTAATGCTCCCATGCTCTGGATAATTCATTGCGAATACATAAATAACGCCGTCTTTTGCCGTAAAACGAAAATCCTGTTCCTGGTATTCTGGCGCCTGTAGATCGGTAAACTGCCCCTCCTTTGCAGATGTAGGGCCTTCCCCGGATCTGCGCCATACCTGGCTGCCATAAATGGCTTCTCCGTTTACCTTTAGCCAGCTCCCGATTCTGGTAAGTATTTTTAAATCCATATCCGCAATACTGCCGTCGCCCTTTGGGCCGATATTTAAAAGCAGGTTTCCGTTTTTACTGACCACATCAATAAGCGAACAGATGATCTGCGCCGCGTCCTTATATTCCAGCGTATCGGTATAGCACCAGGAATTATTTGCCACCGCGGTATCGGTCTGCCAGACATAAGGCTTTGCGTCCCGAAAGCCGCCGCGCTCGACCTCGGGGATGCCGCTGCCCCAGGCCATCGCATCATGCTTATAGCAGATTGCGGCCTGCATACCGCGGGCCGCCCCAAGGTTATAGTAAAAGGCCGCGGCTTTTTTCAGATAAGGCTTAAACGCTTCGTGCTGAACCCACCAATCGAAATACAATAGCTTTGGCATATAGCGCTCAACCAGTTCACAGGTTCTAGCCAGCCAGTCTTCCAAAAACAGCCTGGATGGATACGGCGTGCTTTGTAAGTCCTGCGGGTCTGGCTCTGGCATGGCAGGCCAGTAAAAGTCACCGATTTTAAGCGGTTCTTTTATGTCGCTGTCAAATTCCCTGCCATGGGACATAAAAAACCAGTGCTCCGCCCGGTGGGAGGAAGCGCAAAAATGCAGTCCCTCCTGTTCACATGCCGCCTTTAATTCCCCTAAAATATTCCTGTTAGGCCCCATATTGGCCGCATTATATTTGGAGATGCCGCTATCATACATCTGAAATCCATCGTGGTGTTCCGCAACAGGCATCACATATTTTGCGCCTGCGTCCGCAAATAGCTTTGCCCATGCTTTTGGATCAAAGCGTTTTGCGTGAAACAGCGGGATAAAATCCTTGTAGCCAAATTCGCTGTGTTTTCCAAAGGTTTTCCGGTGGTATTCCCATTCTTCTTTTTCTTTTATGTACATATTTCTGGAGTACCATTCGTTGCCATGGGCGGCAACGCTGTATAAGCCCCAGTGTATGAAAATCCCAAACTTTGCCTTTGAAAACCAGTCTGGGATGGGCGCCGTACAAAGGGAATCCCAGGAATCACGGTAAGGCCCCTGTTTGATTACGGAGTCGATTTTTTGTAAGTATTCTGGTAAGCTTAACATTTTTATTTAATCCTCACTATCATTTTCATATGGCGCAAACACCCCAGCCAATATTTTAGCCCTTAGGTAAGCCGGCAGCACAACGCCGCACAGCGGCAGCGCCAGCAGCAAAAGCTTCATCGGGCTAAACAGGAGGAAACACACAATACAGGCATCCATCGCCAGTAAAAGCCCTGTCGTTTTCAGGTTGCGAATCGCCAGCCCCCAGGCGTTTTTAATTGATTGGACCGGGGTATTGACAAACCGGCCGATTAGCGGATAAGTGTAATGCGATATGGTAAGCCAGATTACGGTAAGCGCCGCTAAAAGCCCTGTGACCGCATAGGAAAAGCCGTTTCCCTGGGCTGGCCAAAACAGCAGGTTAAATAAAAGCAGCGCGCCCGTGAGAAAAAGGATAAAAAACGCAGCCGTCCCGGTTTTAAAATTTCGCTTCAGCTCCTTTAAGTAAGTCCGCGTCACATATCCGTATTCGCCCTTTACTTCTTTTATCAGGACATAATATAAAGAAGCAAGCGCCGCCCCGGTTGTGAATACCGGAAGGCAGGTGAGTAAAAATATTACATTTAACATCACAAAGTGGATCATCGTATTTAACATATCCATAAACGGGTTTAATTTTTCGGTTCCCATAAAGACCTCCTTAGTTGTAATATGCACGAATACGTATTTGCCGTTTAGTGTAGATAGGCTGTTATGTTTGGTAAAGACGGACGCTGGAGAGTGGATTTGCCCGGCCTGGCTGGGGCCATTCCAGAATGTAAGAGGTTCTAAGTATTCTGCATATACGTTTGCACAGCCGGACGGACGCGGCGCCTAGTCCGCTCCCGGCGTAAGCCAGAAGCTAAAGGCGCCGCTTACGGCTTCGCCGCCTGTGTACCAAGCAGAATACTAAGAACCTCTAAACATTCTTCCATACGCCCCAGCCAGGCCGGGCAAATCCACTCTCCAGGCTGGTTTTCACATGCGTTACGGTATATTTTATACGTAATTTCTATCAGACAGGCGATATCTTGTTTTACCTACCCACATACGAGTATAACAGGTGGTTAAAAACGTTTCATTTCAAGGCAGGGCAGCAGTTTTGACACGTAAAACTTATTGAAACCCAGCCGGGATATGGGGAACTGGCCTGGCTTTCGGTGACGTATGGAAGAATGCTAGAAGCCCTTAGCGTCCTGCATGATAAACAGGCGGCGAAGCCGTAAGCGGCGCCTTTAGCTTCTGGCGAAGGCCAGAGCGGACTAGGCGCTGCGTCCGTCCGGCTGTGAAAAAGTAAAAGCAGGATGCTTAGGGCTTCTTGCATTCTGGAATTGGAGCCGGAGGCCAGGCCAGTTTCCCATATCCCAGCGTCCGGTTTGCTTAAACGTAACAACCTATCTAATCTAAACGGCTACTGCTTTGCATTCCCCCTTTACCCCCAGGTACATAATCCGCCACCGCCCGCTTCCTGGATGCGATTTCCGCTCTCATATTTCTCATATCAACCTCCAGCACCTTTTCATACCCAAGCCCATTAACCGTCTTTTGCATATCCTCAAGCAGCCTGTCAAACTCCGCTTCATTTTCCGCAAACACCATTTTCCAGGAGCGGTCTATAATGACAGATTTGCACTGGTTGCGCAGTATGGTGATATCCGGGTTTTCCTCCGGCGCGATATAAGAGGTGCCGGGGGCGACGGCCAGCGCGTTTTTGGATTTTAAAAATTCAATGCTTGTCTTTGCGCCGCCCGCATATGCCTGCCAGTCTAAATCGATTTCGGTCTGGTTTTGCGCCAATACGGAAGGCCACATTGCGGCCATATACGGTTCGTTTGTGTTGGGGTCAATGTCAACTGGGGAGAGGGCTTTAAAGTTCAGCGCGCAAATGCCGTCCTTCCAGGAACCGCCCCCCCATCCATCCGGGACAGGCACGTCGTTTGAAGGGAGCGCGCGCATACCAAACTCCGTATATACCGGGCTGCCCTCTTTCATTTCCCAGGTAAGCCCCCTTGGGCCTGCGGAACCGGCGGCCTGGCCCGCGATTTCCATGCCCTCAGGAGAATAGAGCCAGTCTATAAAATCCGCCAGGCGTTTCGGGTCTTTGGCTTTGCTTCCGATTGCGATGATAAGTTTTGCGTTTCCCTGGGAATAGCATCCGTGGGAATAGCATTTGATATCCTCTATCATAGCCGGGAAAAAACCTTTGCCAAGCTCCTTATGGGTTTTCCCGTTTGCCGGGTCGGTTTCCTTGTTGTAAATGTCCCGCCCCTGCCAGGACCAGATAGACGTAAGGATCTGCCCGTCGCGGTACTTATCGGATAAAGTATCATAATTTTGCAAATGGGACTGGGGATCTACCAGCCCGTTTTGGTTTGCGGTAAATAAAAACCGCAGCGCCCTTACATACTGGCCGTTATCGTCTAAAATATCCTGCATATCGCTGCCGTCCGCGCTGCTTAATACAAACCCCAGCTCATTATATCCATAAAAGGAGGCGTAATTTTTGGCGCACATCATCATATTGCCGTCCCAGTCTTTAAACAGAGAAATGGCATAGGTCTTTTTTCCGCTGTCGCTTTTTGGAACCAGCTTTTGGAGCTGTTTCATTACCGGAATCCAGTCTTCCAGCGTCTGCATTTTGGGATAGCCCGCCGCTTTATAAGCGTCCCACCGTACAAACGGGGCTACAAGCGGGTCGATCCCGTCAGTGGAGGTTTCCGGAGACTGGACGGAAATTTCGCTTGGAACCGCGTAAATGCCATCCTGCCCGGCTTGTTTATTTGCCATTTCAATCGCCGTGCCATAGTTTTTTAAGACATCCTTATCTTTTAATAAGTCTGTAAGTTCCATCAAAAGCCCGGCGCTTACCATATTTTTAAACCGTCCGCCCTCCGTGCCGGAAATAATAAGGTCGCCCAGGTTTCCCGCGGAAAAACGGGTTTCAAATAAGGATTCGCCGCCGGTTACGTTAGGGGAAATAATGTTTAGCTCCATATTAAATTTGTCTTTTACGATTTTTGCGAACCACCCGGATTGAATGCCCTGGTAATTGGCCACCGGGTCAAATACGTCTACGGTTATAAATTCCTGGTATTTTTGGCCTTCGCCTTTTATTTTACAGCCTGCAAAAACAGCCGCCCCTGCCAGGGCCATGTAAAATAAGATTCTTCGATTTCTTTTTTTCATATATTTCCTCTGTATATTTTATTCCTTATTTTATCACAGCATACGCTGCCTATATACCCTTAAAATCAGAAATAAAATGTATAGAAAATCATTTTTTGCGGTATTGTCTGAAAAATGTCGGATTTTTACGGTGTTTTTCCAAAGATTTTTCCGTTTTCCGGCACGGGGCTTTTTAGATAAGATATCTGTAAAACTTTGGAGGTTATAGCTATGAAATATGGTTACTTTGACGACGCGCGCAGGGAATATGTCATCACTACGCCGAAGACCCCGCTGCCCTGGATCAATTATCTGGGAAATGAAGATTTTTTCTCGCTGATTTCCAACACCTGCGGCGGCTACAGCTTTTATAAGGACGCAAAGCTGCTGCGCCTGACAAGATATCGTTATAATAACGTTCCGGCGGATACAAACGGGCGGTATTATTTTATCAAACACGGGGATACCGTCTGGAATCCGGCCTGGCAGCCGGTAAAGACGCGGCTGGATCAGTATGAGTGCCGCCATGGGCTTGGCTACAGTGTGTTCCGGTCTTCCAAAGACGGGATTGCGGCAAAGCTGACGGCGTTTGTGCCGTTAGGAAGGGCATGTGAGGTAAACCAGCTCGTATTATCCAATCAGACGGATGCCATACAGGAGCTTACGCTGACTTCCTATGTGGAGTTTTGTTTCTGGAACGCTGTGGATGACGCTTCTAATTTCCAGCGCAATCTAAGCATTGGGGAAGCGGAGGTCTGCGGTTCGGACATTTACCACAAGACGGAGTACAGGGAGCGGCGCAGCCACTATGCTTACTATACGGTCAATCAGGATATTGACGGATTTGACACAAGCCGCGACGCGTTTTTGGGGGTTTACGGGAGCGTGGAGCGTCCAAAAGCAGTATGGGAAGGGACGGCTTCTAATTCCATCGCAAGCGGAGGCGCTGTGATCGGTTCCCATCATTTGAAAATAACCCTTGCGCCGGGGGAGAGCAAAAGCTTTATCTTCCTGCTTGGTTACGCGCAAAATCCACAGGATGACAAATGGGAGGCGCTTGGCGTTATCAAAAAAGACCGGGCAAAGGCGGTCAAGGCGGAATTTGCCACAGACGGGCAGGTGGAGGAGGCGTTAAACCAGCTAAAGCAATATTGGGACAGGCTACTGAGCGCCTATTCCGTAGAAAGCGCCGACGATAAGCTAAACCGCATGGTCAATATCTGGAACCAGTACCAGTGCATGGTTACGTTTAATATGTCACGCTCCGCGTCTTATTATGAGTCCGGTACGGGGCGGGGCATGGGATTTCGGGATTCCTGCCAGGATCTGCTTGGGTTTGTGCATTTGATACCGGAAAGGGCGCGCCAGAGGATTTTGGATATTGCGGCCACGCAGCTTGAGGATGGCAGCGCGTATCACCAGTATCAGCCTTTGACCAAAAAAGGAAATTCCGATATCGGAGGCGGCTTTAACGACGACCCGCTCTGGCTCATTGCCGCCGTTGCCGCGTATTTGAAAGAAACAGGGGATTTTACGATTTTGGAGGAGCCGGTTGACTTTAACAATGACCATACAAAGGCAGAGCCTTTGATCGAGCACTTAAAGCGTTCTTTTGACTATACGCTAACGCATCTGGGGCCGCATAAGCTGCCTTTGATCGGACGGGCGGACTGGAAATGACTGCCTGAATTTAAACTGCTTTTCCAAAGAGCCGGGGGAGTCTTTCCAGACCTTTGGGCCGTCGGAGGGGCCGGTTGCCGAGTCGGTATTTATCGCGGGCATGTTTGTGAAATACGCGGCGGAATACGCAAAGATCCAGCAGACGCGCGGCAATGGCCATGAGGCGGAGCGGGCGCATCATGCGGCGGCGGATATGTACCAGGCTGTTATGGACGCAGGATGGGACGGCGGATGGTTTTTGCGAGCTTATGACGCTCATGGAGAAAAAGTTGGCTCCCATGAATGCAGGGAAGGGAAAATTTATATCGAGCCCCAGGGCTTTCTTGTCCTTGCGGATATCGGGATAAAAGAGGGCAGGGCAAAACAGGCTTTGGACAATGTGAAAAAGCATCTGGATACCGAATACGGCATTATGCTCCAGCAGCCAGCGTATTGCGGCTATTACTTAAATCTGGGGGAGATTTCCTCTTATCCGCCGGGATATAAGGAAAACGCGGGGATTTTTTGCCACAATAATCCATGGGTGTCCATTGCGGAGACGCGGATTGGAAGGGGAAACCGCGCGTTTGAAATTTACCGCCGCACCTGCCCGGCTTATATAGAGGATATCAGCGATATTCACCGTACGGAGCCATATGTATACTCCCAGATGATCGCGGGAAAAGACGCGCCAAAGCATGGAGAAGCCAAAAATAGCTGGCTTACCGGCACGGCGGCCTGGACGTTTGTCAACGTGTCCCAGTATATACTTGGCATCCGGCCGGAGTTTGAAGGGCTTTTGGTGGAGCCTTGTATACCGTCCCAAATGGATGGGTTTACGGTGCACAGGCGTTACCGTGGCGTTTTATACCATATTACGGTAAAAAATCCGGGGCATGTGGAAAAGGGGGTAAAATCCATGACCGTAAACGGCGTAAAGACAGAAGGAAACTGCATCGTGCCAGGGCAGGGCGTGGCGGAATATCAGGTTGAGGTTATTATGGGATAAATGGGGCTTGCGTGAATTGCAAGGGTGAATTTTCGATTTTTTTCCTGTAAAAATCGGATATTTGTAAATCCATGCAGGCGGGAAGAAAAAAATGCCTGCAAAATACATACAAATCACACGGTATGAGAAAAGCGTCCGGCCTTTGTATAATAGGATAAAAGGAGGTTGAAGTATGAAAAAGAAGAAAAAAGAAGTAAAAGAAAAATTTTCCTGGAACCTCATGTGGAGGCAAAGGTATCTTTTACTGATGTCCGTGCCGTTTGTCGTCTGGCTGATCATCTTTAAGTACGTGCCTTTATGGGGCTGGACGATGGCATTTCAGGAGGTAAAGCCGGGGTCGTTTGCATTGCCGGTCTGGGAGCGGAAATTTGTAGGGTTTCAGAATTTTATCGACGCGTTTACAGACCGCCTGTTCCCGCAGACGATGATCAATACCATTGGCATCAGCATCCTGGGGCTTGCCCTTGGGACGGTCACATCCGTTTTATTTGCGCTGATCTTAAATGAGCTTTGTTTTTCTCGGTTTAAAAAGGTTACGCAGACCGTATCGTACCTGCCGCACTTTGTATCATGGGTCATCATTGCAAGCATTGCGAAAATGCTGTTTAACGACGGCGGCGCGATCGATACGATGCTTGGCACGAAGCTGCATTTAATGTCTACGAACAGCCCGGTGATTTGGTTTGTGGTCTGCCTAGTGGACGTATGGAAGGAAATGGGCTGGAACGCGATCATTTACCTTTCCGCAATGGCGGGCATTGACCATGGGCTTTATGAGGCGGCGAAGGTAGACGGGGCAAACCGTTTTCAGAGGATCTGGCATGTGACTTTGCCTGGCATTAAGCCTACGGTCATCGTATTGCTGATCATGAATATCGGCTCTGCTTTAAATGTAGGGATGGAGCGCCAGATGCTTTTAAGCAACAGCCTGGTACAGGACCATGCGATGGTGCTTTCCTGGTTTGCGTATGTCCGGGGCATCGGCAGCAATAATTACGGGCTTGGCACGGCCATCGGCGTATTCCAGTCCGTGGTCGGGGTCATACTTTTATTTGTCGCAAATAAGATAGCCGGAATGCTGGGCGAGAGTAAGCTTGTATAGGAGGGGGTTAGATCAGATGAAAAGCAAAGAATTAAAAACGTCAAACAGCGCGAAAGCCTTTGACTATGTGCTGGTAGTGTTCTGCCTGTTCCTGATCGTAATTACGGTGTATCCGTTTTTGAACGTGCTGGCAATTTCATTAAACGATTCCATGGACACGATGCGTAATGTAAATTTCATTATTCCAAGGAAATTTACATTAAGCAACTATACGTACATATTCCGGGAAAATGACCTGGGGGAAGCGTTTATGATGTCCGTGCTAAAGACGGTAGTAGGCGCGGTGTTTGGCGTGATCTGCACTTCCATGCTGGCGTATGTCTTAAGCCGCAAAGATTTTTATTTTAACAAAATTTTTACCGTATTATTCGTCATCACGATGTATGTAAGCGGCGGCATGATCCCGGATTACCTGCTGATCACAAGGACGCTGAAGCTTAGCAACAGCTTTTGGGTTTATATAATTCCCGGTTTGATCTGGGTATACAACGTCATACTGATGCGCTCTTACATCGACGGGCTGCCGGACGCGTTACAGGAGGCCGCGAAGCTGGATGGGGCAAACGATTTTACCATCTGGCGCAAGGTCATCCTTCCGCTTTGCACCCCGTCCCTTGCGACGGTGGCGTTGTTTGTGGCGGTGGGCCAGTGGAATTCCTTTATGGATACCTACCTTTATGCGAGGGAGCTTCCAACGCTGCAATACGTGCTGTACGAAATTATGGAGCAGGCCACGATCCAAATCGACCCGCATTCGGTATCCTCCCAGGTTAAAAACGCGGTATCCCCGATGTCTGTGCGTATGGCGATCACGATCGTCGCTACGGTGCCGATTTTGGTTGTGTATCCATTCCTGCAAAAATATTTTGTGGGCGGCATGACGCTTGGCGCGGTAAAAGATTAAGGAAAAACCAAAGGAAATGTCATTTATAGATTGTAAAGTAAGAAAGGAGAACATTTATGAAGTTAAAAAAATTAGGCGCGCTGCTGCTTGCCGTTACGATGGCAACGGGAATGATGGCGGGCTGCGGAGGCAAGGAAAAATCCGATGACAAAGGGACAAAGCAGGAGTCCGGCACAGAAGGCGGGGATGATTCCCAAAGCGGTGAAGTAACGACGCTGACGTTTTACAATGCGGATTTACAGGAGGACGACCCTTGGACAGATCCGGTGGCAAAGGCATTGACGGAAAAAACAGGCGTAAAGCTGGAAGTAGACCATCCGGTAGGGGAAGATAAGGAAAAGGTAGCCCTTATGATCGCGGAACAAAAATTTCCGGATATGATTTACGCAAAGGGCGACGCCAGCAGCCTGATCGATGCCGGGGTGTTGATCGACATGACGGATTTGATCGAAAAATACGGCCCGAATATTAAAAAGATGTACGGCGACGAGATGGATAAGCTAAAACATTCCCAGGATGACCCTTCGATTTACCAATTGTCCTCCTATGAAAAAGGCGGTACGAAATACGAGGATTCCGGGACGGCCCAGGTGCAGTTTGATTTCTTAAAGGAAAACGATTATAAAATTCCGGAATCCTTAGACGAGTTCGAGCAGATGTTAAAGGATTACGTTGCGGCCCATCCAAAGACCGAAGACGGCATGGACACCATCGGATTGTCCCTGTCCGCGTCTGACTGGCACTGGATGATCACGCTGGGCAACCCGGCCGGATATATCGCGGCAGGCGCGCCGGATAATGGACAGTGGCTGGTGGATGAAAATTATAATGCGACCTACAAATTTACATCCGATAAGCTGCGTGAATATTTCAAATGGCTGAACAAGCTGTATAATGAGGGGCTGTTAGACCCGGAATTTGCAACCCAGACACACGACGATTATATTGCAAAGATCTCTTCCGGCCGCGTAGTTGCGCTATTGGATACGCTTTGGGACTATCAGGACGGAGAAAAAATCTTAAAGCAGGATAACAAGCTTGGAAAAACCTATTGCGGGATTCCACTGGCGGCGGATAAGGATATCAAAGTCCCGACTTTAATGTACCAGGGCCTTGCGACCGGTCAGGGCGTTGGGATTACTACAAGCTGCGAAAACCCGGAAGCGGCAATTAAGTTTTTGGACTATATTTGCTCCGATGAAGGCCAGGTTCTTGTGAACTGGGGCATCGAAGGGACAAACTACAAGGTGGACGAAAACGGTAAGCGTTACCGGGAGCAGAGTGAAATCGACGCGTCGAAAAACGATAAAAACTATCAGAAAACCACGGGCGTAGGCTTCCATGGATATCCATTCCCGCGCTATGGCGTAGGCGTGGAAGATTCTACCGGAAATACTTATACAACAGCGAGCAGGGATTCCGTGATCGCGGAATACAATGAGGAGCAAAAAGCGGCCTGCAAAGCATGGGGCGTAGACTTACTGTTAGACGTGTTCCCGCAGCAGGATGAGTTTGAAGTCCCGGCGTTTTCCCCGATCTGGGCAATGGCGGAGCCGCAGGAATTAACGGATATCATTACAAAGCTGGACGAGATTGCGCAGCCTTCCCTGGTAAGCGCGGTGATGGCCAAAGAGGGCGAGTTTGACGGAGTTTACGACAAGATGATCTCAGATTTGGAGAAATCCGGTATGGATGACGCGCAGCAGATGATGACTGAACTGGTGCAGGATAAAGCGGCGCTTGTAGAGTAAGAAACCCGCGCGGAATTATGGCTCTTTTATGGCAGGATCGAAAATATACTGGAGTTGCGGTCGTGATAGCATAAGTATAGAACGGTTTATTGGATTTTGACATTGATATAAGCATATATGCTTGTTGGGGGCGGGCGTATATGCTTATAAAAATGGAGTAAGATCGGTCCCGTTTCATTCCTATTCCTTATCGTAACAGTTCAGCCCGCACCATTCGAGGAGGCGCCTGCGGCGCTTTCCCGCTGCTTTTTTCATAAACGTGCGCTCCGCTCATCGACTGTGAGACGCGCTCATTCATGCAAGCATGATTCGCCCATCTTACAGCCGACGGCTGAACTGATATTTCTTATCAAATTCCATTTAAATAAAAAGTTGCAAAAATCAAATATTGGGTTTATACTATCTGTAAGCGCAGTCAGTAGGGTCATTTAGAAAGGTGAAAGGTGTAACGTATGGATATAGCGGGATTATCGATCGCGCTGGCGCAGACAAAAACGCAAAGTGATTTTAGCGTGGCAATGCTAAGCAATGTGATGGAGTTAAACGAGACATTGGGAAAAGGCATGATCGATATGCTGGATAGCGCCGCGATGGAGCGCTCCGTGGCGCCGCATATTGGGAGCAATATCGATCTTAAGGCGTAAGGGGCGGAGGTCTTTTGCTGGAGCGTTTTAATTTAGGCAATGAAATAACCTGCTTTTGGCAGGTTTTCTTTGTGTTGGGTTTGTTAAGTTCAATGTGCAAGTTTTAGTGGCGGTCATTTCATGTTTTGTACAATTCTACAATTCGATAAAGAGCTTTTCTGACTGCGTATTCATGTGGGATAGAGCCTTTCTTTGTTACTTTCCGGAAACTGGGGTTGGCTGTTTCGATTGCGTTAGTCGTATACATCACTTTCAGACTGACTTCTATAATTGGAACAGCCGCTCCATATGGGACCGATTGCGCCCCCCCCTCTCATGCTCGCTGATTTTAATAAGATTTTACATCTTTGGGTTCGTTGGGCGCTACTGTTATTCCGTGATTATTCTTTAATTATGTCCAATTCTGTGAGATTAATGCCGGATGAAGTCAGTATTATTTTTAATGCGATATAACGCTTCTTCATCTTTTTGTACGCTTCAGAATCTTTATCACATGATATCATATAATCTTGCAGTCTTTCAAATTCTTCGATATTTTTTTGCATCAATTCTTTATCTGACATATAATCACTTTACTTTCTTATGATCCGTAATGATCGCTATGTCTTAATCATAGCAGATTATGTAAAAGGTGTAAAGCTTTATTCGATTATCAAGGAGCTAAGTTTTTTATTGGCGGTCATTGCGAATGGCGCGGGCTGAACTGTAACAGTTCGGACTAAAACCCGCAAAAACCCACTTGCATAACCGCATACAATGGGTTATAATAACGAAAGCAACCGCATAAAATCTTCAGGGCAGGGTGAAAGCCTTATTTGTAAAAAAGCTTTAATTACCGCTGTTTCCAGCATCAGGAAAAAGATATTTACACCAATTGTACACCAAAAATAAAAAATGAAGGGCCTTAATATGTATTAGGTTTAATATTGGCATAGCGCATATCTATAAATAATTTAGACATTACCATAAGCATATATGTTTGTCAGGTTACAGGCATGTATGCTTATTTTAGGCTCGCCCACCTAAACCCAATCCCTTTCAACTCCTTCTTGTAAGCGTATGTATTGCCAGACATCCTTACCCATTGTCCAACTAACTTTATGTCTATGCCAGTAAAATGAATGATCTTGTTCAATATGTCACGCAACGCCTTGTCATTCTCACAGTCGTACATATTCTTGCTGTACTCTGAATCGGCATAGCCTATATCGCCCTGTTTAGCGTTGTTATGATGTTCTTTCAATACTTTAAACAGCTTATCGTATTCAGCGTTGATTTCCTGCATATCCGACACATTGCCGCCGTTGTCAGGGTGGTGGTGTTTTAATAATTCTTCTAATGTGTTTACGTTCTCAAAATATTTTTTATTCATATGTTATCCCTCCACTAAATTTGTTGTATAAATTCCTTGTTTGACTTTGTAAGAAAATTATATATCAATGGGCAAAATACATAAATGTACATTGTTATTTATTATAATTTATGTTATAATGCTTTTGGCATGTAGAAAGGAGGAGCTTCTAAATGAATGAAAAAGAATATAAAACGACGGCTGCCCATAGAAAAGCATCCATTAAATGGCAAAAAGAAAATTATAGTAGAATCCCGTTAGATGTTACACCGGAATATAAGGAAAAGTTGAAAGGGATTGCAAAAAAAAATAATATGACGTTAGGCGGCTACATCAAACAAGCGATAGCGGAAAAAATAGAAAGAGATAACGAAGGTAAAACTTAGCAATGTCAAGCAATTGGAATGGGAGCGGACGAAGCATGATAGAATACAGCAAGAAAGCGGTAAAATACATTAATTCCGCAGATAAGCCAACAAAGAAAAGGCTGCAAAAAGCGATTGAAAAAATTCCATTTGGCGATATCAAAAAATTGCAAGGCGTATAAAATGGGTATCGTTTAAGGGTTGGGGATATAAGGGTTCTTTTTTCAATTGAAGGGGATTCTGTTTATATTGATAATATCATACCAAGAGGTCAAGCATATAAGAGGTTATAAGGGGGTGAGAATGTGAGCAAGGAATTGTTAAAAGGGTTGATAGAATTAGTTCCAGAAGAAGACATCGAAACATTATACAAAGTGGTCGTAAAGTTTATTCCAGAAGTAGAGCCAGAGCAAGACGAAGTAATAGCCATTATGGAAGGGCGGAGAGACAGGGAGGAAAACGGCGCTATACCGCATGAAGCTATTAATTGGGATTGAATAGTTAAGGGGAGGCAAGCGCCTCTCCATTTTTAAACTGCCAGTCAGGATATAGAGAAGCAGGACAGGCGGGCTACAAAATTGAAATATAATGCCTTCTGCTCGTGTGCAAAGAAATATTTTGATGACCTAGGCGAAGTTACCAAATATTTGTTGTAGTATGTTTGAACGGGCGGTAGGGTGGCAAGAAAATTCTAACGTATCCATAGAACCCCATTTCCGAAAAGGGTGAACTATCCCATGCTGTCTACGAAAATAGTTATGCCGCGCTATGTTTAGAAATTTTAAAAGAGCCATTTGAAAATCAAGCGGCCCTCGTGTATAATCTACTCAGCTGAAATTGCTATGGGAATATGAATGTCGCAGGCTAAAACTTCGCGGGGTTTAGTCTTTTGAATGTGGTTGGATGATGGGGGGCTATGCGGTTAAAAGATTTATACTGCGTGAAAAGGTCTAGGTTTTATTTATTACAAAGCAAAGTATTGATACCATCTAGCGATAATAGTGTCCCTGTTAGCCCATAAATATTTTTGGATTTTCTTCAGGTCGCTGTTTGGGATATTGCTTTTGTTGTGGACTAATTCTATAGAGTCCCTTTTAATCCAAAATTTTGTTGCGTTCTCTACTGGATGCCCTTTCGAAACATGGACATGGATCGGCTCACCGTTTTCATTTGACCAAAAATAGAAAGCGTAACCTATAAAGTCAAGCAATGGCTTAGGCAACTGTAACGCCTCCTTTTTCCCTTGCGATTTCCCAGATTAAGAAGCTGTTGTTTTTTAAATACATTTCAAGCTCCAGCAATTCATCGTCAGAAAATCCAGAACACTTGTAAAACATATTATTTGGAAGTTTCCCTTCCGCAAAATCAAAACCATGCCCATCCGGCCGTTCAAAGCGCACCGTTATTTCATCAAAGCCATTATTTTCTTCTATATCAGAAAATGTAAGTATGATGCCATCCACTGTGCTGTAATAATTTTTCATATTAGCCCCTTTCTTGATCTGGCACATATTCCAGAATGTTTCCAGGCTGGCAATCTAATAAAGCGCATACTTTATTTAATGCATCTTGTGCTAGTAGCCTATTGTCTCTTAGTTGTTGTAATTGTGATTCATTGAATATTTTATCTTTTCTTATTTTGTATGTGCTATATCCTTTGTTTTTCAATGCTTGTATAACATCTATTTTGTATTTTATCAAAAAAACACCATCCTTTTATTTATATAATACCATAATTATACATGGAAATATAGTGTGCAATATACATGGAATTATAAAGTATAATTTGTACGTTCTGTCCATATACATACTCAAAAATATAATGTATAATAAGTACATAAGATAAAGCAAGGGGCGAACAAGCCTGACAAACTTTTTTCCCTTGCTTATCTTAAATAAAATTGAATAGAGGGTGATGGTCATGTACACTGAGTACGGTTACATCGGTAAAGTTGATAACATCTTGTATCCAGCCGAGCAAGAAGCGTTAGAAGCCAACACCGACAATTAATCATCAATACGGGGCATAGCATAACGCTTGTAAGTCCCCGTAACAAATCTATTCGCGACGTAACCAACAATATAACGGTTACAGATGAAATTATAACACAGTCTGTTAGAAAAAGAAAGGGTGTATCACAA
>CANDMI010000004.1 GCA_947385775.1 uncultured Eubacterium sp. | reverse complement strand
TACAGCCTCACGGATAAAGAAACGGATAAATTTCTGTGACTTGAATGCCACTAAATAATACGCAGGTATCGGCGGCCAGAGCCGCCGATACGTGTTTTCGATAACTAAATATAAACTTCCTATTAATAAAATCATTTGTTTCCATAAACGTAATTTTATAATGAACCCTACGTTAATATTGTTGATAGTTATACTGATATTTTTCTTAGAATATATTTATGAAGTGATTTAATTTATAAATACACTTTCCTTAAATGCTTCATTTTCTCATAATACCCTTTCCTTTATTCTATAGTTTTATCATTTTCTCTATTACAATTATTAAGATTTATTATACTAAAAAATTTTCGAAAATTAAATTATAAGAAATGAAATGTATAATATATTATAGGCAATTCGTTATTCCTTTGAAAACGAAACTCCCCGCAGCAAAGCTGCGGGGTATTACACCCTGAGAGATTAAAAAAATATCTTAATCCATAAATAACACCATATCCTATAGTATCATTCATCTCTATCATTTTAATGCTATTCTATTAAAGTATATTTTTATTCATTGTAATGCTGCATATTTATAGAAATTTTTTAGTATTATAAAATAATATTATATTTTTATACAGCATTAAATATAAATTTATATTTTTATTTAATATATTTTATATGTTCTTACACTTTGCAAACCAATCGAAGTTTTTCCTAAATAATCACCACTCGTACAGCCATATCTAATTTTCTTAAATATTAAATTTACTTCCTAATTCTGGATGTTTGTCATATATCATCTGAACGCTCTTCCCTTTCAAATTTTCCATGAATTGCGATACGCTTAATTGGGGCAGGATGCATACACATAAATGCACTTGATCCATACATACTGCCCCTTCGCCAGCATTAATGAGAAAGAAAAATCATTGTGGGAAAAATTCAGCATACTTGATGAAGAAATCCAAAATGCCTTATAAGCTTCTGAATTGCAGATCTACGATGCAAGAATCATCCCAATAATGCTCTGCTCTATACAAACTACATGACACAAAAAGGGGTAGCGATTTCGCAATTAAAAAAGAAAGCGTCAAAATTTTGAGTGAATTCAAACGCTTTCTTTTATGGAATTTTATATATTTAAACTGCTAGAACGTATTAATGTTCTACCACAGCCATTGCATTTCTATCTTGCAATTTATAATTTACTAAAATATAAGGAATAGATTCATTTGCACTATTGTTTTTAATAAAAATTCGGTACTTGCCAGTCTTCGCAATATTGAAATTATGAGAGATTGAACCTTGCGATTGAATATAACAAGCTTCTCCATTTTCGTTCAATATTCCAATTTTATAATCTACCTCAATAAATCGTACACCGACACTCAAATCCACTCTCTGACCTGATTTAGCACAAAAACTGCCTGTTGTCTGGCATGTATTTTTTTCAACTTCCCAACGAAGACTATAAAAACT
Source organism: uncultured Eubacterium sp. (assembly GCA_947385775.1). GTDB lineage: Bacteria > Bacillota > Clostridia > Lachnospirales > Lachnospiraceae > Eubacterium_J. Next base: position 77,988 of record CANDMI010000004.1, on the reverse strand, counting down.
CTCACCATCTGTATTCCAAATTCCATCTGGCTGTATGCTTATTGGCTGAAGATTCAAAATCCACTTCTCCCCTTTTACATAATACTCTTCCATGCCATCTTCCGCTATCTGAATCTTTATACCGTTTTCAGTCGCTTTATAAACAAATTTATGTAAATCAGCAAATCCAATACCAACTCCCACTGCAAGCATAGTTAAAGCTAATGAAAAAATAGCAAGCAAACCTACCTCCGTCTGCCTACTGCATATATGAGCATGCTGGTAACGCTGAATAAACTCCACACGCTTTACCATTACTTTATTACTCCGACACAAAGCAACAAACGGATATTTATCCATCTCCTGTTTTGACGACTCTGGCATTAATCTCTCGATTATTTCAAAATATTTTTTTGCATTATGTACATTTCCAGATGCCTCCAACGCAGAAACATCTGCCATACACTCACCCCAAAAACTAACAATAGAAATCAAAGGACGAACAAATGGATTAAAGCCATGAAGTATTGTTATAGCTAGTATAAGCAATCTCCATTTCAAATCATGATTTTTATAATGAGACAACTCATGATAAAAAATCAACTCCAACTCTTTCTCCGTATAATCCCAATCCGGTAACAGCACTTGTGATTTATATACCCGTACAATCAATGGTGTTTCCATCAACGGATTACGTTGCAGTGATACTTTACCTTCTGGAATCCCCAATTCCTTGCAAACTCTATAAAATACCTCAGATGCAAGTTCTCCTTTAATCGGAATATTGTCTTTCAGCTTCTCACGCAACATTCTATATTGCATATAATATTTCCTAAATCGAAAACAAACTATTACTAGCCATATTAATGCAATAATACTAATCGCTACAGTAATGTGCCTTGTCCTTGCAAAATACAACTTCCAAGTGCTTCCCATCCCTTTTAACCATCTATATTTCGTCAGTAAACTTGCAACATATCCGATTGGCAACAAATAAGTTACACATACAATCTGTAAGGAAACATTAACTAACTTTGGATTCACTCTCATAAACCACTGACGCATCAATCGCCATGTTAATAATAACAATGTGCTAGTCAACGAGCTAATAATTATTGCGAATAATAACTGACTTACAAAATACATATCCAATACCTTTATCTTTTGAATTTTTCAACTAAAACTTATACATAAAATGTCTTTTTACTCTCACTGATTTCAGATTCATTTTCTTTCAAAATTCAACTTAACCTTACTATTTATCCCTTTATATTTCTAAAGATATTTTTATTATAAACATCTTGAAAAATTATTCACCATCTTAAACTTTATTTAAAGAAAACTTATTGATAAAAATATTTACATGCATTAAAAAACTCTTGTATCTCACAAAGAATACATTAAACTAAAAGACATGAAAACTTCACAATTGACAAATGAATTCCATCTTAAAACAAAACTCTCACGCTACTACTTATCAAGGTTTAGAAGCAAAGTTTCTTGTACCTGACTACTTAATAATTAAAAAACATCTACACTAAAAAGTTTATAAATATATTTCATAATCAATAACAACATTATTACTTTTTTTAAACAACAAACTCTGTACCCAATCTTTTATTCAATTAAGCATACCATAAACAACAAATTAATTCAACTATTTTCTAAAACCATTTCTATTTTCATCATTACCTCTCTTTATACTAAATATCCCAACTTCCTAACACTCTATATATTTGATTCGATTCTCCAGTAAAGGCATACATTTCTATAGCTCAACCATCTTTTGGCTTATATAATTAATAATCGTCATGGATATTAACTAGCTAAGCGCATCAAAAAGGAAAGCGTAAAATAAAATTTTAACGCTTTCCTTCTCTAAATTTACATTTGGAAAACAGCCATAACCTAACGCGTTATTCACTATCCAATAGTTTGTAATTTATTAACATATATGAAATTGCCTCATCCCTGTTATTTTTTACAAAAACACGATACTTACCATCTTTCTCTATTGAAAAATTATGAGAAATAGAACCTTGCGCTTGTACATAACAAGCTCCTCTATCTTCACTCAATATTCCAATTTTATAATCGACCTCTATCAACCGTACACCGACGCTCACATCAACTCTTTGCCCTGCTTTAGCATAAAAACTGCATGTAGCCTGACATATATTAGGTTCGACTTCGCAATGTAGAAAATTTAACCTCTTACTATCCACTTCCTGATCACTCATCAGATTCATCTTTATTAACTTCGGATTACGAATCCATCCTTCTCCGTCTACATGATGCTCTGTCGTACCATCTGCCAAAATCTGAATTTTTGAAATATTTTCAGTCACTCGATAAACAAATTTATGTAAATCAACGATACATATCCCTACTTCAGCAACAAACATTATTGATGCAAACAAAAAAGCCGTAAGTAAACCCGCTGTCATCTGTTTACTGCATATATGCGCATATCGATAATACTCAACAATCTCAATACGCCTTACCATGCTATTATCACTCCGGTATAAAGCAGCAAACAGATATTTATCTTTTTTCTTGCGTTCTATCGGTTCTGGCATTAAACTTTCTATTTTTTCGAAATACCATTTCATATTTTGGATATTTCCAGTCTCCTCCAAAGCAGAAATATCTGCCATGCATTCAGCCCAAAAACCAATAATAGAAATCAGAGGATACACAAACGGATTAAACCCTTGAAGCATCGTAATAATTACAACGATTGTTTTCCACTTCAGGTCATGATGCTTAAAATGTGACAACTCATGATAAAAAATCAATTCCAGTTCTTTCTCTGTATAATCTTGTTCCGGAAGCAACACTTGCGGATGAAATACATGTACAATCATTGGCGATTTCATTAACGGATTACGTTGCAAAGTCACTTTTCCTCCAGGAATATCCAATTCCTTACAAACTTTATTAAATACCTTTGCTGCAAGTTCTCCATTAATAGGAATATTATCTTTCAACTTCCTGCACCACTTTTTATTATACGAACAACACCTCAAAATGCGGAAAAAGGCAATTATAAACCAAACTATCGCAACAACTCTAATAAGTCCTGTAATATATTTTGTTCTTGCAAAATACAATTTCCCTGCACTGCCTAATCCTTTCATCCAATGATGATCCGTCAACAAAATTGCAATATATCCAATTGGCAAAAAATAAGTCACACATACAATCCTCAATGCAACATTAACCATTTTGGGGTTTACTGCCATAAAAAAACAACGGAGTAACCGCCACGCAACAAGCAATAACGTGCTGGTCATTGAACTAATAGTAACTGCTACTAACAATTGACTTACCAAACTCATCCATCCAAACCTTTGTACTTTTATTCCAACTTACCGCAATTATAGTGGAACTAATTATTCTTTGAAACTTTCACACTAGTTTCTTTTAGTACTATAAGAAAACCCACCATCTGCATATAAAGTAGTTTTCTTATAATCATTCTGTACATATACCCGATACAAATTAGTCGCTGGAACTGGGAAATTATAATAAGCTGTACCCAGTCCATCTACGTACCATGCGTCTCCATCATCGTTCATAAGACCAAATTTAAAATTTTTATCACCTGGTATCACATTTATATTTGCACAAACATATTGTCCTTTTTTTATTTCATATTCGTAACTAACATACCTCGTATCTGGTTCAACCGTCCACTGAATCCTATAATACGTATTCTCCGCCTGCGGACTAACAATACTCTTTTCTTCCTCATACACCAGATTCAACTTCTTCCCCAAATCCACCGTATGATACATCACAGTCCCATCTTCCAGCACAACCGGCGTTCCAACTGGTTCTGATCCTGCCTCTCCATCAATAATGCTCTGTAAATCCTCGATAGACGCTTGCTGTGTGGATGTCGTCTCTGCCGCTTTTGCTGTAGAAGCGGACATAAATACGAATGCCGCTGCCATAGCTGCTGTTACGAGTTTCCCAAATACTTTTCCTGTGTTCCTTTTCATCATTTTTCTCCTTATCTCTTGAATAGTTTATTGTGGATGTAGGTTGGAGAAAGAAATGTGCGACAAAAAGCTCCGTTCGCACTGCAACGTCGAAAACGCCGCCTGCGTGCCTTTACGGAGCTTATTTAGACATAATAATAAAAAAGCATTAATCCAATTCTTCGATTTTTCTCTTCAGTTCTTCTCTGTCCGCTTTGTTTAAAATGCCCTTACCAAATAAGCCACATACAAATGCAGACATACTGCCGCCATCCCAAAACTGGACGTAATCCCTTAACACGTCGTCTTTGTATTCATCTTTGTCCACTAATGGCTGGTAAAAGAAACATCTACCCTTCCGATACATTCTCAAGTAATCTTTTTTCACTAGCCTTGCAAGGAAAGTAGAAACTGTCTGTGTTTTCCAATTTTTGCCATATTGCGTATTGACCATTTCTGTAATATCCTGCATAGATAAATCCTCTGCATTGTCCCATATGCATTTCATGACAATTTTTTCACATTCTGTTATTTCCTTTGCCCTCATACTCCGTCCTTTCTCAACCACGCTTCTAGTATACTTGGATTTGTGGTTGCTTTCAACATTTTTTTGTGGCTATATTTTTAAGACGCATATGCGCCCCTGATGTCCTTATATAACCCTATACATATTTAGTATATCCGAAAAAAAGACAAAAGACAAGCTTATTTTAAACATTTTTAATTTCACTTTCTTTGTCGCATGAAAACTATTACAATTTAATAATAGCATTACAATTTAATTCTGTACGTCGGATAATAGAATCTGTTCCGGATTTTCATCCGCATGTATCAGCTGATCCCTTTAACCGTCCACCGCTTATGAAGCGCTCCATACAAAAACTTATTTTTAAGTTATGATTCAATTCTATGATTCATTCATCTATAGATATCGTTCCCATTCAAAAACCACTTAAATTTATTTAAACAGCATTATATTCTTGAGTCCAAGGCATATTTATGAAAAGCTGTATAAACGATTTCACATCCCGGCATAAGCCTTAACCCTGGCATAAGCCTTAACCCCGGCATGATCTAACATAAATTTTGCCTTTTAACGGCTGCAAACTTTGATCACCGCATTTCGCAGCGACACCGGCAGCTTCATCGCAAGCGCCTTTAGCTTCTCATTTTTTTGCAGGTTCCCATTTTCATTTACCAACGCCTGATAATCGTCCAGTCGTTTTGCCTGCTGCTCTTTCGTCAACATATATAAGGGCTGCACCGGGCCGTGCGTTGGAAGCTTTGCCATTATTTCGTCGAACGGGCTTTTTCCGTATTCATCCCCCTGCATGTAAATGTGAGATAACCCGTTTTGCTCTAAGAAGTCCGCGTAATGGGCGAAACGCTGCGCATGGCCGCGCGTAACGCTTGAAAAATCGGTCTGATCATATACTTTGAAGATATCCGTCTCCTCCGTTAAATCACCGGCTGGCATATGGGGAATATTATGATATCTTGCAAGCTCTAAAATCCTGCCGTCTGACGCAAAGATAAAAGCTGGCGTGCCGGCAATTAAGGCCGCGATATTGCCATGTATCCTTGTGCCGAAGGAAAAATCCGCTTTGCTTAAATATTCCAGCCAGGAACGCGCGTCGGTAAAACCGATCTCATGCCCGGACGCATAGATTTTACTGTCTGGCTCCCATGGATAAGGTTTAAAGATCTTTGGAAACTTTTCCCTGTTGATCGACTCGCCCGCATACAGCAGACGCAGATCGTCGATGCCCTGGGGGATAAACGCATAACGCCGAAACCGTTTTGCGCTGTGAAATACAAATCGTCCCAGCTTGCGCGGCGCTTTGATCTTGCAATTAAAGCTGACCTTTGTCTTTGGCGTAAGCTCCTTTATCTGCTTTTGCGGCAGCTTTGGCCCATGCAGGTACATAGAAGGGCAGCCGATAACTGTAAAATCCTTTTCTTCCACAAATCCAAGCCCTTTTAAATACTGGGCGGTATATTCCCCGCGCACGCCGGCAATGGCTGATTTTTCTAAGACTGCTTTTAAAAATTCTTTTACATCCGCATCGCACTCCCTTGCGCCGGACAGCCCGTTTATGCCAGCCTGCACCCCGGCTCCGATTAAAACGCACGGGATTTTCAGCTGTTTTACAAGGGATGTTAAAAAGCCCAGCTCTATCCGAAAAGACCTTCGAAAGGCGTTTGCAAGCGGGATTACAAAATAATCGTATTCTTCATTCCATCTGGCAATTTGTTTTGCGGAATACAGGCAGTTTGCGGCGATCGTGGTAATCTGTGTATCTTCACGCATCAGGATGCGCATGATACTATAAGGAAACAGCATATTTCCGGCATTGTCACGGATCAGGTTTTTTGCAATAACCTGCCCCGCATCCAGATTGTCTAACGGGGAAAGCCCCGCCCGCATTAAAATTTTAACCATCCTATAATACCCTTTCCATCATACGCCTTCGCTTTTTATATTTCCCGCCTGTAATCAGTTTCCGTTTCCGGCAAATACCATATCAAATATACGCTCTGTCGAATGCCCGTCGCAGGAACCCATAAACTCTTTCCGGAACTTTCGCACGCGCTCTCTGTCAAAGCGCTCATCGATATGCAAGATATGATCGGTCAGTTCCTTAGTTTCAGAAAATACCGGGCCTGGCGCAAGGGTGTAGTAATCGTAATAAAATCCGCGCCAGTCAAAATATTCCTCCAGGTCATAAGCAAAAAAGAGCATCGGACGCTCAAACAGCGAATATTCAAATACAACAGAAGAATAATCCGTAATGCAAATATCGCTGACACTTAGCATTTCCTCGATGGATAAGACGCCTGTAAGGTCTTTCGCGAAGTCTTGGCAACTCTCCGGCAATTTTGGACGCTGTTTGACAAACGGGTGGTGCGCGATGATAAGCGCGTATTCCGCCGCAAGCTTTTCCATCATGCCTTCGATATCCAATTTATCTGGAGACGACGCGTCCGCGCTTTGTCCTCGAAACGTCGGCGCATAGAGGATGATTTTTTTTCCGTTTGCCTGCGGCATACACTGGCGCAAACGCTCCTTTGCAGCCTTTATAAACCGCGGCTTAAAAAAAACGTCTGTACGGCTGACCCCGGTTGGCTTTAGACATTCCGGGCGGTTTTCTAGAAGCATCGCCTCTTTATACGCCCAGGCGATGTTTGGACTGCTAAGGGTCACATAGGAAGTATTGCCATAATAAGGATATGCTTTTAAATCCCTAGCGTCGCTGCCGTATTTTAAACTCGCTGTGCTGAAACCAAATTTTTTAAACGCTCCGCAGGCATGCCATGTCTGCGTCAACACCGTCTCCCTGCGCATCGAAACGCTTCCGATCACATTGCACCCATCGTTTAAAAACACATATTTCGCATCCGCCAGATCCTTTAGCATTATGCAGCATCGTCTTATATAAGTAACCTTTCCAGGCTCCCCGGTCTTTAAGTAATGCGTATGGATCTGGTATGCGCCGCTTTTTTTTATCCGCTGATACAGCAGTCGAAAGTTATCTGAAATAACGTCCCCGCGCACTTCTACGAATAATGCTTTCGTTTTATTTATCGGCTTTCTTGCATTCCAACAATATACAAAGCGAAATAAAATTTTAAATAACAAAAATTTCACTATTCTTCCCATATCATAACCGTCTTTCCGATCAATTTATGGATATCCGCTTCAAACGCGTTTCGAATATCCTTAATGTCCCTGACCTTATATTCCGCGCCGATCATATGCTCAAGATATGCCGTTAGCTCCTTATGCTGCCTATACATCGCAAACACACGCTCAAAATCCGCACGTCCGCTGCGGCTGCTTCCAATCACGCGCAGCCCTTTTTCCAGTATCATGCGCGTGTCCAATGGCACAAGCTCTTCGGATACGCCCATTAAAGCGATCGTGCCCTCTGGCCGGATATGGCGTATGATCTGGTTTATAGCGGCGGACGCTCCTGCACCGCCGACACACTCCAACGCATGGTCAAACGCAAAATCTTCCGTCAGCTGCGTGGTCAGCGCAGTCTCGTCCGCAAAGGTAAAATAGCTTAATTTTTCCTCATGCTTTCCGATGACGTACAAGCGCGTCTCGGGCTTTATATAGCGAAGAAACAGCGCCGTAAGGTAGCTAAGGCTCCCGTCCCCCCAAACCGCGACCTCCTCCATCCGCTCATGGCACAAAGAAAACAGACGGTTTAACGCGTGACAGCTTACGCTTGCAAGCTCGCTAAACGCGGCCGCCGAAGGGTTTATGCCATCCGGCACGCGCAAAACGCGTTCCGGCTCCATCTGTACGTATTCCTGTAAAAAGCCGTCCACACTGCTTGCGCAAAACTTAGAGCTTCGCAGATAGTTCTCCGCAATGACCGCATCCTGTTCTACGGGCTGGTTTGGGATCAACGCCACCATGTCACCAACGCAAAAACTGCCTGTCGGGTCATATATGACTCTCCCAACCGCTTCGTGGATCAACGCCATCGGAAGTTTTTCTTTCATAATTTCCTCCGGGCGCGTCCCCTGGTAATATCTTTGGTCAGCCTGGCAAATGGATAAATGCGTCGGCCGGACGAGCAGCTTCCCGCTATCCAGCTCCAATTCTTTAAACATGACTTCAAATTGACGCGGGCTCTTTAATTGGTATACTGTATTTAGCATAATCGCATCCTTTTCTTCCCCGGATTGATCCCTTTTTATCCCTTAATCAATGACTCAGCCACTTTCAAGTCATAGGGATACGTGATCTTAATATTATAGACCTCTCCTTGTACAATACGCACTTCTTCCCCTTTTAAAACAAGGATCTTGCAAGCGTCCGTCAAGATCTTTTTCTCCTGGGGCGTTAGCAGTTCATAGATGCTCCTTAGCTTCTCTGCCCGGAAAGACTGGGGGGTCTGGCCCTGGTACATAACGGAGCGGTCCGGGATTTCTGAAATGATTTCATGGGACACGCTTTGGACTATGGTGTCCGATGCCGGGATTACGGTGTCACACGCCCCAAACTGCTTTGCCGCTTTTATGTTCTCTTCCAAAATCCGGTGCGTGACGAACGGGCGGACGGAATCGTGGGTGACGATCACCGTTTCATCGTCTAACTCTCCCTGAGCGTCCAGATAATTTATGGCATTCATGATCGTCTCATTTCTTGTGTCGCCGCCTTCTAACACAACCGGCTGCGAAGCGTTCGGAATGTATTTTCGGATCAAGTCTTTCGTATAACGCATCCACTGCTTTGGCGACAGCACAAGAACCTGGTCAAATCCCGGATGGACGATAAATTTTTCTAAAGTATGGACGATGATCGGCTTATTGCCGATTTCCATAAACTGTTTGGGCTTTTCCACATTGCCCATACGCGCGCCCACGCCCCCGGCAAGGACTACGCCATATACGTTTTTTTTACTGCCCATGATTCCCTATTCCCTTCTTTTCCATACTTTTGCGGCAGTTCCTTACTGGCTTCCAGTTTTTTCACGCCTGCTGGTCTGTACAGATAAAATCCGCCATGCGCTTTAACGCGTGTCCGTCGCAGCCGCACATGTATTTTTCGTAAAAAGCCTGCGCTTTTTCGCAGTCTTTCTGGCCCTGCGTCAGCGCGCGGCGCACTTCCTTCTCCAACGCGTATTTGTCCTTTGCCGCAACGCCTGGCAGACTGTTGTAATCCAAATAAAAGCCCCGTTGCATTCCATATTCTTCCACGTCCGGCGAGTAAAAAATAACCGGTTTTTTATAAATGCAGTATTCAAAAAATATGGAAGAATAATCGGTGATCATAAGATCCGCAACCGGAAGCAGCTGGTCTGTGGAAAGCGTGCAATTATCGTACGGATATTTTTTCGTCAAAAGCGGATGCACCTTTACGATCACAAACGCGCTTTCCCCCAGCTGATCAGAAAGCCACTGGATATCCTCATATTGCGCCAGCTTTGGGTCAGCGGGACTTCCGCGAAAGGTCGGCGCCCAGAGCACGATTTTTTTCCCCAGAGCGTCTGGGTATCTTTTTGCAAACAGCTTTTTGCACGCCTCATTGTATTTTTTCTTAAAAAATTTATCCGTCCTGCACACGCCAAAAGGACGAAACGCATCCGCCGGAAGGCGCATTGCGGTCTGGAAATGCGGCACGCATGCTGGCGCGCTGACCGTTACGATATCGCAGTTTTGAAATACGTTCCCTTTATAATAGGAAGGGATATCTCCGGTCGTATCGTAACCGAATTTTTTAAACGCCCCGCAGCCATGCCACAGCTGGATGACCGTCGTCCCCTTTCGCTTTTTACAGGATGCCACCGGAAGGAAGTTGTCACAGATAACGACATATTGCGCTTTTGCGTAATATGCCATAAATACGACCATCCGCCTAAGCAGCCGCAAAAACGAGATCTGCTGGTAATCGTCATACAGCTCGATCACTTTGCGGTTTCCTCTACGCTTGACCTCCTTTACAAGCAGCTCCATGGACGCGGGCGCGGTAAAATGGTGCGCGTCCGCAAATACAACCAGTCCTTTTTGTACCGACTGTAACCGAAACGCCCGGTACAGGAGGGGCAGCAGGAAATTTTGAACCGCCATTTTCACAAACTGTCGGATTACGATCTTTACCTTCATTTTTCATACCAGCTTTCTAATTCCCGCACGGATAAATAAGAAGTCGCCACCCAGTCAACCCCCATATCCAACGCGCGTATTACTTCTGTAAACGTATTGTAGGAAAATACGCATGTCTTAAGCTTATATTTCCTACCCATAGCCATCACGTCGCTCTCTAACGCTTCCTTTGGCATAGACACCCACTGGATTCCCTGCTTTTGGCAAAACTTGCCGATGGAATCCAAAGACAGCTTTTTTTCTTCCCGCTTTTGCGCTGGCGGAACATAGTACATAATTTCCATGGAAGAAAGCCCGGCATCTTTCACCGCTTCCACCTCATATTTGCCCTGCAAACGAATGATCAAATGCCCTTCGCATCCCTGAAAACGGCAGCATAGATGTTTTAGGCGCGTAAGCATTTGCGTAAGGATTTCTTTTTTCGGCTTGCCGATATCTAAGATCAATTTCCATGCCGCTTCCTTTGGACGATCGGCGCTCTCTTCTTCCCCGCCAATACGCTCCATACGGCTAAACAGTTCCCGCGCGTCTAAGACCGCAAAATGGTTTCCGTAATAACCGCTTCTCATAAACGCGTCATATTCTATGCCATCGCTTGTATAGATCCTTTCGCCGTCGCTAAAGCTCCCATCCTCCATCGTCTGGCTCCCTGGAGGTATCAGTCCTAATTTTTCATACGTCGCCTTTGACCAGCCGTTGACGCACACAAGCTTTCCGTCTGTCGTAAGCCGGATATCGGCTTCAAAGATCTGAAACCCGTTTTCGATCGCGGCTTCTAAACCCTGCCTGCAATCAATGCCGCTGTAGCGCGTATCCAGCCCGCCTAACGCCGCCGCCACAAGCCTTTCTTCCCAGGATACGATTTTATCCAAAGCATTTTCACGGTTCCTTTTCCATGCGGCTGTACCGTACTGGCGTATAAATTTTCGAAGGGGCTTTTGGACGCTTTTTTTCAGCTTCCGATCAAGGGGCTTTACGCCTTTTTCCATCGCGTTTATGATGCCATGCACCGCCTGTTGCGGCTGAAACCGCTCATAGGTCAAAAAACGGTCTGGATAGCCGATCTTTTGTCCCCAAAAAAGCAGCTTGTCATTCCATACCAGCCCAATGCTTGGGATGCCAAGCGCATACGCGATGATATTGGCATGCATGCGACAGGCAATGATCCCTTCAAAAGACGAAATCGTGCGCACCAGCTCGTCTGCCGTAACCGGACGCTCGACCAGCCGCTCGTTTGCTTCCTGTTCCCTGCCCATATAGGCTAACACTTCTTCCGCAAATTCTTGATCGGAACGCAGCCCATTTACAAAAAACTTCCACTTGTATCCATGCGCTTCCAGCAATTTCGCGATCCCGCTCCAAAGCTCCAGCTGGATTTCCTTCGTCACCTGCTCTAACCCGTTGGCTTCAAAAATACGATGGCGCACGATGCCAATGCCGATCGTATTTGTTTTGCCCATCTTTTTTACCCCGTATACCCTAGGGGTGTATACGGCAGGATCGATCACGCCCGCCGTATACGCCGTATTTTTCCCGGGTACGCGCTCATCCTCCATCTCAAGGTAGCTTCGCCTAAGGGTTTTTAAATCATCCCGCACGGTTATGACTTTGACGCAGTCTGCGTTTAACGCCCGCTTTAGCATCATGCAGCGCTCGTCATTCGAGTCATACCCTTCTATGCCTACGCTGTTAAAATAGACCGGTATGCCATGCTCCTTCGCGCATTGTACGATCTCAGAAATGGATTCATAAAACCGCTCGTATTTGTATTTGATGATGCCGCCGCCGGCAAAGATCACCATGTCGGCGGCTTTTATCCTTTCCAGATCGTGGCTGTCTATTTTATAGCGCTGCAATACATAGCGCCCCTTTAGCCAAAACGGGATGGAGCTTGTAATTAAATAGGACGTATTGTCCGCGATGACCGCGTCGCCAAAATTGCGGTTTACAATTTCCACAAGCAGAATATTCACTTTTTTCCGGTAAATGCCTTTTGCATTAATCGGCTGCTTTTTTTTCATATTTTTTTCTCTTAACACTCATGCTCTTACTTGAAACGCCTCGTTCGCTGATGATACGGAAAGTCAGCTTCTGCGCTTTCTTTGCCTTTGGCAGCTTAAACTCATAGACGTAGCCGCCAAACTGCTCGTTGTATACGCCCTTTTTCTTCGTGGCGTACAGCTCGCCGTCGATCTCCATCTCCACTTCGCCCGTTTCCATCGTAAAGACTTTCACGGTCTTAGATTCTGTCGTCAGATCCGGGTCAAGCAAAACTGGCGCGTTCGGCACGGATTTTTGAACCGCTTGCTCCACGACCCCGCTGACTGACCCTTCCGTCCTGGTCAGCAAGTAAACGCTTTCTTCTGCGTCCAGCGGCTCGTCCAGCTCATAGCAAAAGCTCCCGTCGTCGTCCAGTTCCACCGGCTCGCTCACCGAGCCGATAATAATCCTTGTATTGGAGCCTGCCGGCGCATAGCCTGTAATCTCCGTCATATCGTCGTAAATATCCTCTAAATACAGTTGCCCGTCCTCAGGATCGAGAAAGTCCTTATAGGAAATCACGTTGGCGCTGACTTTTAAGCTCTTTCGCGCCACGCCGTCTTTTACATCCATAACCTGAACTTTTACCGTCTTGCATTCTAAAAAGCCGTCGGTCTGCACCGCAAACGTGCCGTCCTCATTCACAATTCCGGTATATTCTTCCCCGTTTGCCGTAACTGTCACCGTACCAGATTCATTTACATTAGTTACGTTTCCATAAATATAATCTTCAATGCTGCATACCTGTTCCAGTTTCGGCATATTCGGCCCCATGTCCGCGGTCTGCACCGAAACCTTTTTGCTTTTCCTGCCAGCCTGGTCTAACGCGTAAAAATTCACTTTCTTTCCAGCATTTTGCACTGGCAGCGCAAGGGTAAAGCTTTTCCCGTCCTGCTCATATTCCGCCTGGACGATCTTATAGGAAGGATTATAAATATCCGAACGCTCATAAATCTCCTGGCCTTCCTTTCCGCTGCAATATACCTTGCCGCTTACGATCGCCGCGATCACAGATGTCCCATCGGCATAGGCTCCAGTGACGTTTTTCGACGTGTTGGACAATTTTTTGATCGTCGGGGTGTTTGGCCCTCTTTTTACGACCGCCATCGTCGCCTGCGCGCTGGTCTTTCCCGCAGCGTCCTTACAATATGCCTTAACGGTCATGCCCGCGTCCAGCCGCTCTACGGTGCATGTATAAGTCCCGTCCTCCGCTGTCTGCGCCTCATACGTGTTGCTGCCCGCTTCCACATAAACGGTCGTGCCATATCTGGCGGTCCCGGTTATAACCGTCGCACGGTTATTGGCCTTTTTGATCGTCGGCGCAGGAAGCATCAAAGGATTGATATTGGAAACTTCAATGCATTTTAACGACTTGTTGCCCGCATTGTCCTCCGCCAACACCGAATAGACCTGGTTGCTGTCCGCCGTAAACGCACCCTGCGCCACATCCGGCGCGGTCAGCCATAGGCTGCTGTCTTCCTCCTGCCTGCCCGGCAGCCATTTGACCGTTTTTATCCCGGAAGCGTCCGTCGCCTGCACCTTAATGTCAAACGGCCCGTCCGTCTCCTGCCGGCTCGTGGAGGAGATCACAAGCAGCGGTTTCTCCTTATCTTCGCCTGCATCCTTACGGATGAACTGCGCCAGATAATACGCGAATGTGTCATTGTATCCCGCCACCTCGCGGAACCAGTCTTTGATGATCGCCTGGGGCTGCGAAAACACACTGGAGCGCACAATGTAATTTGCATCCGGCATAAACAATACGTTCCAGTTGTGGTCTACATTCGATGACAGGCTCCCAAATTTTTGCTGCGCCGCCACATAATCTGAAAGTTCCAGATACGCCTGGTTTTTTTCGGCAAATACTTTTTGTTCTTCTATGCCGGCTGTCGCGTCGGCGGTTGTAAGATTGTTCGCCACAATAATAAATTTCTGGTCATCCGTAACCGGAAGCCCGTCATAGGTAAGGCTTACGATCCTGTGGGAAGCTTCGTTTTTGAGCTTTCCTTTCTTATTATAACGCGGCAGCTGCGTTGCGTCGATCGTGTAGCACACGCCGTCGCAGACTGCAAATTCTCCCCAGTCGTCCATCCAATCTGACGCTGTGATCGTAGCCGCGCCCCGCTCCTCTAAGAGCCTTCCAAGCATCTCATCCGACGTGATCTTTGCGCCGGACGTGCTGTAAATGCTTGCCGACCATTCCAGCCACTCGCGAAGCTGCTTCCCGCTTATCCAATACAGCTTGTTAAATGCATGACCCGCCATCTGCACATTTAAAATGTCCTTCATCGTGATCGTGCCATTAATGTCGATCTGGTCATCGGCGGAATAAGAGCCATTTAGCTTATACTTTGTCATCGCAAGCACCGGATAAGACGCATATTCCGTTTTCCCTTCCCCTCCGGTATAAGATAAGCCATAGGAAATCTTCGCCTCGTTTGCAAGCTGGATCGCATAGTTATCCTCGATCAGCGCAAAATAGCTGTCTATCCTTTCATTTTCGGAAAGGTTCCCTACGATTTGGGTCAGAGAATCGTCCACAGGCTTGATCTCCGCCTGCTGCGCATCCAATATCTTTTGGCTGACAGGCGTATCCTTTTCCACCATGCGCACGCCTGCCGAGGAACTGGATATGGAAATGTCCCCGTCTGAATTAATCTTCAGATTTAAATCGATCACGCCAATGCCCGCTCCCCGGTCTTTTACCATAGTCATCGGCGTGTCGTTGATCATCCCGGTGTCCGCGTCTACATTGTCTCTTTCGTAAATGCTTTCATTTTCCGCTATTTCCATCGGATAATTAATATGCCTGTGCCCCGCGACGACAGCGTCCAGATCGTCTACCGTATTTAACAGGCCGTACACCACATTGTCATCCGTATCCAGCGGCGTTTTATTTCCAATGCCGCTGTGCACTAAGGCAACGACGACATCCACACCCTTTTTTTTCAAATACTCTGTTTCCTTGCTGACTGTCTGGATGATCGGCAGGGAAGCAAGCTCCTGCGTACAATCCATTACGGTGGACATCGTCCTTGTGGTAACGCCGATCAGACCAATTTTTACGCTGACCTTTTTCCCTTTGTTTGTCTGAACCTTTTTTGTGATGATCTTTGTTTCATTCCATATGGTTTTCCCGGTATCCGCCAAGATCACATTGGAAAGCACGCATTTATCGCTTAACCCTGCTAACTCCAACTGCTGCTTTAAATAAGAGTAGCCGTAATCAAAATCATGGTTCCCAATTGTAATGGCGTCATACCCTACCGCTGACATCGCTTTGTAGATTGGCTGCACCGTATTCTGGGCGGAATGGCCAAGCACATAATCCGCCGAATACCCGTACATGGAATCCCCGATGTCCACCGTCATCGTATTGGAAGCTCCTGCTTCTTTTCTTGCCTGCTCGATCAACGAATACGCCTGTGCGAGGCAGCCATTTCGCTCCACCGCGCTGTCGTAATACATTTTTGAGACTTTCCCGTGCAGGTCCGTCGTAGAAACGATGCGAAGCGTCGCTTTTTGCGTTGCCGCCGCTGCGCTTGCCTGCGGGGTAAATATGCCGGACAATACAAAAAATAACAGGAGGCTGGCAATCCAGCCCCATTTCTTTTTCTTCATTTTAAATCATAACCTCTTTCTAGCTAACCTATCAAAACCGTTTTCCTTCACTCATATCGCATTTTTGCCCGCTCATGCTCTTTGCCAAGCGGATAAACATTTCCGATAAGCCCACGGTCGGTTTCCAGCCAAGGGACATTAATTTTTTACTATCCATCGTAATGACCATTTCCGGATTATAACCAAAAGAAGAAACATCCTTAGGCTGGTCAAATACGACCTGAATGCCCGCCTCTGGAAAAGTGTTGCATACAAGCTTTGCCATATCCGCGATGGAAATTTTCGTATCCATATTTGTCACATTGTAGGCGCCCCCGTTTTCTCCTTTTAATAAAATCAGAAAAAGCGCCGAAGCCGCATCTAACATATAGCAATAGCTGCGCACCGTTTTTCCCGCCGTATGCAGCACGATATCCTTTTTTTCCAGCGCGCATCTGGCAAACTCGGCAAACACCCTGCCATCCTCATAGTCCACCCCCGCGCCAAAGGTCTGTGAAAGACGAGCGACTTTGACCGGAACCTGATATTCCAAAGCATAGGACGCGCAGATGCATTCCGCCATGCGCTTTCCTTCGGAATAGCTGCTTCGCACCTGCATCGGGTCGATGTAGCCGCTGTAGGATTCGTCGATCAGCCCCGCATCCGGCGCAGGCGTACCGTACACCTCCAAGGAAGATAAGTATAAGACCCCTTTTGCCTGTACCCTTTTTGCATATTCCAGCACATTGACCGTGCCTTGTATAGCGGTATGGATGGTTTCCACCGGATTCGAAACAAAATATTTCGAGCTCGTGGTGCTTGCGCCGTGGATCACATAATCCGCCTTGCAGCTTATCGCTTCCAATGCGCCGCCTTCCGCCACATCCGCATAAAGCAGATGGATATCCTCCCTGTCTAACAGGCTTCCAAACACTTTTTGCGCCTTTTTTTGACTGCGCGCCAAAGCATAAATCTGTATCCTAGTATCCAGCTTGCGGTTGGCGCAGGCAAGCGCTTTTACCAAAAAGGAGCCGATCAGCCCGGTCGCCCCGGTCACGAGCACGGTTTTGCCCGAAAGCTGGTCAAACGGGATTTCCTTTATATCGGTAAAACGCTCTAGGTCCTCCTGCAAGAGGGGATCTTTCGGGCTTTCTTTTTCTGATTTCAATACAAAAGACATTCTTTTCCTCCTTACCTTAAGATTTGGCTGGCTGTGGGCTTTATTGTAAAGCCAGCCTTTTTCTATCTTAAGGCTTTTTGATTTAAAATACCTTGAAAATTCTTTTTACATTTCTTACAATTTTCTTCCTTAATATTTCCCCTTAATATTTCCGCCTGATATTTTCCTTGAATATTTTGCTTAAAATTTTTCTAAAAATCTTTTTACCGTTTTCTATGATGCTTGTTCATGCGGGTTTCAATGCGATTTGTAATTCCTAATCCGAAAGCCTGCTCGTTTTCTTTATATTGCAGCAGCGCCCGGAACATATAAACGTCCTCCGGCGTCGTAACTTTAATATTTCCCCGGTTGCCCGCCACCATATGCGCTTTTTGCCCAAGGCTTCGGATGATCGTGCATGCGTCCACCATATTTTCGTACCGCTCCGGCCTTTTTCGTATCTGCTCATGCGCTTTTATAATATCCTCTAAATAAAAACTCTGGGGAGCCTGCGCCGCAAATGTGTCCTTTCGAAACGGGACGGATTCCACCACTTCTCCGCCATGGCTTAATAAAATCGTCTCATAGCAGGAGGTGCAGGTGATGGCGTTTCCATTTTGCTTTACGCCCTCGATATTATTGGAGATCACCTCGTAAGACACAAACGGCCTTACCCCGTCATGCAGCAGCACGATAGAATCCGGCGGGTTTTCCGACTCCGCTTTTTTTAACGCGTTGTATATGGAATCCTGGGCAGTCTCCCCGCCAGGCAGGATGCACGCCACCTTTTTTAACCGGTATTCGTCAACCAGCTCCTGCATATACCCGATATAATCT
Organism: uncultured Eubacterium sp.; assembly: GCA_947385775.1. GTDB lineage: Bacteria > Bacillota > Clostridia > Lachnospirales > Lachnospiraceae > Eubacterium_J. Next base: position 59,766 of record CANDMI010000004.1, on the reverse strand, counting down.
TCTAAAACCGAAAGGTAGATCTTATCGATCTCATCATGGTACTGGAATAACTGCAACGTGTGGATGATAACCGGCTTTCCGTTAATCTCCAAAAACTGCTTCGGGATGCCCGCCCCCATGCGTATCCCGCTTCCGCCTGCAAATATGATCGCGATATTCATAATCTCCCCCTTATATGGTCGGCCGAAAATCTAAGGTTTCCAGCTCCTTTTTCACAGCCGCGTCCGCCGCAAGCTCCCTTTGCACAAAGTCCGGCATTTTACCAAGGAGCACCCAGTCGATGACCCGGTCGGATGCGCCGCTGTCAATGTAATCAAAGTGTTTTTCCACGTATTCTTCCACCTTCGGGTACTCATAATCCTCTTTTTCGATCGCCTGCAACACTTCTTCGAAGGTATGGCAGATCTTACCCGGAGCGGATTCCTCGTAATCCCTGTGGAACCCTCTGGAGAAAGAATACTGGATCTCGTCAAACGCGAAAAACAGCATTGGCTTACGCATCAGGGAATATTCAAATATATTGGAGGAGTAATCGGTGATCAATAGCTCCGTAATATAAAACAGGTCGTTGATATTCGGGTACGTTCCCACGTCCGCAAACCGGTCTTTGTATTTGTCTAAAATCGGCACGCCTTCCGCCACCCAAGGATGCATTTTAAACAGCACGACGTATTCCTCGCCGCACAACTCATACAGCCGTTCAAAATCGATCAGCTCGTACGGATAATGGGCGCTGGCTTTATTTTTCCCACGGTAGGTCGGCGCAAATAAGATGACCTTTTTATCTTTACACATTGGGTATTTTTTATACAGCTCTTTCGTTTTTTTGCCGCGGTAGCCTTCGTCTAAAAATTCGTCAATGCGCGGCATCCCTGTCGGCAATACCTGGGAATCGTTAATGCCCCAGACCTCGGAAAAGAAATGGGCGATATTTTTAGACCCGGAAATGCCGTATTTATACTGCCTGTGGCAGCTATAAGGGGCCGGACAGCCAATATGCCCCCAACGGCTGTAGCCGGAAGCCTTAAAGCCCGCGCCCGCGTGCCAAAGCTGCGTGATGACCGTATCTTTATCGATCACAAGCCAGTCTAACATCGGCGCATGGTCGTCTAAGAATATAAAATCGCTCATGGCCATTTTTTTAAGCGTATCCATCCAGCTTTGCAGCCCCATGCGCGGCGTTGTCACGGAAGAACGGTAGGATTCCAGTATCAAAAATTCCTTATCCATGCCCCTGGCAAGCATCCGGTCTTTGACCGCCTTTAGATTCGTGCTGATGCTCGTGCTTTGCTCGGACATAAAAAGCACGACCGGTTTTTGGCTCTTATGTTTATATTTTTTTCGGTATGACCAGTACATATCGGTTTTAAACGGTTTGTTAAATTTGGAATAACGTTTTTTTAATTCCTTTTTCGGGTCGAACCCTTTTTTCCCGCTCTGGCTGTTTGGCGCGGAGATCGCCGTGCGCGTGCTTGCAAGCACGTACATAATAAACGGCAGCCCCTCGTCCCCTTCCGTCACATAAAAGGTAACGCTGTATATTTTCGCGCGTCCCCCATATAAGAAGTTGCGGGAGGCGTTGCTCATATCCTTGACAAGCGACTCCGTGATCTCCGCCTTTGCCATCTGGCAATGATTCTGACAGACGATCAAAGAATAAGTCCCCTGCGGCAGGCATAAGCCCGTACCCGGATTTGTTATATTCAGTTTTAACTTGTACGTATCCTGGTTGCGGCCTTCTGCCTTAAGCTTTGCCTTTGCTTCATACAAGCCGTTAATAAGGTAAAAGGACAGTTCACTTTGTTTGTCTGCATTTTCGGCATACTGAATCCGCACCTCCAGATGAAGCCAGATGCGCTCCCACCTTATCTTTGTAACATAAGCAGTGATCTGCCGCTTCTCCACCAGATTCTCCATCTCATTTTCTCCTTGTGCATATTTTACCCTAATGTTCTTATTTTTTACATAATCTAAAATATTTATCAAAATATTTAGTAAGATTATAACAGAAATTGCCGAAATTAGCAATCGTCTTCTGTGCAATAGAATCGAAAATACTGCTCCTTTAAACCCGGATACGCGCCCCTTGGAAGATAAATCTGCATTCCATTATCCAGCTTTACGCTTTGCGCGCTAATGCTTTTTACATGTATTAAGTTTATAATATAAGAAACTCCGGCTTTCACAAACGCCTCGTGCTCGCTAAGCATTTCGTAAATTTTTGCCATGGTAAGGCGCAGCATATACTGCGTCCCGTCAGAAAGATACAGATTTTGGAACTTTTTTTGCGCTTCCACATAGGTAATTTCCTGCACCGGAATCCGGCAAATACTGTTTCCGACCCTTATGACGAGAAATTTTTGTTCTTCTTTTTGCCGTTTTTTCCATAGTTTATCCAAAACAAGAAACAGCTCGTCCTGCGCCACCGGCTTTAGCAGATATTGCACAGCGTCCACCGAAAACGCTTCCAGCGCAAATTCTTTCGTTACGGTCTGAAACACGATCTCACAGCCGCTCCCCATTTCCCGAAGCTTCCTTGCCGCGTCTACGCCCAACTCCCCTGGCATAAAGATATCCATAAGAACTAAATCTGGCATATATGTTTTGTCACGCACAGCTTCCAAAAGATCGGCCGCTTTTTGAAATTTCCTTATCATAAGCCCGCGGTCGCTATGCTGCTGTTTATATATTTTTAACATGCTTTCCGCTTTTTCCAGTTCTTCTTCCTTGTCGTCACAAAGCGCTATATAATACATGGAACACCTCTTTCGTATCTTTTGTCCGCCAATGTTATTATATCTTTTTTTCCGTCAAAAACAACAAAAAAATAAATTACACAGGCGGATTTTATCAACTTGTGCAAAAGATGCCGCAAAACTCACAAACTGTACCGTATGCTTTTAAGATGGAACAATTTTTGTTATACTGAAAGCATAAATCGCACAGGATATAGAGTGGAGATTCGTCTCCTATTATTTATACGATTATAAGCCGGCCCTGCGTCACTTTTTATACAATACTTTTTTATGCAATTACTTTTTATACGATACTTTTTATGAAGAGCGCAAAAATGCGGAAGGAACGCTGTTCCATGCCCGGCAGAAAGAAAAGAGGTGGAGTGAAAATGCTAGGAGGATCATTTGGAGTGGGGGTCATTCGAAACTGCCTGGGCGCATGCGTGATGTTATCGATCTTCTATCTTTTGGACCGTCCCAGATTTTCGAGGAAAAAAACGAAATACTGCTATATTTTATTCGGGCTGCTTTCCGGGACCACGTTCAGCTGCTGGTATATTTTGGACAGCGCGACCTACATGCGGTTTTCCGGACTCCTTTCCATTCCGACCATCGGGATTTTTGGCATTTATATGAGCAGGGACACTTTATATCTTGCTTTTTATAAATTAACGCTTGGATTTTATCTGCTTGCCCTAACGGTATTTTGCGGCATTGACATATCCCGGATATTTTTTAACTCAAATCTTTGGGCGGATATCGTCATCCGTATCCTGGTGGCGACTGGAATCCTTTTTTTCATCGCGCTTCGTGTCCGCAAACCTTTTTTAGACGGCATCGATTACCTGCGTGAGGAACTGGACTGGTTTAGCGCGATCACGATCGTTGTATCCATTTTGATCGCCGCGCTTGTGACCTACTGGCCCCGCAATAGAACTCTGTCATTCGCGAGGGTGTTTCGGATCATCCTGTTGTTTTTTATGTCAGGGGTCATCCAATACCTTGTTTTCCAGGTTTACCTGCACAGGGGGAAGGAACGCCGTTACCAGGTGGAAAAAGAGCTTTTGGAAACCAACGAGCGGCTGATCCAGGGGCAGCTTGAGCTGATGCGGGAATCCAAAGATGAGCTTTCCAGAATCCGCCACGACGCAAGGCACCACTGTCGTTTGATCGAGGAATATATTAATAAGAAAGAAACGGATAAGCTTGCTGCGTATATCCATCAATACCGCGAAGAGCTGGAAAGCCGCCGCTCTGAAGTCGCCCGGCTTGGAAATGAAACGATACACAACATTTTATCCGTCTATATCCGGCGCGCAAAGGAGAAAAACATCGACGTGACGGTTCAGTCAAAGGTCGCAGGAAACATCCCCATCAAAGATATCGACCTGGTGGCTGTCATCGCCAATATTTTCGAAAACGCGATCCATGGCTGCAATATGTCTTTTTCCCCGGTTAGAAAAATACATTTTTCTATCAAACGTAAAGGAAATAAAATCGTGATCCAATGCAAAAACACCTGCTCGCCAAATGTAAAGCTAAAGCACGGCCTGCCCGTGTCAGACGCCGGCGGCGGAACCGGGATTTTAAGCATTTTAAAGGTGGCTTCTTTTTACAATGGGGAGGCGGCGTTTTCGCTGGAAGAGGGGATGTTTGTGGTGCGAATATTGTTGAATGCTTCAAGAGAAGAAAACAAATAGATTTCCCCACGGCGAAGCGCCGTGGGGAAATCTGACCCTAAAAGATTGGAATATACAGCATACATTTTGTAGATAAACTCTAATTTACAAAGTTTAACCTCCAAAAGGGGCGCTGTGTTTTTATCATACATACAAACAGGCATTTTGTACAGTCCTTTGGGATGGAACGCGGCTTTGCGGGTATGCTTTGTAAAAATAGAAAAATCTTAATTTGCCACATCCGCCATCATGCGGTATTCTTTTAAACGTCGCTTTGCATCCTCCGCGGCTTTTTCATAAAGCTCTACTGCCTTATCCGGGAACTGGCGTTCCAAAGCGGAATAGCGCACCTGGCCCATTAAAAACTCCCTGAAATCTCCGGACGGGTCTTTTGAATCTAACTGGAACGGGTTTTTCCCTTCCTGAATCCGCCTTGGGTCATAGCGGTAAAGCTGCCAGTAGCCTGCCTGTACCGCCTGGGCCATGTTTTCCATGCTCTTTCCCATACCGGATTTTAACCCGTGACTGATACATGGGGCATAGGCTATGATAAGGGACGGCCCCTTGTAGCTTTCCGCTTCCCGGATGGCTTTCAACGTCTGGTTTTTGTCCGCTCCCATTGCCACCTGCGCGACGTATACATTTTGATAGGTCATCATCATCCTGCCCAGGTCTTTTTTCCCGGAACGTTTGCCTGCCGCCGCAAATTTTGCAACCGCCGCGTACGGGGTGGATTTGGAAGCCTGCCCTCCGGTGTTGGAATAAATCTCGGTGTCAAATACAAGGATATTCACATCCTCCCCGCTGGCTAAAACCTGGTCTACGCCGCTAAAGCCGATATCGTACGCCCAGCCGTCGCCGCCGATCATCCAGATGGAGCGTTTTGCAAAATAGTCCTTTTTACTTCGGATTTCATTTAATAAACGCTTCTTCTGCTGCGTATCCGTATCCGCAGGCTCTAAGCGCTCAAGCGCGGCTAAAAGCCGGTCGGATGCCTGCACGGACTCATCCGCATCCTCTTTTGCCTGGAGCCACTGTTCAAACGCTTCTTTCAAATCATCACTGATTCCGGATTTGATCAGCTCCTGCATCTGCAACGCAATGCCTTCCCGCATCTGAGTGACCCCTAGGCACATGCCATATCCAAATTCCGCGTTGTCCTCAAATAAGGAATTGGCCCAGGACGGCCCTTTTCCGTCGCGGGTGCAGGTATACGCGGTGGTCGGCGCGGAAGCCCCCCAGATAGAAGAACATCCGGTGGCGTTTGCGATCATCATGCGCTCCCCAAAAAGCTGTGTCACCAGCTTGATATAGGCCGGTTCCCCGCAGCCTGCGCATGCGCCGGAAAACTCCATAAGTGGCTGTCTAAACTGACTGTCTTTGACGGTCTTTCCTTCAAATAAATGCCCTTTATGGGAAACCTCACTAACCGCGTACTTCCAGTTTTCCGCCTCTTTAGACTGGGACGACAGCTTTTTCATAACAAGCGCCTTTGGCTTTGCCGGGCAGATATCCGCACAGTTACCGCAGCCCGTACAGTCCATAATGCTGATCTGGATTCGGAACGCATAGTCCTCCATTCCTTTCCCCTTGGCCTGCTGCGTTAGAAAGCCTTCCGGCGCTTTTGAAAGCTCGTCTTTTGTCAATAAAAACGGACGGACGCAGGAATGCGGGCAGATAAACGAGCACTGGTTACACTGGATACAGGTTTCCTCGTTCCATTGCGGCACGTTCACCGCGATCCCGCGTTTTTCGTAAGCCGACGTGCCGTTTGGAAACGTGCCGTCCTCAATCCCCGAAAACGCGCTGACCGGAAGCTTGTCCCCTTCCTGGCGGTTCATCGGGCGCATGATCTTTGTAACAAATTCCGGTTCCTTTACATGCCCCTCCCCCGGCTGCGGCGCGATATCCGGCATCTCCGCCCAGGAGGATGGGACATCAATCTGTCTGATATCCGAAAAGCCATGCTCTATCGCTTCGTGGTTCATCTTTATGACCTTGTCGCCCTTTTTCCCATAAGCTTTTTTTACGGCTTCCTTTAAATAATTTTTCGCTTCTTCCTTTGGCAAAATCCCGGCAAGGTTAAAAAACGCGCCCTGCATGATCATGTTAATGCGGTTGCCAAGGCCGATTTCTTCCGCTATTTTAATGGCGTTGATGCAGTAAAACTTAATTTCATTTTTTGCGATATAACGAAGCATCGCAGGTGGGAGGTTTTCTTCCAGCTCCTTTGGATCCTCCCACATGCAGTTTAGCACAAACATCCCCTTTTTCTTAAGCCCCGCTAACAAATCGTAGCTATGGACAAAGGACTGGTTATGGCAGGCGATATAATCGGCTTCGTCAATTAAATAAGCGGATTTGATCGGTTCATCCCCAAACCGCAAATGGGAGGTCGTAAGGCCGCCGGATTTTTTGGAGTCATAGGCAAAATAAGCCTGTACGTATTTGTCCGTATGCTCCCCGATGATCTTAACCGCCTGCTTGTTGGCCCCAACCGTGCCGTCCGAGCCAAGCCCCCAGAATTTACACCGCACCGTCCCTTCCTTTGCCGTAACCGTATTTTCCACAGGAGGAAGGGACGTATGGGTCACATCGTCCTCAATGCCTACGGTAAAGTCTGTCTTTGGGGAATCCTTTTTCAGATTTTCAAATACCGCCCGAATGTCCGCCGGGGTCGTATCTTTAGAGCCAAGCCCGTAACGCCCGCCAATGACCATCGGCGCATCCTGCTTCCAGTAAAAGCTGCCCTTTACATCCAGATACAGCGGCTCCCCAATGGCGCCAGGCTCCTTTGTACGGTCTAAGACCGCGATCCTTTTTACGGTCTTTGGAACGGCTTTCAAAAAATGCTTTACGGAAAACGGACGGAACAAATGCACCTCTAAAATCCCGTATTTTTCCCCCTGGCTGTTCAGATAATCAATGGTTTCCTCCGCCGTGCCGCATACAGAGCCCATGGCGACGATCACATATTCCGCGTCCTTTGCTCCATAATAGTTAAACAGGCCGTACTCTCTGCCTGTCAGCCGGCTGATCTGATCCATATAGTCTTCCACGATTTGAATCACATTGTCATAAAACGGGTTGCACGCCTCGCGTGTCTGGAAATAAATATCCGGATTTTGCGCCGTCCCCCTGGTGACCGGATGGTTCGGGGACAATGCCCTTTGGCGAAACTGCGCTAAGGCTTCCTGATCGATCAATCCAGCGTAGTCTTCATAGGAAAGCGCTTCGATTTTTTGCACCTCATGGGATGTACGAAACCCGTCAAAAAAATGCACAAACGGCAGCCGCCCTTTAATCGCCGCCAAATGCGCCACCGGAGCCAAGTCCGCAACCTCCTGCACGGAGCCGGAGGCAAGCATCACGCACCCGGTCTGCCTGGCCGCCATTACGTCCTGATGGTCGCCAAAAATATTCAACGCCTGCGCGGCAATGGCCCTCGCGCTTACATGGAACACGCCAGGCAGCAATTCCCCCGCGACCTTATACATATTTGGGATCATTAAAAGCAGTCCCTGGGATGCGGTAAACGTCGTCGTTAACGCCCCGGCCTGTAAGGAGCCATGAAACGCCCCCGCCGCCCCGGCTTCCGACTGCATCTGCTTTACGCTCACAACCTGCCCAAACATATTTTTTCTGCCATTTGCGGCCCATTCATCTACAACCTCCGCCATTGTGGAGGACGGCGTGATCGGATATATCGCGGCTACATCGGTAAACGCATAAGCCACATAAGCCGCCGCCGTATTGCCGTCTACGGTCATGGATAGTTTTCCCATCTGCATCTACCTCCTATAAACGGCTGCCGTTATCTACCCACTCTTTGGCGTTTTCAACTGCCTGCTCCCGTGGGATGGATACGTTTGCTTTTTTTGTATAATGGTCTGTGCCTGCCCATGCCGCTGTGTATTCGTTTTCTGTCCGCGTGATCTTATCCATACGGTTATTATTCTCGCCAGTAAGCGCCTGGCTTTTTGGGTTACTCATATGCTGGTTTCCTTTCCTGAATTAAGTTGAACTAAATTTGATGCATTTCATTTTGAGACTTGGAAGCTGTCCCTAATCATTGAATCAAAGTTTTGTTTTGCATTAGTCTTTCCCGATGCTTTTGGAATTATTCGAAATTTTACCCAAATAAGTCAGTTTGTAACGGCAATTACCTAGGCGATCGCTCCTTATATTATGGACATCTTATTTCATACTAAAAATAATATAAATTTTTAAGAAAATCAGAAAAAGCATTGACATTAACGCAGCGTAAACTGCTATCCTTGTTTTAGCGCGTGTCTAATATATATTGATGCGCGCAACAGGAGGTCACAACATGGAATACGGAATCAAAGACTTATCAAAACTGGCAGGCATAAGCACAAGAGCCCTGCGCTATTACGATGAAATCGGTCTGCTAAAACCATTGAAAGCAACCGCCACCGGCTATCGCATCTATGGTCAGGCCCAGGTTGCCATTTTACAGCAGATCCTGTTTTATAAGGAACGGGGCTTTGACCTGAAAACCATTCAAAAGATCATTTATGAAAAAGACTTTGACATGTTAAAAGCCATGGAAGAGCATCTTCTGGAACTGGAAAAGCAAAAGGCTTACACACAAGCCTTGATCCAGACCGTAAAGAAAACCATTCAATGTATGAAAGGAGGCTATGAAATGAGCGACAAAGAAAAATTCCAGGCATTTAAAGAAAAGATGATCCGTGAAAATGAAGCCGATTACGGCGAGGAAGCGCGAAATAAATACGGGGACTTACAAGTGGATAAGGCAAACCAAAAAATGTTAAACCTTTCTAAAGAGCAATGGCTCAAATGGAAAAGCCTGGACGAAGAGATCCGAAAACGTCTGTCAGCCGGCGTGCAATCCGCCATCCAGGCAGACAGCGAGGAAGCAAAGCAAATCGCAATGCTCCACAAGGAATGGCTGTCTATCTCCTTACCCGAATATTCCGCAAATACGCATAAGTGCATCGCGGCAATGTACCTTGCGGATGAACGGTTTACCTCGTATTATGACCGCGATATTTCCGGGTGCGCCAAGCTTTTGCACGACGCTATCGCACGATGGATGTAACTGCCGGACAAAGGGTGTGCATACGCATACCCTTTGCCTTTTCCCTCGATCACTCTATTTCTACGCATCTGCAAAGCGCCTATATCATACCTGGCCGCAGCTTGATTCCGGCCAGGTAATTAAGGTATTTTACCTTGTCTGATTTCCGATATACACTTTCATAGTCCACGACCGCCACTGTGCCATCCGCAAGCTCAAACAGATTATCCAATCGCAGCTCATTCGCCCTCACTGTCGGGATGTTGGTCGGAAGCACATCTTTTATAACCCCTCGATGGCTGGCGCCGATTCCGAAAACAGATTTTCCTGACTCTGCTTGTACAGAAGCGGCGATATCCCATAATATTTTTTAAATACCTCACAATAATAGCTTGCCCCTCCAAAGCCATTCTCATAAGCGATATCCGCGATACTGCGTTCTGTGCCAAGCAGCATGGAAAGGCTTTTTCTTAACCGCAGCTTTGTGGTATAGGTAATCGGCGTATCCCGCAGGTATTTTTTAAACAGCAGGGAGCATTTGCTTTTACAGCAGGCGCCTGACGACGCGATTTTTTCCAAAGAAATTCGCTCCATGTAATGTTTTTCGATATAGCTTACCATGCTTCTAAGAGAGGAAATGTCCGAAGATTCCGGGCGCTGAATCCGATTTTCCATCGCCTGGTTTTCGTATAACAGCTTCATAATGGCTGTAAATTTCCCAATCAGCTCAAAATATGCGGGCGGCTTTATCGGCGTTTTTTCAAATGCGAAATAAATCCCATCCAGCAGCTCCATAATAGCAGCCGTCCATTCCTCCCCGCCAAGATACAGGTACGGACAGGATGCGTTTTCTGTAACAGGCTCTATACAATTTTGATAAAACCAGCGGTTTCCCTGCAACAATTCCGTAGAAAGCACCAGGCAAAGAAATTCGCACTCATTATGTTCCGGCGAAAAACCGTAGTGGAGCTGCCTGCTGTTTACCATAATCCCGCTCCCCTTTGGCAGCTTAATGAACTCACCATTTACATTGTAGGTCATCGCCCCTTTTTTCACCACAATAAACTCAAGCTCCGAATGCCAATGGCTGATGCCGGAATAATCCGGGTAGGAGGATAAAATCCCATATGCGACGTATGCGGGAAACAAAGGATTGTTATATGCAACCGTTTCTGAAAAATCAGAGTTGAATACGGAGCAATATTTTTTGCTGTTTTCCATAATGGTATTCCTTTTAACCAGGTATTTGGTTATTTAAATTTAAGCAGACCTGGATAATTTTGTTTATCCTCAAATATATTTAAAATCTATCTTAATGCTATTATTATACACTACCTTTACTCGTTTGAAAAGAATGATAGCCAGCCGGATGCCTTATAAAACCGCATAAACATCTTAAAATAGAAGATTGTTATATAAAAACAAGCGATATTGAATGATATTAAATCAAAAACCTGATATTGTCAAATAAGATTTATTTACGCCGCGCTTTTCAAATTTCTGTTTAGCCTTTGGCTTTACAGTAACAAAATCCAGCTCATTGAAATCTTGCGATTACAGGAGGAAGGAAAATGAGAGCTTATCCGTCCAACGATTTTTTGAAAAAACTGCTGACCCTGGTGATTCCTATCGCATTCCAGCAGCTTATGCTGGCGCTGGTCAGCGCTTCGGATGCGCTGATGCTTGGAATGTTAGCGCAAAACGCTCTGTCGGCGGTTTCCCTGGCAAGCCAGGTTACCTTTGTGGAAAATCTGTTTTTTGCGGCAATGACCATCGGGCTGTCTGTGCTTGCGGCGCAATATTGGGGGAAGCAAAATAAGGAAGCCATCGAGCGGATATTTGCCTATGTGATGAAGGTTACCGTATTCGTTTCCTTCCTGTTTTTTCTCGCGGGACTTTGTGCGCCGGATAGCTTGATGCGCATATTTACAAACGAACAGCCGTTGATCAAAGGCGGCGCGTCCTATTTGCGCGCAGTATCTCTATCTTTTATCCTGACCGGGATTTCGCAGGTTTATTTATGCATTTTAAAAAATACGGGAAAAGCCGCGAAATCCAGTATCATCAGCTCTGTCAGCGTGGCGTTAAACATTGCGCTGAACGCGCTTTTGATCTTCGGGCTGTTCGGGCTGCCTAAGCTTGGGATTACAGGCGCGGCGTACGCTACGGTAGCCGCAAGGCTGGTAGAAGCAGTATGGTGCATTGGAGAGACTGCAAAAAAAGACTGCATAAAGCTAAGGCTTTCAAACCTTTTACATAACGACAAACTGCTTTTGCACGATTTTTGGAAGTATACAACTCCGGTTTTGGGAAATGAAATTGTCTGGGGCGTGGGATTTACGATGTATTCTGTAATTATGGGGCATTTGGGTTCGGACGCGGTTGCGGCAAATTCCATTGCCAATATCACAAAAAACCTGGCTTCCTGCCTCTGCCTTGGCATCGGAAGCGGCGGCGGGATATTAGTGGGAAATGAGCTTGGCGCAGGCAGGCTGGATGCGGCAAAGGAATATGGAGCGAAGCTCTGCCGGCTGGCGATTTTATTTGGCGCGTTATCCGGAATTTTGCTGCTTGCATTAAGCCCGCTTATTTTTGCGGCAACGGATTTAAGCCCCACCGCAAATACCTACTTAAAATGGATGCTTATTATGTGTTCCTACTATATGATCGGAAAGTCCATAAACGGAACTACGATCGCGGGCATTTTTTGCGCAGGCGGAGATTCCAGATTTGGTTTTATCTGTGATACAATTACAATGTGGTGCGTGATCGTCCCATTGGGGATGATAGCCGCGTTTGTCCTAAAGCTTCCGGTCGCAGCCGTATATTTTATTATAAACCTGGATGAATTTGTAAAGCTGCCCGCAGTTTACCGGAATTACCAAAAATATAAATGGGTGAAAGACCTTACTATAGATTTGGATGCATAATACGATTGGAAACCAGCGTAATAAACAACAGCGCATAAAAATATTCATAAATGGAGGTAACAAAAAATGGAAAAACTGACACACCCACAGCGCAGAGACGCAGGCATGGCGTATATTGCAGATGAAGCCGTAAACGAGGAAATGCTTCAATGCAAAAAAATACTGCAAAGATTGAATTTTATGGATCGATTTGACCTTGACGGAATCCGCGAAACGGTAAAAGAGCTTTTTGGAAAATCCGAGGATGCGTTTGTAAACCCGCCGTTTTACTGTGATTATGGAAAACACATCGAGGTTGGGAAAAACTTTTTTGCAAACTATAACTGCACGCTTTTAGATGTGGCTAAAATTAAAATCGGCGACAACTGCCAGATGGCGCCAAACGTAGCGATCTACACCGCCGGGCATCCGGTTCATCCAATGAGCCGAAATTCCGCCTATGAATACGGCAAGGAAGTGTCGATCGGGGACAATGTATGGCTGGGCGGCAATACGGTAGTCTGCCCGGGTGTGCATATCGGAAGCAATGTCGTTATCGGCGCGGGCAGCGTCGTTACAAAAGACATTCCCGACTGGAGCATCGCGGCAGGCAATCCGTGCAAAGTCATCCGTAAAATCACCGACGAAGATATGCGCAAATTATTCCGGGAGGAAGAAATTGACGATGAAGCGTGGGAGGATATTTTGCAGCGGATGCGGTAACATACGATGCTGTTAAAAATCCGCCGCGGCTTTATACCGGTTCCTTAGCAAGATTATTTAGAATAGATGGAAAGGGCAGATATGTTTGATTACCATGTTCATACAGAATTTAGCGACGATTCGGTTTACCCAATGGAGCAGGCCGTCCTTGACGCTATCGAAAAAGGCATCGAGGAAATTTGTTTTACAGACCATGTGGATTACGGCATCAAAAAAGACTGGGATTGCGGCGAACCGATCGTATACCGCGGCGGCGAGCCGCTTGCAAATGTAAATTACCCGGAGTATGTTTCGAAAATCCGGGCCTTACAGGATATGTACCATTCCAAAATCCACATACGGCTGGGGATGGAATTTGGCATTCAAACGCATACAATCCCATGCTATCAGGCGCTTGTTCAAAAATATCCCTTTGATTTTACGATCCTGTCTATCCACCAGGTAGAAAACAAGGAATTTTGGACACAGGATTTTCAAAAGGGAAGGAGCCAGAAGGAATATAACGAACGGTATTATAAGGAAATGTATGATGTCATCAAAGCCTTTCGGGATTACAGCGTATTGGGGCATATGGATCTGATCGTACGGTATGACGAAAACGGCGTGTACCCTTTTGAAAACGTAAGGCCCCTGATTTCGGATATTTTAAAGCTCGTGATCGCGGATGGGAAAGGGATTGAATTAAATACCTCTTATCACAGATACGGGTTAAAAGACACAACGCCGTCTATCGACATTTTAAAGCTGTACCGAAAGCTGGGCGGCGAGATCATTACGATCGGCAGCGACTGCCATAAAGCGGAGCATTTAGGGGCTTATATTAGGGAGGGCGAAAAATTGCTTCGGGAGCTGGGTTTTTTGTATATTTGCACATTTGAAAAACAAAAACCTATTTTTCATAAGCTTTAGAATGAGGCTGCACGTTCTGGTTCATTTATCCACTGGATATATGTCATCACATAATTTAAGCCCCACTTGAATCCATAAGCTCCCCCCATCCGCCTGCGCGCGAATACTCCCGCCCATAGCCTCTACAAACTGCCTGCATAAAAAAAGCCCGATCCCGCTCCCCCTGCTCCTGGACTTATCCTGGGTATAATATCGTTCAAAGATGTGGAAAACGTCAATCTGCGCATGGGGCGGGACTGGATTTCGCACCGTTATGAGCGCCCGCCCGTTTTCTTTGCAGATGGAAAAAAAGATATCCCCCTGCGTATACCGAACGCCGTTGGAAATCAGGTTTTGGATAACCCGGTTTAACAGGCCAGAGTCGGCGATTACCATGACCGCCTGGTCGGAATTTTCAAAATGGGGCATAATCCCTTTTTTCTCAAACGCCGGGTGATTCATCAGTATCTGCTCGCAGATTATCCCCGCAGCATCCACTTTTTCAAGCAAAACCTTACAGCCCTGGGCTTCAAACAGCGATAACTCGAAAAAGTCGTTGATCAAAGCGTTGCAGGAAGCCGCCCGCTCCAAGCAGATGTTTATGATCTCTTCTGTTTTTTCATCGCAGCCCCCTTTTTTGGCAAGCTGCAAATAGCCTATGACAGATGTCAAAGGCGTTTTCATATCGTGGGAAATATCCGTTATGGACGATTTTAACGCCGCGGCGGAAGCGTTGCTTTTGATTACCGTCTGCTGTATGTTTTCCAGCAGGCGGTTAATTTCAAACGCAACCGCTTCGATGTCCTTGTCCAGAAGCTCTACGGACACCAGCCTGGTATGCCCGTCTTTTAGCTGCGTGCAGATGGATTTTAACTGGTTTTTCAGCATCCGGTATTTTCCCGCAAAAAACAACGCAGCGGCAAAAAGTATAAAAATGATAAAATAATCCACCGCCGCCCGCCTCCTATTTTACTTCCGCTTTCTGAAATGAAACCGCCGCAATGGACAAAAACAAAACCATTGTTACGACTGCGCTGATAAACGAGATCCCTAAATTTTCCGCTTTGCAGTTTTGTGCAAAGCAAAAACAGGACAGCGTATAAATTTTTATATGGATAAAGTTCCGCAAAATATTGCAGCATAACACGATGCTCAATGCCGACAGCGCAATGGCTTCGGAAACCTTTTTTGTCAGAAATGTGATCAAAACCACCAGGCTTGTAAGCGCCGCAAGCTGCGTCAAAACCGTAATCAGCCAGAAAGCATTTTCCATACAAAACATGCTTGCGTCAAATCCCCGCACGACGCAAAAACCAACTGTGGCAGACACAAGATACGCCAAATGAAGAAAGGCCGAAAACATGCCAACGACCAACATCCGGGACAGCAAAATCTGAACGCGGCTATGCCCCAGCTTGATCTCATTGCAGATCGTGCGGCTGGAAAAATCCTTCCCCATAAATAACGCGGCTGTGATCGCGATCAAAAATGCAAATGACGTATCCCCCACCGTATTGACAAATAATACCTCTGTGTTAGCTGTAAAAGGAAACGGGTTGTTGCCAAGGCGGCTGTCCCCGTACAGGTATCCGATCACGATCATAAAAAGTAAGGCGATATAACCAAAGGAAAACCTCTTTAATTTGTAAAATTCCACCCGAAGTAAATTAATCATGTCTTTTTCCCCCCGTTACCGATAAAAAATATTCTTCCAGGCTTTGCGCGCATACGGACATTTCTCCGATTACGATATGGTTGCGCATCAATGCCTGGGAAATCCGCTGCGGCTCTTCTGTAAAACCATAAACGTGCAGCGTATGGTCGTCCACCGCTTTATAGTCAAAGATCTGCAATTCCCTTTCTAAGACCGTCACACAATTCGGCAGACTGTCCGTGCTGATCTTCACATAACTTTCACATTTTTCTTCCAGCTCTTTATGGGAAAGCGCTTCGATGACCCGGCCCTTATGGATGATCATATAATCCGTCGCCAGCAAATACAGCTCGTTTAAAATATGACTGGAAATCAGCATCGTAATCCCGCGTTCTTCGTTGAGCTTTTTTAAAAGCGAACGGAGGGCGGAAATGTTTTTCGGGTCCAGCCCATTAACCGGCTCGTCTAAGATCAAAAGCTCCGGCTTTCCTAAAAGCGCTAACGCAATCCCAAGGCGCTGCTTCATGCCCATGGAAAACTCTTTGACCTTACGGCCCCTTACTTCATATAAGTCCATCAATTTCAGCAGATCGTCACAGGCAGACTTATCCGGATTTCCAAGCAGTATCCTTTGTAATTCCAGATTGCGGTAAGCGGAAAATTCCGGATACAGCGTCGGCTCCTCGATCGTGCTGCCAATGCGCCGCCGGATCATACGCATATCCCCTGGACTTTCCTTTCCAAATATAGAAAAGCTCCCGGACGTAGGAAATGTTAACCCCGTAAGGATACGCATCAACGTCGTTTTCCCCGCGCCGTTTTCCCCAATAAACCCGTAAATATGCCCGGCCTCCAGCGATATCGAAACGCCGTCCAGCGCTTTCACATTATGATAGGACTTTACCAGATTGTTTGTTTGCAGTATTGCTTTCTTCATACCTTACACCTCCAGGGACTATGTTACGGTGTAATGTTAAATGCTTCCTTTATAAAACTTAAAGATTTTCTAAAGCTTTAGACTGTAGCTTTCCTTATCTTACCAGCCGGTATCCCATGCCGTATACCGTTTCTATGTATTTTCGGGGCGTATGCTTTGCGATCTTGCGGCGCAGGTTGCTTATATGGACATTCATCGTATTGTCCTCCTGCATATAGTCCTCCCCCGTCACATGCTCGTACAACGCGCGTTTGGAAAATATCCTTGCCGGGTTTTTCATAAGCAGTTCCAGTATGGCATATTCCGTAGCCGTGCAGATAACCTCCCCGCCGTTTACAAACACCCGCCCGGCTTCCGGTTCAAGACGAAGCTCATGAAATACAATTTCTTTCTGTTCCTGCTGCGTCCGGCGCAATACCGCCTGTATCCGCAGCAATACCTCGTCTATATCAAAAGGCTTTGTAATGTAATCATCCGCTCCAAGGGAAAGCAGCTCTATCCGGTCACGGGTTTCCCCTTTTGCGGACAACACAATGACCGGGGTTTCCTTCACCCTGCGAAGCTCCTTTATAAACTCTTCCCCAGTCTTTTCCGGCAGCATTAAATCCAGTAAGATCAGGCAATAATCCCCACGCAGAGCCATAGCCAATCCATCCGCGCCGTTGTCCGCGCTGTCAGCGACATACCCGCTATGATTTAAAATACTGCGCAAAAGCCCGTTAATTGTCTTATCATCTTCAATGATCAATATAGCGCCCATAAAAATACCTGCCTTATATTTGAATTGGTTTGTCTGGCGTCCACCTATAGGATATGGTGATGTTTCTATGCAGTGGATATAAATTAGCGCTTCTAAGCGGTGATGTCAAGAGGTTGGAATGAACTTCTGTTTTCCCCATAAATTTTACAAACCGCCTCATTGCATATATTCTTTTTTTCCGCTATGCTTATTTAGGAGGTGTACCATATGGCAAATGAAGATAAAAAAGATTTTAACGCAATGCTGCACGACAGTAAGGATATGCCAAAATTTCAGACTATTACGGACGAAAAAAGCATAAAAAAGTATGGCGGGAACCGAATGTATTTTGCCGCGCCGATCGATTATGACAGCGTGATGCGCCTTGTGCCGTTTGGAAAGCTGCTTACAGTAGGCGCGATCAGGGAATATTTTGCAAAACAAAACGGCGCGGACTTTACAGAGCCGATAACCGCGGGGATCTTTATCTCCATCGCGGCATGGGCAAGCCATCAGAGAAAAGACGATCAAACGCCCTACTGGAGGACGTTAAAGGCAAACGGGGAATTGAACGCAAAATACCCTGGCGGCATTGACGCGCAAAAAGAAATGTTGGAAAATGAAGGGCATACGATCATCCAAAAAGGCAGGAAGAACATCCGGTATTTTGTAAAAGACTATGAATCCGCGCTCTATAAATTGTAACCTAATTTCTTAATAAATGATAAACATATTGCATTGTCACCCGCATAATGTTAAAATGAAAAAATAAAAATTACACCAAATGCCAAAAATCCAAATTGCCGCTATTTTTCTAAATGCCATATAAAAACAGGAAATCGGGAAACGGTTTCCTGTTTTTTGCTACATCCATTGACAAACAGGCGGGATTTGTATCGTTACGGGCAGTCGCAAAGATAAGCGAATTACAAGCGCAGAAATCAGGTGAAAAATTTGAGCAGGAAATATTATTTAATCGATACGGAAAATGTCGGCAACCGCTGGCTGGATATGCCTCATAAAATCCGAAGAAAAGACAAGATCGTAACCTTTTATACAAAAAACCATTCCAAGCATCTGGAAAAGTTTTTGTCAAAACAGGTACATAACCCAAGGATCCTTTGGCTGGAATGCGCCGCTGGCGAAAACGCGCTGGACTACCAGCTGATCGGGGTTTTGTCGTATTTAATCGCAAAGCATCCAAAATCGTCCTTTTGCATTTATTCCAATGACAAGGACTATCATGACACAGTGGAATTTTGGAAAAGCCGTGGGATTAAAATCTGTCAGAAAGGCTATAAATTATCAAAAAAGAAAAAGAGAAAAAAGAAAAAAGAAAAAACTTCCCAGTCCAAAAAAGCGTTGGCAAACGAAACGAATTTTCATAATCCAAAGCTGACGGACGAGCAGTATTTAGCGGCCATCGCAAAATCCATCCCGGTTTCGAACATGGCGGCATGGCATCAGGCGCTTACTACTATTTTGGGACAGGAAGAAGGGCTTGACTGGTATTTAAAATTCAAGGACGATATGCAATTGCGGAAATCCCTTTCCGCCTATTTCATGACCGACGCCCATTTACGCGGTGTCAGCCTGGTGGCCACGACGCTAAACCGCTATGACCTGGACGTGGATAACGCGGAGGAGGCATACAAGATCATCCTGTGCCACAACCCCGAAAATCTATCCGCGATCAAAAATGATTTTGACAAAAAATTCAATCAAAATCCGCCGCAGCGATATTACAGAGCCCTGCGGCCGCTGTTTCGGACGCTAAAAGAACTGCAACTAAAATAATTAGGATCAGAAAAAGCCAAGGGCCTGCGGCTTTCTAAACATGCCGCGAAGCCTTTGGCTCTATCGTGCGATCACTTATTTTTTCCGTCCTTTTTTAATGTCTCCTCCTGCAAACGGTCAAATTCCGCCATGCATTCTTTTACCGACATTCCGCCAAGAAGTTTTCGCACGATCAGGCAGGCATTGCCCCACTGTTCCACTTTCATGCCCGCGTTGCTGGCAAGGACGTAGGTTCCCTCATTTACCAGATCGCTCAACGGCTTCAATGCCGGAACGCATTCCACCTCTACATTTTTCGAAGGCGAAATGACCTTATTGGTTTCCGCATATACCTGCAACGCTTTATCGGAAAGGATCTCTTCTAAAACGTCCAGCGTATCATCCAGCTTTTTTGAATCTGCATGCGCCGACATTCCGGTCATGGACACAACCGGCATCTGCCCGCGCTCACTTGGAAAACCGATGACCTGCATGTTAAAATCCGGTTTCCCATAAGCGGTTTCCGCATTGGCGGCTCCCCAGTACGCCATGACGATCGGCGTTTTTTGCGCCATAAAATCTGCGCCTTCCCCCTCGATCGCTTCATAGGTTAAAGCGGTCTTGGCATCGATGTACCCTGCGTCGATAAGCTTTTTCAGGTACACAAACCCGGCGCGCATGTAGTCGCTGTATTTACGTTTCCCGCTGTTTAGCTCCTCCACTTCTTTTGCCGCATTGCCGCCGTTATAAAGATCCGCGTAAGCCTGGGCGAAAACAAAGGTTTCCAGCCACCAGCGGTTTGCGCCGATCGGCGTTTGGACTCCGTTTTCCTGGAACTTCTTACAGCAGTCCAAAAATTCTTCCGGCGTATTTGGGATCTCAATGCCGTATTGATCAAACATATCCTGATTGATAAACAGGCCGTAAACTACAACCTCCTGAGGTATTCCCACCAGCTTTCCGTCCACTGTATTGGCTGCTTTTACCACTTCCCTTAGGTTTTTTGCGCATTCCAAGTCAGACAGGTCTGCCAAAAGCCCTTCCTCCCCTGTTTTTTGCAAAACGTCCGGATTTAGCAGATAAAGGTCGTCCATGCCGCTTCGTATCCGGTCCAGCGCCACTTCGTCGAAGGTTTTTTCCTGATAGTCTTTGGCGGTATAAGTGTTATACTCCACAATCACATCAAGATTTTCCTCCGCCATCATAACCGTTTTGTCAAACGCTGTCCTAGCGACGTTTTTCGCGTCCGGCTTTGACCGCTCCATCGGCGCAAACAGCTCTATGGCTTTTCTGTTGTCCTCCTCGTTTGTGATGATCTGCCCTTTCTTATCGTTTTTCCCGCATGCCGCAAAAAAAACAGCCAACACCCCTGCCATGAATAACGCCGCCGCTTTTTTCATACTCCCTTTCACATTTTCCCCTTTCTGATTCCCCTGCCATTATTTCATATACTGCACGATCGTCCGCTTGAGCGTCTCTACGTCTATCGGCTTTGCAATATGCGCATCCATCCCCGCGTCCATCGCGTCTTTTACATCCTCCGCAAACGCATTCGCTGTCATGGCGATGATCGGTATCCGCTGCGCGCCGTTTTGTTCCAATTCCCGGATCGCGCGGGATGCTTCATAGCCATTCATAACCGGCATCTGGACATCCATTAGCGCCGCGTCAAACTGCCCCGGCCGCGCCTTTTTTAAACACTCCACCGCCAGAGCGCCATTTTCCACAACCTCACAGGTCGCCCCTTCGATGCTTAAGATTTCCGCCAAAATTTCGGAATTGATCTCATTATCCTCCGCCACAAGGAAATGACGCCCGGTCAAAACGCCTTCCTCCGCATCTGGCAAAGTATTTTCGTCATTTTCCTTCTCTTTAGAAAGCTCCAAAATCTTTTCCTGGAAAGCCGCCTTAAAGAACGGTTTTTGTAAGAAACCATCCACTCCGGCGTCCCGCGCCTCTTCCTGGATCTCCTCCCAGTCATACGCTGTCAGCAGCAAAATCGGGATATGCTCCGATGACACCGCCCGAAGCTGCTTTGCCGTTTCGATTCCATCCATTTCCGGCATCTTCCAATCCAGCAAGACCACATGGTAATCCTCTCCCGCCTCACATGCCGCTTTTCGCATCCCCAGGGCCTGCGCGCCGCTTAAAGCCGCGTCTACGCGCATCCCCATGTCCTGCATCAAAAGCTGCACCGCCTGGCAGTTATCGGCGTTATCATCCACGACGAGCAGCCTTGAAATGCCCCTCTGCTCCCAGAATTGTTCATCGGCTTTCCCCTCCGGGATGCGAAGCTCCAATTCCACCATAAAACGGCTTCCGACTCCGACCTCGCTTGTAACCTCGATCGTGCCGCCCATAAGCTCTACGATATTTTTCGTGATCGCCATGCCAAGCCCTGTCCCCTGAACTTTATTTGTCGTGCTGTTTTCCGCCCTTGTAAACGCGTCGAAGATCGTTTCCAAATATTCTGGCGTCATCCCGTAGCCGTCATCCTCCACCTCGATGCGGATATGCTCAAACTGGCTGGAACGCTGCTCTAACCCTATAATGCGAAGCCAGATATTTCCGCCAGACTGCGTATATTTCACCGCATTCGATAAAAGGTTGATCAAAATCTGGTTCATCCTCGTCTCATCGCCGATTAAATGTTCATGGCGGATGCCCACAACCGTTATCTCAAAGTTCTGGTCCTTGCCTTTTGCCGCCGGGCGGATGATCGCGTCAATCGAGGATATCATATCTTTTAACTCAAATTCCCCTATAGTCAGCACGACCTTGCCGCTTTCGATCTTCGAAATATCCAAAACATCATTAATAAGCCCCAGCAAATGCTGGCCGGAAGCGGTTATTTTTTTCGTATACTCCCGCACCTGCTTTGGGTCCTGCGCATATTTTCCAAGCAGCGTCGCAAACCCTAATATGGCGTTCATCGGCGTACGGATATCATGAGACATATTCGAAAGAAACATGGTCTTTGACTGGTTTGCGACCTGCGCCGCCTGTAGCGCCTCTTGCAGCTGCTTATTATAAAGCTCCCGTTCCGCTTCCCGCTCCTTTCGAAGCCTGTTGTGCTGCCTTTGAAATAAAAGATAAAACAGACAGCAGGAAATAAACGCAACAAACATGACGATGACCACAATATAAATATTTTGGTTTACCGCATCCCCTTCCCGCTGTATCGCCACAACCGGCACATAGCCAACCAGATAGACCGCCCCGCCATTGACCGACCACAAATAGATCAGGGAATCCTCATTGCGAATATCGTGATAAAACATCACGTCTTTTCCTTCTTGAATGCTTCTTTCAATGCCCTGCTGGATATCTTTCTCCTGGATCTTATTGGCATTGTAAAAATTCGCCAGATTCATATGCCCCGCGTCGCGTTCCCCTATGCCCTTTGGCTTTAGCACCATGCGCTCACTGACTGCGTCCATTAAGTAGAGCTTTGCTTCCTTATTATAAAATTTCCCCGGCAGCGCCTCATCAAAGGAATCGTAAATGTATTCCACATAAAGCGACGCGATCTGCTCCTCCTTTTTCACAACCGGACATTTTAACGTATACGCCCAGGTTCCCATGCCATTGACATAAGAAGTCGACATGGACATGCCGTCTACAGTCATTCCCCCTGAAAAATCCATGCCTTCTTCCGTAAATTTTTCCCCCGTATTGGAAACGCCTTCTTTTTCACCGGATAAAATCAAGGACAGCTTTACCATAGTTGAATTTCTGTCAAAAGATAAGATGAATTCCTCCGGCTTTTCGGCATGCGCGATCTCCTGCGCCAGCATCTTTTGAAAATCCGCTTCTTTTTTTAAGATCGTGTCTATGGTATTGCTGATTAGATCCAGCCGCTCGCTCAAATTTGCGATGGCTGATTCTGACATTTTAATCGATATTTTATTGGATACAAAAAAAACGACAACCCCTAAGACGCAAAATGCCAGCACAAAGGGAAGTATCAAAATGCTTCTTTTGTGTATCCAGTTATTTTTTTCTTTTCCATATAAAATTCCTAAAATAAACTAATTTGAAATAAAGGTACGGGTAAGATTATAGCATTGCTGGAAAGGAAAGTCAATTTTAACTAA
Source organism: uncultured Eubacterium sp. (assembly GCA_947385775.1). GTDB lineage: Bacteria > Bacillota > Clostridia > Lachnospirales > Lachnospiraceae > Eubacterium_J. The sequence goes on along the minus strand of CANDMI010000004.1, from coordinate 36,564 downwards.
CACTATATTATGCCGGCAGGCGGACGATGCGCCTGTCCCCACACAGATACAAAGCTTTTTTCAAACATCAGGCGGCAGTCTTTTTCGCCGGCGCAGGAAAGAAAATCGTAAGAATTGGGCAAGAGTTTTGAAAAGCCGCATCGCTATAATCAGGATAAAATCAAGAAAAAATGACAGAAAGGATAAAAAATAAAATGACTCAAAATAAAATGACTCAAAAAATCGGACTTGTAAATATGAAAAACACGCTTTTCGCAGGGGCGCTTGGAACCCTTCTTTTCGCATCCGCATGTGGAAGCGAGCAAAAAGCCGCTTTTCAAAAGGATTTTCCGGCAGACGAAGTCTTGGAGATCTCTATGGATATTTCATCCTGGGACATTAAAATATCAGCGTCAAACGATAAAAAAATACATGTAAGCTATAACGGAAAAAAGGAAGACGAACGTAAAGCGCAGGTAATGCAAAAAGGGCAGACGCTAATGATACAGCAGCAGGATGAGGACGATAAAACCATAGCAGGACAGTTTTCTTTCAGGGAAGCCGGCAAAGTTACCCTTTCTATCCCAAAAGACCATGCTGTTTTGCTGGACATTCAAAACGACTCGGGCGAGATCGCTTTGGACGGCGTTACGCTTTCTAAGCTTTCTTTAGATAATCGCTGCGGCTATGTGTTTTTGTCTGATATGGCGGTTAAAAACGCAAGCTTCATCTCCGATTCCGGCGATATTAAAATGACGGATTCCAAATGTACGGATTCTGATATTCAAACAAAATCCGCGTATGTCACCATAAAAAATACAGAGCTTGGCAAAGCTGCCGTTTTAACCGATTCCGGCGAAGTGGGAATACAAAATATAAACGCTTATAAATCCCTGCTCGTGGAAACAGGTTCGGGAGACATCTCGTTATCCCATAAAACAGCCCCGGATAATCTGTCTTATACGATATCCAGCGGTTCTGATGACATAACGGCGCAATTCAAAAACGCGGCGTACACTATGGATACGGATGGATGCAAGCAGGGCGCCATTGGAAAAGGAAAACGCGATCTATCCATAAAAAGCGACAGTGGAACATTGATCGTAAAGTAGCGCTGGCGTTCGGGCAGCGCCGGATTTTCCGGTTCTGCCCTTTTCCTGCCAATAAAGACTTTGCATTGCGCCTCTAGCAAAACACGACTATCCTGCTTGGCGTTGTCTGCGGCGGTATGCTCCTCGTCGTCGCCGAATAATAAACTAACAGCTCCCGGTTCCCCGGGCTACAGTCATATCTTTGGCCATTCACCGCCTGCACGAGGGTGCCGTCTGCAATATTTAACTGCAAAGACCGATCCTGCGCCAACAGCCTCCGGTTAAAATATTTAAGCGTCACCTGCTCATTCCTGCCAAGCGCCGTAACGATCTGCGCAACATACCGCGGCGGGTATATTAACAGCATCGGAAGCCTACTGTCGTAAAACGCCGCCACCCGCATGCCTACCCGAAGCTGCCTGCTTTCAATCACAAGCGTCTGCGCGTCTACAATAAAATTTACGATCCCATTTTCTGTCCGCAGCGCCACCATCTGGCTGCAACAATCATTTTCTCTTGTAATATTTAAAATCGTGCCGATAACCGGCACAAATGCCTCATATGCCATGATCAAACCCTTTTCTTTCAAAATATGCCTGTGTTTTAAATATGTGACTGCGTTTAAACGCCAGACTTATTTTTCTTTTTCCTGCGCGCGCTCCGGCATTCCCGCAGCCTGCGGTAAAACGTAGAAGGGCTCATTCCGGTTTTTTCAAGCGCCTGGTCAAATGTAATGTTTTTGCGCTCCCATTCCCTTACGATCCTTGGAAACTCCTTTGGCGCTTCGATCTCGGGCCTTCCGAACCTTACGCCCTTTGCCTTTGCCGCGGCAATCCCCTGCTCCTGCCGTTTGCGGATATTCACGCGCTCTGATTCCGCCACAAAAGATAATATTTGCAGCACAAGATCCGCGATAAACGTCCCCATCAGATCTTTCCCATTGCGCGTATCCAAAAGCGGCATGTCTATGACGCAGATATCGACTCCGATCTCCTTTGTCAGAACCCGCCACTGCACCTGGATCTCCTCATAATTTCGCCCCAGGCGGTCAATGCTTAAAATATAAAGCAGATCCCCCTTTTCCATTTGGCTGACCATCTTTACATACTGCGGGCGGTTAAAATCCGCTCCGGACTGCTTATCCATATAAATATTGGATTCCACCACGCCAGCCTGCCGCATCGCGTTAACCTGCCTCTCTTCGTTTTGGTCGGTAGACGACACGCGTATGTAACCATATATACTCACCATGCTGCCCTTCCTCCTATGATTCATCTTTCGTAATTTTGCCCGCCTTGTCCTCGAACCGGCATTTTTACACCTTAGATGTATCATATAATAAAGCGCAAAAAGAAGCGCAACACTCTTCTTCTCAAAACCTGTATGAATTATGGATTACATTTTTACTTTTCCCTGTTTTCGTGCTATAATCAACATAAGAAACTCGCGATCAAAACCCGCGATCCTTACCGCCTTTATCAAACCGCAGCCGCCTGATAAGGGCAAAATGAAATTTCAAACTTTGGGAGTGACAGAATTTGGAAAATACACAAGTCTATCCATACACATTGATCCGAAAAAACGTAAAAAATATAAACCTGCGCATCAAACCGGACGGAAGCATCGTCGTATCCGCGCATCCAAAAGTCCCCAAAAAATACATTGACGATTTTGTGCTGTCCCAGGCTTCCTTTATCGAAAAAGCCCGCGCCCGTATGGAACAAAATCAAAACCATACGCCAATGCCGCTTTTTAAGACCGGAGAACAGATGCCTTACCTTGGCGGCTTTCTTATTTTACATACTGGGCAGGCCGACAGGCGGCTTATCCCTGCCTGGATGGAGGAGATCCAAAACGGCAGCATCCAAAGCTTTTCCAGAAACAATTATGGAGAAGCCGTATTTTGCAGGGACGGCTTCCTGTATTTATTTACAAAAGAAGATGACGACGACCATAAACGGCAACTATACGAAGCCTGGCAAAAAATCCAGACCGGCATCATATGCGGGAAGTACAGCCGTTTGCACTATCCCGCGTTTGAAAAGCTTGGGGTCGCCTATCCAGAGATCAAAATCCGAAAAATGCGCTCACGCTGGGGCTCTTGCATCCCACAAAAACAAAAAATCACCTTTAACAGCCTGTTGCTGGAAAAACCGCCGGAAAGCATTGAATACGTGGTCGTGCATGAATTTTCACATTTTATCCACCCGGACCATTCCAAGGCGTTTTATCAATTTGTAGAACAGATCCTGCCGGACTGGAAGAGCCGCAAGGATAAGCTTAAATAAATATTTTCATAGTCCGCGCGCTCCACTTTATAAGTGTCTAGCGCCGCGGCACGATCTCCAGCCAGTAGCCGTCCGGGTCCTGGATAAAGTAAATCCCCATTTTCGGATTTTCAAAGCAGATGCAGCCCATTTCTTTATGAAGCTTGTGGGCGGCTTCATAATCATCCGCCTGAAACGCCAGATGGAACTCACAGTCCCCAAGATTATATGGCCTGTCCATATCCCGCATCCAGGTTAATTCCAGCTCAAAATCCGACTGCTCATTTGCAACATAAACGATGATGTAAGAGCCGTCCTCCGCGGTATTGCGACGTTTTTCCTTAAGGCCTAACGCTTTTTCATAAAAATCAAGTGATTTTTGTAAATCATAGACGTTGTAGTTTTCGTGGATCATTTTAAAGTTCATAGATTTTCCCTCCATTTTCGTTTTTTGGTTAATGACAGTATAAACGATGGGAAGAAGAAAGACAAGTAGAAGCGTTGGCAATCCGTTACATTTATAACTGACCGGACGCGCTTTTCGCGTCTCTTTACTTATAAACGAATATATGCTACAATAAAGCCCAATCTGTTTTTCGGAGGTAAAAAATGGCACATCCAAAATACAAAATGATCGTCTCAGACTTAGACGAAACGCTCCTTGACGCGCAAGGCCGCATCCCTTCCAAAAACATACAGGCAATCCAAAAAGCGCGCGAACTTGGCGTTCGCTTTGTGCCGGCTACAGGCAGGGGATACCGCAGCGTCCATAAGATACTGGACGCGATCGGACTTCGGGAAATGGAGCGGGAATACGTAATCTCCTTTAACGGCGGCGCAGTTACCGAAAATAAAGGGGAACGCCTGCTAAGCTTTCAGGAAATCCCGTTTCAAAAAGCGGAGGAATTGTATTGCCATGGGCTTTCTTATGATGTATGCATCCATGTGTATACAAAAGACACCGTATACGCATATCGACTGAATAAAGAGGAAAAAGACCATGTAGAAGGCAGGCTGGAGCTACAGGAGATTTTCACAGACCGCCTGGATTTTCTAAAAGGACAAAAGATCGTAAAAATTCTTTATCAAAATACCGACTGCTCGTATTTAAATCAGATCGAGGAGGATTTAAAACCGATTACTGCGGATATTGACGTAAGCTATTCCTCCAACCGCTACATTGAATTTAACCGCAAGGGCATAAATAAAGGCTTTGGCATGTTATTCTTAGCAGACCTGCTTCATATCCGCCCGGAAGAGATCATCGCCATAGGGGATAATTACAACGACCTATCCATGATACAGGCGGCGGGCCTTGGCGCGGGGGTTTGTAATACAGTTCCGGAAATGAAACCGCTTTGCGACTATGTCACAAATGCCACAAACGATGAGGGCGCAATCGCAGAAATCATTGAAAAATTTATTTTATAGCGCCAAAGCCCGCCATTGCATTAATCCTGCGCAATGATCTCTTTGTAAAACTCGGTATAATCCTGCCTGCGCTCTTTTGTAAACTGGATCGCAGTCCTTGGATGCTGGTTTAAAATCCCGGTCATTAAATATTGCAGATCATATCCCCATACAATTCCATCTTCCCTTAGCTTATTCATATGCTTTTCGATAAATTGGATCACCGGGTAAATATGGTACTTTGGATTGCGCAGCAGGCCGAGCAAAAGCTCCATCGCGCAATTCCCCGCGCCGCGCCCCATAGACGCATAGGTCGCGTCCAGCCAGTCTACGCCGTCGCCTACCGCTTCGATCGTATTTGCGAACGCAAGCTGCTGGTTATTGTGCGCATGGATGCCGATCTTTTTGTTATATTTTTCCGCAAATTCCATATAAATATCCGTAATCCTGGCAATCTGCTCCGGGTAGAGCGCGCCAAAGCTGTCTACAATATACAGCACATCCACCGGAGTCTGCCCCAGGGTGTCAAGCGCGATGCGAAGGTCGCTTTCCTGGGTATTTGAGATCGCCATAATATTGCAGCTAACCTCATAGCCCTTATTTTTCGCGTCTTCGATCATAGCAACCGCTCCCGGGATGGTCGTCAGATAAGTCGCGACGCGGATTAAGTCAATCGGGCTGTCAATGCGGTTTATAATATCCTGCTTATAGTCGCAGCGCCCCACATCCGCCATAACCGCGATCTTTAAATCCGTATCGTTGTCCCCAACGATCTCCCGGATGTGCTCATCCTTACAAAATTTCCATTTCCCGAATTTATTTTCGTCAAACATCTCCTTAGAAGCCTTGTAACCAAATTCCATATAATCAACGCCTGCCTTGATATTGGCGCGATACAAGGCTTTGACAAAATCATCCGTAAAATAAAAATCATTGACCAGCCCGCCGTCACGCAATGTAGCGTCTACGACATGAATGCTTGGCCGATATCCCATTAACGCTGAAATCTCTTTCATCTTTCCTGTCTCCTTTTGCTGTATTTTTCTACTATATTGTAAAATTATCAAAATCCACCCTAACACGACCTAACACAGTATAACACAAGTTTTACATGATTCCACTAATTTTTTTCATTTTCTTTAAAGTAAAAACCTGCGGATGCGGCACAGCGGCTTACAACATAGGGCGGTTCCATATCGATCGAACCCAGCAAAAAAGGGCATCAAAGGATTTCAATCCCTTCGATGCCCTCATTTTACTGTAAAACAACGATTATAAATCACAAAAACAAGCTGCAAAAATTATCTTATTTGTAATTTACAATCTTCCCAAAATCCGCTTTCAAGCTTGCGCCGCCCACAAGGCCGCCGTCGATGTCCGGTTTTGCGAATAACTCTGCCGCGTTGCCTGCATTTACAGAGCCGCCATACTGGATGCGTACCGCGTCCGCTGTCGGTGCGTCGTACATCTCGCGGATGCAGTCACGGATTGCGCCGCATACTTCCTGCGCCTGGTCTGAGGTTGCTGTTTTGCCGGTGCCGATTGCCCAGATCGGCTCGTAAGCAATGACTAAGGAAGCCACCTGGTCAGCCGGGATGTCTTTTAAATCGGACTTGATCTGCATACGAATCCAGTCTAATGTGATGCCCATTTCGCGCTGCTCTAATGTCTCGCCGCAGCAAAGGATCGGGGTCAGGCCATGCTCGATGGCTTTTTTCACCTTTTTATTGAGCATTTCGTCGCATTCCTTAAAATAATCGCGTCTTTCAGAATGGCCGATAATGACATATTTCACCCCTGCGTCTACTAACATTTCCGCAGAAATTTCTCCTGTATATGCGCCTTTTTCCTCATAATACATATTTTCCGCGCCGACTTCTACGTTTGTTCCCTTTACCGCTTCCACCACTGGCACGATATCGATTGCAGGCACGCAGTATACAACGTCCACTTCATCGTTTTTTACCAATGGTTTTAATTCTTCCACTAATTTTACCGCCTGGCTTGGGGACATATTCATTTTCCAGTTGCCGGCTATGATCTTCTTTCTTGCCATGGTTCATCCTTTCCTGATGCTTTTTTATTTATCATTTGCAGCCGCAACGCCTGGTAACTCTTTGCCTTCCAAAAATTCCAGGGAAGCGCCGCCGCCTGTTGAAATATGGGACATCTTATCGCCAAATCCAAGCTGGTTTACTGCCGCCGCGGAATCGCCGCCGCCGATGATTGTTGTAGCGTCGGTGTCTGCCAGCGCTTTTGCGACTGCGATCGTGCCTGCCGCAAGGGTCGGGTTTTCAAATACGCCCATCGGCCCGTTCCATACAACTGTCTTTGCAGATTTTACCGCGTCCGCAAAAATTTCCTGTGTCTTTGGCCCGATATCGCAGCCCTGTCTGTCTGCCGGCATTTCGTCTGAAGCGTAAACAGCCGTTTCCACTTCCGCGTCAATCGGGTTCGGGAACTCTTTGATCGTAACCGCATCTACCGGAAGCAGTAATTTTTTGCCAAGCTTTTCCGCTTTTGCGATCATTTCCTTGCAGTAATCGATCTTGGATTCGTCTACAAGGGAGGTGCCGATCTCATTTCCCTGTGCCTTTAAGAATGTATAAGCCATGCCACCGCCGATAATGAGCGTATCGCATTTTTCAAGCAGGTTGTCAATTACATTTAACTTGTCCGCTACCTTTGCGCCACCCAAAATAGCTACAAACGGACGTACCGGATTTTCTACCGCGTTGCCAAGGAAATCGATTTCTTTTTGCATTAAATATCCAACTGCCGCTGTATCCACGAGCTTTGCAACGCCTACGTTTGAGCAATGCGCGCGGTGCGCCGTGCCGAATGCGTCGTTTACAAAGATATCGCATAAGGAAGCAAGCTCTTTGCTGAAAGCTTCGCCGTTTTTCGTCTCTTCCGCGCGGTAACGGGTGTTTTCCAGTAAGATCACTTCGCCGTCTTTCATAGCTTCTACCGCCGCTTTTGCGTTTGCCCCTACAACCTCTGGGTCAGCCGCAAATTTTACTTCCTGGCCTAACAGCTCGGAAAGTCTTTTTGCCACCGGCGCAAGGGACAATTCCGGCTTTGGCTCCCCCTTCGGCTTGCCAAGGTGTGAGCATAAAATTACCTTTGCGCCGTCTGCGATTAATTTCTTGATCGTAGGAAGCGCCGCTACAAGGCGGTTTTCATCTGTGATCTTGCCTTCTTTTAACGGCACATTGAAATCACATCTGCAAAGCACCCTCTTGCCTGCCGCCTGTATATCGTCTACTGATTTTTTATTTAAACCCATTGTTTTTGTCCTCCATGATAAAAATGCTTGGCGTAAACTACAACAAAGGGCCCGGCCCAAAACAGCCGGGCCCTTTTTGAGCCTCCTGGAACCTCCAGGAAATTTTCAGATTCTTAATCCAAATTATGCTAACTCTGAGAAATACTTGATCGTACGTACCATCTGGGATGTATAAGAGTTCTCATTATCATACCAGGATACTACCTGTACTTCGTATAAGTCATCTGCGATCTTGCATACCATTGTCTGTGTAGCGTCGAATAAGGAACCATATTTCATACCAACGATATCGGAAGATACGATTTCATCCTCATTGTATCCAAATGACTCATTTGCAGCAGCTTTCATTGCAGCATTGATGCCTTCTTTTGTAACGTCTGCTTTTCTTACAACCGCTGTTAAGATTGTTGTAGAGCCAGTAGGAGTAGGCACACGCTGTGCGGAACCGATTAATTTACCGTTTAATTCCGGAATAACAAGGCCGATTGCTTTTGCTGCGCCTGTTGAGTTTGGCACAATGTTTACTGCCGCAGCGCGGGATCTTCTTAAATCGCCTTTTCTCTGCGGGCCGTCCAATGTCATCTGATCGCCTGTGTAAGCATGGATCGTTACCATGATACCAGATTCAACCGGAGCATATTTGTTTAATGCGTCCGCCATCGGAGCCAAGCAGTTTGTTGTGCAGGATGCAGCGGAAATAATCGTATCAGAAGCCTTTAAAGTCTCATGGTTTGTATTGAATACAATCGTAGGAAGGTCATTACCAGCTGGAGCTGAGATAACAACTTTGCGAGCGCCTGCATTGATATGCGCCTGTGCTTTTTCCTTGCTTGTATAGAAACCGGAGCACTCTAATACAACGTCAACCTTTAAATCTCCCCATGGGCAATTATTTGCATCCGGGAATGCATAGATTTTGATTTCCTTGCCATCTACTGTAATAGAATCTTCGCCAGCAGACACTTTGTCAGCGAGTTCATATTTACCCTGTGAAGAATCATACTTTAACAGGTGCGCTAACATCTTCGGGCTTGTCAGATCGTTGATTGCAACAACTTCATATCCTTCTGCCCCAAACATCTGCCGAAATGCAAGACGGCCAATACGACCAAAACCATTAATTGCTACTCTTACTGCCATGCTAATTTTCCTCCTAAACATAGTTTGATTTTTATCTTTTTGGATAGAACACCCAACCTGTTACCTATTTTAACCAATTTTTCACAAAAATTCAAGTGCAAATACGCAGTTTGTTAAAAAAATATCTATGACTCCTCAAAAAATTCTATTGTTTATCGGGTAAATCTATGATAAAGTAATTGACATTGCCCAAAATCCGGTGCAATATAGACACAGCACACTATACCAGCATTCGAAAGAAGAAGCGAACCATATTTAGGAAAGGAATGCATTTTTATGTTATGGGACACCCATATGCACAGCCGGTTTTCCGGCGACAGCAAAAGCGAGCCAAAGGATATGGCAAACGCCGCCCTTTTACGCGGGCTTTCCGGAATCTGCTTTACCGACCATCTGGACTATGATTACCCGGACGACCCTGAATTATTTTTATTAGATTTTTCTTCCTATAATAAAGCAATCCGCGCGCTGCAAAAAGAGTACGCCTCCCGTCTTAAGATTTTTTACGGAATCGAGCTTGGGTTACAGCCGCATCTTGCAAAAAAGCATGAAGAGGCGCTGAAAAACAATGATTTTGACTTTGTGATCGGCTCTTCCCATGTGGTGCATGGAACAGACCCTTATTACGCTTCGTATTTTGAGGGGCGCACGGTGCAAAGCGCGTATCTGGAATATTTTGAATCCATTCTGGAAAACATACAGGCGTTTTCCGGCTTTGACGTATACGGGCATCTGGACTATGTGATCCGCTACTGCCCGGATAAGGATACGGATGTTAGCTATCGTTTGTTGAAAAACGACCTGGATATCTGGAATATCATAGAAGAGATTTTAATGCAGCTTATCCACGCTGGGAAAGGCATTGAGGTAAATACTGCCGGTTTTAAATATGGACTTGGGCATCCGAACCCCTGTGAGGAGATTTTAAAAAGGTATCGAAAGCTTGGCGGTGAAATCTTAACGATCGGAGCGGATGCACATATGCCGGAGCATGTCGGGTTTTGTTTTGATCAGGTTACGGAATTGCTACAATCTGTCGGTTTTTCTTATTATACGGTGTTTCAAAAACGGAAGCCTTTATTTTTACGGCTTCCATAAGGCAAACTTCTATTATATAGTTAAAATGTTTGCCTTTGGCAAAGAGCTGGATTCCCAAACTTCCGCTTTGACTTTAACTTATGGAGGTACTTTTCAATATGCTTACAGGAAAACACATTTTACTTGGCGTAACCGGCGGGATCGCCGCCTATAAAACCGCAACCCTTGCCAGTATGCTTGCAAAACTGCACGCCGATGTCCATGTAATTATGACAAAAAACGCGGAAAAGATCATCGGCCCGGTCGCTTTTGAAGCGTTAACCGGAAATAAGGTCATAGACGACGTTTTTGACAGAGACAGCGGATACCATGTGGCGCATATTGCAATGGCGCACGAAGCGGATGTCGTGATGATTGCCCCGGCTTCCGCGGATATCCTTGCAAAACTGGCGCATGGGATCGCGGATGATATGCTTTCCACTACGATGCTTGCCGTCCGCGCGCCTGTTTATCTCGCCCCGGCTATGAATACGTTTATGTACGAGCATCCCGCGACCCAGGAAAACATCGAAAAGCTAAAAGCTTTCGGATATCATATTGTCGAGCCTGCGGACGGATATCTGGCCTGCGGGGATACCGGAAAAGGGAAAATGCCAGAGCCAGAGCAATTGTTGGAATATATCATTCAAGAAACCGCGTTTCAAAAAGACCTCTCCGGCAAAAATGTGCTGATCACCGCAGGGCCTACCCAGGAAGCCATCGACCCGGTGCGCTATATCACGAACCATTCCACCGGAAAGATGGGTTATGCGCTTGCAAAAAACGCCGCCAGAAGGGGCGCCAAAGTCACGCTGGTTACCGGGCCATCCCATTTACGCGCGCCGCTGTTTGTAAGCGCCGTCCATGTAACGAGCGCGCAGGAGATGTACGATGCGGTGGAAGCTCGGTTCGACGAGCAGCATATCGTGATCATGTCCGCTGCCGTAGCCGACTACCGTCCGGCGCATGTCGCAGCCGAAAAAATTAAAAAAACCGGAGATGCCAGCATTTTGGAGCTGGAACGCACAACGGATATTTTAGCGGAAATGTCCAAACGAAAGAAAAATCAGTTTTTATGCGGCTTTTCTATGGAAACGGAAAATATGCTGGAAAATTCCCGCAAAAAACTGGAGCGGAAAAAGCTGGATTTGATTGTAGCAAACAACCTGCGCATGGAAGGCGCCGGGTTTGGCACGGATACGAATATTATTACAATGATCACAAAAGAACAGGCGATAGAGCTTCCGATTATGAGCAAGGATGAGGCTGCGGGCAGGATATTGGATCAGATTGCTCGGGCTATTTTGTAAATGACAGATTATTAAACCAGCGGCAAATTTGTGACAGATTCGCCGCTGGTTGCTCTGTAACTTACTTTCACTGTTTAAGCCGTATACGCTTAAAGTTTTGACCCGCTGTCTGCTTGACAAGAGGCTGATCATTAGGAGGTATCTGGCAAATAATTGCGCTCGTAGGTATAATTTCAAAACTATGAAGAAATGACTTATTTTTCAATCGCGCGCAAATGCGTCAACACCATCATCGCCAGTTTAAACGTCATCGCATCATCAAACTTTCGGATATCCAGCCCAAGCATTTTTTCCATACGTTCTAAGCGGTATACAAGCGTATTGCGGTGCAGGTAAAGCTGCCTGGCGGTTTCTGAAATATTTAAGTTGTTTTCATAAAATTTATGAATCGTGTTTTGGGTTTCTTCATCGATATTATCCGGGATCTGATCGCCAAACACCTCGAATAAAAATTCCCTGCAAAGCTGCGCCGGAAGCTCTGAGATCAAACGCCCGATGCCAAGCTTATCGTATGCCGCCGTATCGCGTTCCGCAAAAAAAGTACGGCGGATGCGCAGCGCGGTGTTTGCTTCCTGGAAAATGCGAGGAAACTGGGTATAGCTTTCCGCTTTTGTGCTGTAGCCGACATGGGTCTGTATCATCGCTTCCGCCCGCAGCGTATCCACCAGGGTTTGGGCAAATACATTTGCATCTGGAATATTCGAAGCGTCCTTAAATAAGAGCAGGCGTTTTTCATCCAGCTCGTAGCAAAAGTCTAATTTATACCCCGCAAACGCGCGGGAAACCATTTGGTATATATAAGAATTTTCAAGCTTGTCATCGCTTTCTATTACAAACGCATACCAACAAGCTGACGCTGGGGAAAGGCGAAGTTTTTTTAGCTGCCGCTCCATTTCCGCCGGAGTGAAGTTCCCAGATATCAGGTTGCGGATAAAGCTGGATTTCGTAACCGCGTCCTCCTTACTCTCCAGCAAATGCTGTAGCTGGCAGACCGTCAACCGGCCTATCGTAAAGGAATCCGGTGAAACCGCAAATACAAGCAAGACATACGAAAGCGCCTCCGAATACATCACCTTAAGATAATGAAAAGGCCCACAAGACTGAATATTCATTTCAGAATCAATAAACGATTGGATACTGTCCAAAGAAACGGCGTCTTCGTTTGCAGTAGCCGCGACGCATTCCGCTTTCGCGTTGTACAAAAGCATCGGGATGCGTGAGATTTCCATAATTTCGTCCAGTATTTTTTGCAGCTTTTTCATTCCCGGCCCCTCGCTTTCGTAATAAAAAGAAAGGAAGCAAATACCGGGTTGGTGATATTTTATGCTTCCTTTCTTCGTTGCTGATTTATATGTAACTTCCGTACCTTTGGTTGCCTTAGGTTACATTTTCATCAGTTTATAATCAACCTCCGAAGAGACTAATTATAATATATTGAACATGTCTATTATATTTTACTAATTCGTAATTGTCAACTCTGTATCATGGTCAAATACATGAATTTTTTCTGGGTTCAACGCAAGCGTTACATGGTCGCCCAGACGCGCCGGTGTAGAAGATTCTACTTTTGCGCTCATATTTGCGCCCGCAATTTGATAATACAGGATGACTTCAGAGCCAAGCAACTCGTAACCAGTTACGTTTGCGTCTACCCGCGCTGCGTAATGCTCCATCTCATACTGGGAATCCCCAAGGTCTTCCGGACGGATACCCATAATAACAGTCTTGCCATTGTAGCCGCCGTCGATCAATTTCTTTGCTTTTGCTGGCGGAAGCGCAATGGAGAACTTATCAAAGTTCAACGTTACATCTGATCCGCTTACCTTGCAGGTAGCGTTTACAAAGTTCATCTGCGGAGAGCCAATAAAGCCCGCTACGAATAAGTTGTCCGGCTGGTTGTATAATTTCTGCGGAGAATCCACCTGCTGTACAACGCCGTCCTTTAATACAACGATCCTTGTTCCAAGCGTCATAGCCTCTGTCTGGTCATGAGTTACATAGATGATCGTCGCTTTCAATTTCTGATGCAGCGCGGAAATCTCAGTTCTCATCTGAACCCTTAACTTCGCATCCAGGTTGGACAACGGCTCATCCATTAAGAATACCTTTGGACTACGCACGATCGCACGACCCATGGCAACACGCTGTCTCTGACCACCGGAAAGAGCCTTTGGCTTACGGTCTAATAACTGATCAAGGTCAAGGATCCTTGCAGCCTCTTTTACTTTTTTATCAATTTCAGCCTTCGGAACTTTTCTCATTTTTAAGCCGAACGCAATGTTATCATAAACAGTCATATGCGGATACAAAGCGTAGTTCTGGAATACCATCGCGATATCGCGGTCTTTTGGCTCTACGTCATTCATACGCTTTCCATCGATAATCAGATCGCCGGATGAAATCTCTTCCAACCCCGCAACCATACGAAGCGTCGTTGATTTTCCACAGCCGGACGGCCCTACGAAAATGATAAATTCCTGATCCTGAATCTCAAGGTTAAAATCTTTTACTGCTTCAAAGCCGTTTGGATACTTTTTGCAGATGTTCTTCATTGATACACTGGACATGTTTGATTCCTCCTCATTTCATCTCTGTCAATTAATTACTAAAAATACTATAACAAATCAAGCCGGATTTGGCTATTATGTAATTTTCTAAAATTTTTGCAGATACTATCGTGGAATTGACGGAAAACATGCTTTATCTGGTCTTGTTCCGTCAAAGTGACAAAAAAAATGAAGCGATTTTATCAATTTGACGAAACGTGGTATCGGTTCGGAAAAAACTTGCAATTGCCATAATATGTGGTAAACTGAAAAGGATACGAAAAAATCAAGCCGCCGCTAACGCGGCATGGCAGACAGCAGGAGGATTTTATGCGCGTAGGGATGGGATATGATGTCCACAGGCTAAAAGAAGGACGGGATTTTATTTTAGGGGGCGTTAAGATCCCTTATACAAAGGGACTGCTCGGGCATTCGGATGCGGATGTCCTTGTGCATGCGATCATGGACGCGATGCTTGGCGCCGCGGCCCTTGGGGATATCGGGCTGCATTTCCCAGATACCGATGAATCCTATAAAGGCATTTGCAGTATGAAACTGCTGGAACGTGTCAGGGATCTTTTATTTAAGGAAAATTATGTGATCGAAAATGTCGACGCGACTGTCGTAGCCCAACAGCCAAAGCTGCGGCCCTATATCGAACAAATGGAGCAAAATATTGCGGATACGCTAAGGTTGCAAAAAAACCAGGTAAATGTCAAGGCTACGACGGAAGAGGGCCTTGGATATACCGGAAACGGGCAGGGAATCCGCGCTTATGCGGTCTGCTCCCTTTCTTCCATTTATGAGGGCAGCTTTGAAATCGCGGGAAACGCGCTCGGATGCAGCGGATGCCCGCGCCACAGGGAGGGAAACCATGAAAATCTATAATACACTGACCAGGAAAAAAGAAGAATTCACGCCAATCGAAAAAGGGCGCGTATCCATGTACGTATGCGGGCCAACGGTCTATAACTTAATCCATATTGGAAACGCCAGGCCGATGATCGTATTTGACGCTTTCCGCAGATTTTTGGAATATAAGGGCTATGAAGTCAATTTTGTGTCAAATTTTACCGATGTAGATGATAAAATCATAAAAAAAGCCATAGAAGAGGGTACGGACGCGCAAACTATCGCAAAACGCTATACCGAAGAATGCAAAAAAGACATGGCGGATATGAACGTGCGTCCGGCTACGGTGCATCCCCTTGCGACCCAGGAAATCGAAGGCATGATCGAAATGATCCAGACGTTAATTGACAAGGGCTATGCATATCAGGCGGCGGACGGCACGGTTTATTACCGCACAAAAAAGTTTGCCGATTACGGAAAGCTGTCCCATAAAAATCTGGACGAATTACAGGCCGGACACAGGGAAATCCAGGTTACAGGGGATTTAAAAGAAGACCCGTTTGATTTCGTGCTCTGGAAGCCAAAAAAAGAAGGAGAGCCTGCATGGGAATCTCCTTGGTGCGAGGGCCGTCCGGGATGGCACATCGAGTGCTCGGTCATGTCCAAAAAATATTTGGGCGAAACAATCGACATCCATGCCGGCGGAGAGGATCTGATCTTCCCGCACCACGAAAACGAGATCGCCCAGTCCGAAGCGGCAAGCGGCAAACCGTTTGCCCATTACTGGATGCATAACGGGTTTTTAAATATCGACAATCAAAAAATGTCCAAATCGCTCAATAACTTTTTCACCGTCCGTGACATTGCGCAAAAATATGACTTGCAGGTTTTGCGGTTTTTCATGCTAAGCGCGCATTACAGAAGCCCGTTGAATTTCAGCGCGGAATTAATGGACGCGGCAAAAAACGGCCTAGAGCGCATTGTCACAGCCGCCTCCAATGTAAAACGACTGTCAGCTGTCGCAGGGCCAGGGGAAATGAATGAAACGGAACGGGAATTGTTTGAAAAAACAAGGGAATACCAAGATAAATTTGACGCGGCAATGGAGGATGACTGCAATACGGCGGACGCGGTTTCTGCGATTTTTGAATTGGTGAAATTTATCAACACAAACGCTTGTGCCGACAATACGAGCATTTATTTAAAGAACCTGTACGCTAGGCTGGCAGTCTTATGCGACGTGCTTGGCATTTTAATCGAAAAAAAAGAAGAATTGCTGGATGAGGATATCAAGCGGCTGATCGAAGAGCGCCAAACCGCCCGCAAGGAAAAAAACTTTGCCAGAGCCGACCAGATCCGCGACGAGTTGGAGCAAAAGGGGATTTTATTAAAGGATACAAGACAAGGCGTTGTCTGGCAGCGCATTTAAAGGATTGGATCATGGAACAGAGCTTTGGGGATTATATCAGACGGCAATTTTCATTAGGGGAATGGGATCCAAACGGCTTTTCCCCGCTTGTGCTTGCCTATATCGGGGATGCGGTTTATGAGCTGATCATGCGTTCGATCGTAGTAAGCGGCGGCAATAAGCAGGTAAACAAGCTGCATCGGGAAACCAGCCGCTATGTGAAAGCGCAGGCTCAGGCCGCGATGATGGATACGCTGCTTTCCATGCTTACGGAGCAAGAAACCGTCATATATAAGCGCGGTCGCAATGCCAAGCCCTATACGACGGCAAAAAACGCTTCCGTAAACGATTATAAAAAAGCGACGGGGTTTGAGGCGCTGATGGGATATTTATATTTATCCGACAATCTGCCAAGGCTGACGGAGCTTATCAAAGAAGCTCTGTCGCGTTACACGCCAAACGACCCTCAGGGGACGGAAGCCAGAAACCGATAGCTTCCCTATCGCTTTCCTGCGTCTTGCACATTTGACAGATCTTTTAATCGCACACACAAGGACGAATGAAAATGAGAAAAAACAATCATCATAATGTCATAAATCACAATATCATAAAAGAAAAAAAGGCTTTTCCTGATACAAATGAGTCTGAACCGTTAACCGAAAATAGCAGCAAAATCGAAGGGCGCAATGCGGTTTTGGAAGCTTTCCGCGCCGGCATGACGATCGACAAACTGTACGTGTTGTCCGGCTGTAAGGACGGCCCGGTCCAGTCCATACTGCGTGAGGCGAAAAAACAGGATACGATCGTAAGTTTTATTGCCAGGGAACGCTTAGATCAGTTGTCAGAAACAAAAAAGCACCAGGGTGTCATCGCCTTAGCCGCGGCTTATACTTACGCCAGCATTGACGACATTTTAGCCGCCGCAAAAGATAAAGGAGAACCGCCATTTTTGATCTTATTAGACGGCATTGAAGACCCGCACAACCTTGGAGCGATCATACGCACCGCGAACCTTGCCGGAGCGCATGGGGTCATTATCCCGAAACGCCGTGCCGCGGGACTAACCGCCGCTGCCGCGAAAGCCTCTGCCGGGGCGGTTTATCATACGCCGGTCGCAAAAACCGTCAATCTGTGCCAGACGATTCAAGACCTGAAAAAAAAGGGCATATGGTTTGTGTGCGCAGACCGGAAAGGGGATCTGATGTACCGGCAGAATCTGACCGGGCCGATCGGACTTGTGATCGGCAGTGAAGGAGAAGGCGTAAGCCGCCTGGTGCGGGAAAACTGTGATTATACGGCAGCGATCCCAATGAAGGGCGATATCGATTCTTTAAATGCGTCCGTCGCAGCCGGAGTGCTCTCTTATGAGATTGTAAGGCAGCGGATGGAGGACAGGAACGGTTAGAAACGAATGGAGCAGGATAAATACAAGGACGTAACGGACGAACAGCTGATCGCCATGCTGCGCGGCGGTCAGCCGCAGGTTGCGGATTACCTGTTAAATAAGTATAAAAACCTGGTGCGCAAACGCGCGAACGCGCTTTATTTAATCGGCGCGGAAACCGAGGATCTGATCCAGGAGGGCATGATTGGGCTGTTTAAAGCGATCCAGGATTATCGCAGCGATAAGGACACCTCCTTTTACCATTTTGCGGAAATATGCATTGTAAGGCAGATGTATACCGCGGTGGAAGCGTCACAGCGCAAAAAGCACAGCCCCTTAAACACCTACGTTTCATTGGATGAAGGACAGGATGGGGACGCTTTTTGCTTTGATATGGAAAACTATTTCCATATGCAGGATCCGGAGGCGGTATTTATCAGCCAGGAAACAGTTCAGCTTCTTTTACAGCGGGCAAACGAACGCTTAAGCAAAATGGAAAAACAGGTGCTTTCCTTTTACCTTGACGGCATGGGCTACCGCCAGATCGCAGAGCATATGGAAAAGCCCGCAAAATCCATTGACAATGCCCTACAGCGCATCCGCGCAAAGCTGACAGGCGTTTTGGAAGAATGAGGATAAGGTTGTGAAAACAATTTGTTTTTTTTCAGGAGACATTACTAGAAGCGGCGGCACGGAATATGTAGCCGTCATGCTGGCAAACGCTCTGGCGCGCCAAGGAAAATACAAAATTCTTTTTGTCAGCTTAACGGAACAGGCGAAAAACAAAAAACCCTATTTTCGCTTGGAGCCAAAAATCCGCCATTACGCGCTTGCAAAGCGATGGATCACGCCCGGCATTGCTTATTTACCGATCATTCCAAAGCTCCGCCATTTTTTACAAAAGCGCCACGTAGACCTGTTGATCGACATTGACACGGTGCTGGATGTTTTATCAGTTCCAGCCGCAAGTTTTACAAAGATAAAAATCCTCTCCTGGGAGCATTTTAACTACCAGTTCGAAAATTCCATAGGATACCGCAGATGGATCATCCGCCATATGACCACAAGGACAGACTTGCTTGTGACCCTTACAAAAGGCGATCAAAAACAATTCCTGCGCGCTTTCATAAAAGGCGATCAAAAGCGTTTCCTGCATGCTTTCAAACATCGTCAGAAAAAACGTCTATCCGTCTGCGCCATTCAAAATCCGATACCAGACCCTTTCATTTATCCTCGCAATACGATCAAAAAAAGCCGCATCCGAAGCCAAAGCGCCCAAAATAAAAAGAAACCATGGATCATCACGGCAGGACGGCTGACTTACCAAAAAGGCATGGATTATCTACTCCAGATCGCAGAGCTTGTGTTGAAAAAATATCCGGACTGGAAATGGATCGTGCTCGGTGATGGAGAAGAGCGCGAAACCATGGAAAACCGGCTTCAAGAAAAAGGGTTAAGCGATCGCCTGATCCTGGCAGGGCATACAGCTGACATCGCCTATTTTCTTGACAAGGCGCAGATTTTCGTGCTGACCTCCCGCTGGGAAGGGATGCCGATGTGTTTATTGGAAGCAAAGGCGCACGGGCTTACCTGCGTCAGCTTTGATATCGCCACAGGGCCAAGGGAGATTATTTTAGACCGGCGCAACGGCTTTTTGATCCCCGCGTTCCAATGCGGACAGATGGCGGACTGCATCGGAAAATTAATTGAAAATGAAACGCTGCGTAAGTCTTTTTCTGAAAATGCGAAGCTTGGAATTGAGAAATTTCAAATGGACGTTGTTTTACAAAAATGGGACAAGGCGCTAAACAAAACGCTTTCCAACGACACAAAAACACCGGGCGCATAACTGCCGCCCGGCATTCTTTTTTATATACACAGGAAATCTTCCCCATAGGGGAAACCTTTCCCACAAGGAAAATCTTCCCTACAGTGGAAACCTTTCCTGCTCGATTTTAACTTTATTTAAGCGCTTTGCGTAATGGCTTAGCCAAGCTCTGCCTTTAATGCTGCCGTAAGAGCCGGAACGATCTTATTCAAGTCGCCTACGATGCCATAATCCGCTACATCAAAGATCGGAGCGTCTTCATCCTTGTTGATCGCAATGATGATATCCGCTTCTTCCATACCAGCTACGTGCTGGATCGCGCCGGAGATACCGATTGCAAAATATACGTTTGGACGAACGGTCTTACCAGTCTGGCCTACCTGGCAGTCAACTGGCTTCCAGCCATTTTCCACAACTGCACGGGAGCAGCTTACCATGCCGCCAAGCACATCCGCCAAATCCTGTAAAATCTGGAAGTTTTCCGCAGAGCCAACGCCACGGCCGCCGGAAACAAGGATTTTTGCATCCATAATGTTTTCCACGCTCTTTGCCTGCTTGATCACTTCTACGATTTCTACAAAACGGTTGTTTTCTTCAAATGCAACTTTATGCTCGATCACATTTGCCTTTGTTCCGGCAACCGGCTCTAATTTCTGCATAACGCCTGGGCGAACCGTAGCCATCTGTGGACGGTTATCCGGGCATGCGATCGTAGCGATCGTATTTCCGCCAAACGCCGGACGGGTCATAAGCAGCTGATTGTGTTTCTGCTCCTGCCCTGCCTGCGGGTTCAATGGGAAATCGCCGATTTCAAGCTGTGTACAGTCTGCGGTTAACCCGGTCTGTACCCTTGCGGATACGGTAGGCCCCAGATCCCTACCGATGGCGGTTGCGCCTACTAACATGATTTCCGGTTTAAATTCGTTAATTACAGAAGTCAATGCCTGTGCATACGGCTCTGTGCGGTATGGCTCAAGCTTTGGATCATCCACAACGATTACCTTGTCAGCGCCATACTCCGCCAACTGGTCTGCTAAGCCCATTACATTCGAACCAAGAAGAACAGCTGTAACATCCGTGTTTAAGTCTTTCGCCAGATCTTTTGCTTTACCGATCAATTCAAAGGCAATACTGCTTAATTCATTATCTACCTGCTGTGCGTAGATATATACGCCCTTATATTCTTCTAAACCCATTTTTTTCCACCACTTTCCTTATCGAATTAGATTACATGCTTCTCTTTTAATTTGCCCATGATATAGGTTACGGATTCTTCCGCATCCAGGGTAACTTTCTCGCCAGCGCCTTTGCGCACCTTGTCGGATGCTTTTGCAATCTTTGTTGGAGAGCCTTTTAAACCAAGGTTTGAATCATCTACATCTTTCAGATCCGGGCGTCCCCATACCGTTACATCCTTATCATACGCATCAAAAATCCCGCCTGGAGTCATATAACGAGGAACATTCAATTCAGAAAGCGCCGTAACAAGGCATGGCATCTTTGCTTTTAATACATGATACCTGTCTTCATACTGTCTCTTTACGACAACGCTGTCTCCTTCAATCTTAAGGTCTTCCGCATAAGAAATAACCGGTAATCCGAGATGCTCTGCAATCTGCGGCCCAACCTGTGCGGTATCGCCGTCAATCGCCTGACGGCCGGTAATGATCAGATCATAGTCAATATTGCGAAGCGCGCCTGCAATAGTTGTGGAGGTAGCCCATGTGTCAGCTCCGCCTAATACTCTGTCTGTAACAAGGATCGCATTGTCAGCGCCCATAGCCATTGCTTCACGAAGCACGTCGTCTGCCTTTGGAAGGCCCATTGTCAATACCGTAACTTCTGCGCCTGTTTCATCTTTTATACGAAGAGCCGCTTCCAGTCCGGCTTTATCATCCGGATTCATGATTGCAAGCATTGCTGCCCTATCCAGCGTACCGTCCGGATTAAATTTCACACCGCCCTTGGTATCTGGCACTTGTTTAATACATACAACGATTTTCACGGTAATTTCACTCCTTATATTTTGTTTTTAATTTGTCTGTTATCTTAATAACGCGCCTGAGATTACCATACGCTGAACTTCAGATGTTCCTTCGTAAATCTCTGTGATCTTCGCATCACGCATCATACGTTCTACATCGTATTCTCTGATATATCCATAACCGCCGAACAACTGTACCACTTCTGTTGTAACAGCCATAGCTGTCTCTGCCGCAAATAATTTTGCCTTAGCCGCTTCTACGGAATATACTTTCTGGGTCGCTTTTGCCATAGCCGCGCGGTATACTAAGAATTTTGCAGCGTCAATCCTTGCTGCCATATCCGCCAGCTTAAACTGCGTATTCTGCTGCTGTGCGATAGAGCGGCCGAACTGTTTTCTTTCTTTTGTATATTCAATCGCGCGTTCTAATGCGCCTTCCGCAATGCCAAGAGCCTGCGCCGCAATACCGATACGTCCGCCGTCTAAGGTGTGCATTGCGATCGGGAATCCCTTTCCTTCCGGCCCAAGGAGCGCATCCTTTGGAATCCGGCAATCTTCGAAGATCAATTCATATGTAGAGGAGCCGCGAATACCCATTTTCTTTTCTTTTGTGCCGAAGGAAAATCCCGGTGTGCCTTTTTCTACGATAAATGCGGAGAAGTTTTTCTTCTTTCTGCCGCGTTTGTCTTCTGTAATGCTTGTGATCGCAATAATAATATAAACATCGCCCACTTCGCCGTTTGTAATAAAGCATTTAGAGCCGTTTAATACCCATTCATCGCCGTCTAATACCGCTTTTGTCTGGCAGCCCTGCGCGTCTGTTCCAGCGCCCGGCTCTGTCAGACCGAATGCGCCAAGCTTTTCACCCTTTGCAAGCGGAGCCACATATTTCTGCTTCTGTTCTTCTGTACCATATGTTAAAATTGGGTCAATGCACAAAGATGTATGTGCAGATACAATAACGCCTGTTGTACCGCAGACTTTAGACAATTCTTCTACGCACATTACGTATGTAAGCGGATCGCATCCCTGTCCACCGTACTCCTTCGGTACCGGGATTCCCATAAATCCTGCTTTCGCCATCTTTTCTACTGTTCCTGCCGGGAATTTTTCTGTCTCATCTACTTCCTGCGCAAGAGGCTTTACTTCTGTCTCAGCGAATTCTTTGAATAAAGTCCTCGCCATTTCATGTTTCTTATCTAAAGAAAAATCCATGATTATTACTCCTCCATTTTATTTATCAAACAGGCAGTATGGTATCTACTGCCTGTATATTAAATCTATTTTTTATTTGCTGTAATCATAGAAGCCAATCTTGGTCTTCTGGCCTAATTTGCCTGCGCGTACCATTTTCTTTAACAATGGATGCGGACGATATTTCGGATCGCCTGTTTCGTCATACAATACGTTCATGATCGCAAGGCAGATATCCAGACCAACTAAGTCGCCCAACGCCAAAGGCCCCATCGGATGGTTTGCGCCGAGTTTCATAGCGGTATCGATGCCCTCTACAGACGCAACGCCGTCTGCATAAATGCCGATCGCTTCATTGATCATCGGAATCAAGATACGGTTTACAACAAATCCAGGAGCTTCTTTTACTTCTACTGGCGTTTTCCCGATCTCCTTTGAAATCTCAACAATCTTATCTCTCATTTCATCCGGTGTGTTTTCCCCCTGGATAACCTCGATCAATTTCATTACAGGAGCCGGATTAAAGAAATGCATACCGATTACCGGACGGTCAAGCCCTGCCGCAATTTCTGTAACGGATAAAGAAGATGTATTTGTAGCAAACATGCAGTCTGCCTTTACGATATCCTGCAATTCTTTAAATGTCTGCTTTTTCACATCCATAACTTCCAGCGCAGCTTCTACGATCAGATCGCAGTCTGAGCAGATCGTCTTTACGCCTGTTGCGATCTTAGCTAAAATCTTATCTGCGTCTTCCTGTGCCATTTTGCCTTTTGCAACACGTTTGGAAAAACCTGCTTCGATTTTTTTCTTGCCGTTTGCAGCCAGCTCTTCGTTAATGTCGCACAAGCATACTTCATAGCCTTCTGTCTGTGCAAATGCCTGCGCAATGCCAGAACCCATCGTTCCCGCGCCGATAACTCCTACTTTCATTATGATCCTCCTTCAATATTTCTTTGCTGTTTCTTCCATATTTCTATGTTTATATCTAAAATTATATCCTGATCTTTATCCTATTACAGATTAATCTCTTTCTACGATTGTAGCGCAGCCCATACCGCCGCCGATGCAAAGCGTCGCAAGACCTTTCTTTGCATTTCTCTTTTGCATTTCATATAATAAGGTAACAAGGATACGGCATCCTGACGCGCCTACTGGATGTCCAAGCGCAATTGCGCCGCCGTTTACATTTACTTTGGACATATCAAAGTTCAGATCTCTTGCAACTGCAACAGACTGTGCCGCAAACGCTTCGTTTGCTTCTACTAAATCCATATCGTCGATCGTAAGGCCTGTCCGTTCAAATACCTTTCTTGTAGCCGCAACCGGACCAACGCCCATGATCTCTGGCTCTACGCCGCCAAGCGCGCCCGCTACCCATGTAGCCATCGGTGTAACGCCAAGCTCTTTTGCTTTTTCTTCGCTCATAACAACGATCGCCGCAGCGCCGTCATTGATACCGGATGCGTTGCCTGCTGTAACAAGCCCGCCGTCTTTTCCGGAAGCGCATCTTAATTTAGAAAGCCCTTCTGCCGTTACGCCCGCGCGAGGCCCTTCATCCTTCTTAAACTCTACAATTTCTTTCTTTACCTTAACCGGCACAGGCACGATCTCATCGTCAAACTTGCCTTCTGCGATCGCTTTTTCGCATTTCTGCTGGCTGTCTGCCGCAAATGCGTCCAATTCCTCACGGGTAAGGCCGTATTTGTCACATACGTTTTCTGCTGTGATCATCATGTGATACTGGTTAAACGCATCGGTTAACGCATCGTTTACCATGGTATCTACGATTGTCGCGTTGTTCATACGATAGCCAAAGCGTGCTTTTGTCATAGCATACGGAGCCATTGACATATTTTCCATACCGCCTGCAACCACGATATCTGCCTGTCCCGCCAAAATCTGCGCTGCCGCTTCATTTACGCACTTTAAGCCGGAGCCGCACACTACATTTAATGTAACTGCCGGAATCTCCACTGGCAACCCTGCTTTAATTGAAGCCTGGCGTGCAACGTTCTGGCCCTGGGCAGCCTGGATAACACATCCCATTAATACTTCATCAACCTGTTCCGGCTTCACGCCAGCCCTGTTTAATGCTTCTTTGATTACGATCGAGCCTAATTCCGCTGCCGGAGTATTACTTAACGCTCCACCCATTTTGCCAATTGCAGTACGGCATGCGCCTGCTAAAACTACCTTGTTTGCCATTTTCTCGTCTCCTTTTCCTATTTTAAAACTTGTTTGGACTGTTGTTAAAATTTTAACAATCACCTTAAAAAAATATAAACTGCCTTAGCTATAAGACTGAACTGCTAAATTAAGAATAACATAATTGCCTCTTTTTGGCAACCCAAAAGTTTATTTTTTTATGCAAACCTGCTAATAAAAAACATGGCTGCCGATCACAATGCCGTCAATCAGCCCTGTATCCACCCGAAAATACAGGCAATCCACCGTCCTTGTGCCATTTAACACCGCCTGCGCCGCCTGACGGCACGACGAACCAAGCCCCGCGCCAAGCGCATAGGCAAACCTGCCGCTTGCCACCGGCGAAAACTGCCCGCTTTGGTATATCACGCCGCTAATGCTGTTTGGAAAGCTGCTACTCGCCACACGGTTCATCACAACGCTGCCTACCGCAAGCTGCCCTTCATAAGGCTGGTTTCCCGCCTCGCAGTATATGATCGTCGAAAGCAGCTCCAGATCCCCCGCCGACGCTGTGGACATATCAGAGCCTCCATATTCATCCCCTCTTTGGCTGCCCGTATCGCCTTGCTGTGAGCTGTTTCCCGTATCCGCAGTCTGCGAGTCCCCCGCGCCCGGGCTTTTGGATGCAGCGTCTGTCTTTGCGCTTTGCGCTTTGCGCCTTGCTTCTTCTTCCCGTCTGCGCTGCTCCTCCTGCTGTTTTTTTAATTCTTCTTCCTGGCGGCGGATCTCCTCTTTGCGCTTTCTGTCTTCCTCCGCTTTCTTTCGCTCTAACTCCCGCTCGTACTCTTTTTGCCTTACAAGCTCTTTTTCATATTTTTTGCGCAGTTCCTTAGAGGACTGTATTTTTGAAATCGCGTCGGAAAGCTCTCCTTGAAACTTTTGCACCGTACGGTCCATTTCCGCAAGCTTATCGGACTGCTCCTGCTTTAACGACAAAAGCCGCCGCTCCTTTTCATCCAGCTTTTCTTTGTCTTTTTTTATCTTTTTTGCGACCGCTTTGAACTCTTCCAGCTTCCTTCTGTCATAGCCTGTGACCGCTTCGAAATAATTCGCCCGCTTTAGCATTTCCGACAAGGAGCCCGCTTGTAAAATATCCACCAGCATGGACTGCGTGCTGTGCTCATACATAAAACGGATCCGAAGCTTCATGTCCTCATATTGCTCCCGCTTGTCTTTTTCGGCTTTTTCAAGCTCTTTTTTTGTCTCCGCGATCTCCTGTGTCGTCTTTTCGTATTCTTTTTCCGTATTGTCCAGCTGCCCAGCCAACTGCTGGATGGATTCCTGGCCTTTGGCAATGCTTTCTTCCAACGCGCTTTTTTCCTGTTCATATGTACCGATGGACTGGTCCGCTTTATTCAGGGCATTTTCAAGCGCCTCAATTTTATTCCTAAGCGCGCCCGCCCTTGCCGGAACCGTGCAGATTATACACACGCATACTATAAGCGCAAGAAAGCGGATTTTTTTCTTTTGCACAATTTTGCACCTACCTTTGAATCATTATTACCAAACTATTACTAATATTTAAATATTATAACACAATCATTTTATGCCGTACAGATAAAAATGTGACACTTTATGTACAAATTATGACAAAATTTTATCTTTTTTGATTTCATCTAAGCCAGAACCCGTTACCGTAAAGGGAGGGTGAAACTATAACATTTTTACCAAATCATTCTGATTTTCAGATTGTATTATTGTTAATGTTATGCTATAATTACATCATTGTTTCTATATCTAAAGTTAAAGTTTTAACTGTTTTTACTGTTATAAGCGTCTTATCGCCTTTGGCGGTTTATTTTCGAGGAAACAGACCCAAAACGGAATTGGAATATATTTTTTGTTAGGAGGGGTATTATGTTATTTGTAGAAGCACAAGACATTAAGCCAGGTATGCGTCTCGCCAAACCTGTGTATAACCGAAACGGCGTACTGTTATTTGACCGCAATACCAAGCTCACATTTCAAAATATTGTGAACCTCACAAATTTTGGGCTGATCGGTATTTTTATTTTGGAGCCGGCAGAGCCGCTGCCGCCTATTTCCAGGGAAGAACTTGAATTTGAACAGCTACAGACATTTTATATGTTCCGCCTGCGTGACAGCCTTGTAAACATAAGCAAGGGAAAAATGCCGACGGATTTAGCGAGCCTTGCGAAAGACATTAACGACCACTTCGGCACGCTTGACCACAAGGTAAAATTTACGCAGACGATCCGCAGCAACACGGATTTCGTTTACAAACACTCGGTCAGCGTCGCGATCATTTCCGCGATGATCGGACACGCCATGGGGCTTCGGGAAAGCACGATGCTTTCTGTCATAACCGCCGCTTTCTTATACGATTTTGGTTATTTATACGTGCCGGCGGATATTATGAAAAAAGGAGCGGATATCACGGAAATCGAAAATTCCACGATCGCGAAATACCGCGAAAAAGCCTACGCCCTGCTTCACGCGGATACAAACCCGTATAGCATCCCGTCGGATTCGCTTGTTATGATCACGCAGATGATCAAAGCCGGGCGTTCCGAGGATGAACAGCTAGACCGCAGCAATTGGCTGACAGGCACAGGCATCTTAACGGTAGCGGATAAATTTGACCGGATGACCGCCATGAGCTTAAGCCGTAAGCCGGATTCTGATATTACGGCAGTCCGATACCTGTTAGACCACCCAGCGTCTTATCCAGGCAATGTCGTGCAGGCTCTTGTACGCAGTATACACATTATGCCGGACGGGTGCTGCGTCGATTTAACCAACGGCGACAAAGGGCTTGTGTTACAGGAAAATGAAGAGGACTTTAACCATCCGATCGTCTTAAGCTTTACGTTAAACCAAATATTCGACCTAAGCAATCCGGCTGTCCGTAAGGAGGTGCAGATTGCCGATGTTATGCGCACTATGGACAACCGCATTAAGGTGGATGAGGATACGTTAAAACAGTTTGAGAGCGATGCAAACAGCGCAAAGGCGATTCAGAAATACCAGTTTAAAAAATTAGAGATCGAAAAACGCCGCGCCGCGCGATCCTAGCTAGACGACTGGAGAGGGCGCCCCCTCTCCAGCTTAGCCGCTCGAAGGTTTTAGGACGGGGCAGCTATAAATACGCCCAGCGCATAAAAAGAGACT
This sequence comes from uncultured Eubacterium sp., assembly GCA_947385775.1. GTDB lineage: Bacteria > Bacillota > Clostridia > Lachnospirales > Lachnospiraceae > Eubacterium_J. The sequence continues at coordinate 8,465 of CANDMI010000004.1, read as the reverse complement.
GTCGCATAAACTATTTCATGCAACAATCCCTTTTCCATATTAAAACTTCATTCCCTTATCGATGTATTCCAAAACAAGCCTTTTTCACACTAGCTTATTCAAATAACTTCAAAGAATCCCTTTTCTACCGCACCGAAGCAATATCCACCAGCGTCATCTCCTCATGCGCCGTCTCAAGGCTTAGCGCCAGCGCATTCGCCGTATCCATCGCCGTAATGCAGTAAACCCCGGTTTCTATGGCGATGCGTCGGATCAAAAAGCCGTCTCTGGCTTTATCACGTCCCTGCGTAGGCGTATCAATGACCAAATCGATCTTATGCCCAAGCAAAAGGTCCATAACCGTAGGGGACTCCTGATGGATATTGTTGATCCGAAGCGCGCTTACGCCATGCTCCTGTAAAAACTCCGCCGTGCGCTTCGTCGCGTAGATCCGGTACCCCAGCGCTTCAAACCGTTTGGCTACCTGCGCGGCCTCCGGCTTGTCCGCATCTTTTACCGTAATGATCATCTGCTTATGCCGCGGCAGTTGCACGCCCGCGCCTAAGAACGCTTTGTAAAGCGCTTCGTCAAAGGTCTTTGCGATGCCAAGGCACTCTCCAGTGGATTTCATTTCCGGGCCAAGGCTGATTTCCGCGCCGCGAATTTTTTCAAAGGAAAAAACAGGCATTTTAATCGCAAAGTAATCCGCCGCAGGCGCAAGGCCAGGCTCGTATCCCAGGTCGCGGATCTTCTTGCCCATGATCACATCCGCGGCTAAAGAAACGATCGGGATTCCGGTCACTTTGCTGATATACGGCACAGTCCTAGAGGAACGCGGATTCACTTCGATAACGTATACTTCCTCGTCCACCGCAATAAACTGGATGTTAATAAGCCCCTTGACATGCAATGCCTTTGCAAGCCTTGCGGCGTAATCCGCGATTTTATCACGCACCGCGTCGCTTATAGTCGGTGCAGGGTAAACCGAAATGGAATCCCCGGAGTGCACGCCCGTGCGTTCAATATGCTCCATAATGCCCGGGATCAGGATATCCGTGCCGTCGCAGACCGCATCCACTTCCAGCTCCTTGCCCATTAAATATTTATCGACCAAAATCGGATGCTCCTGGGAATAACGGTTGATGACCGCCATAAATTCTTCGATTTCCCCGTCGGAATACGCAATCTGCATCCCCTGCCCGCCCAGCACGTAAGACGGGCGCACGAGCACCGGATACCCTAAATGGTTTGCCACCTTTTTTGCTTCCTCGCTTGTAAAAACCGTCCCGCCTGCCGCCCGCGGAATCCCGGTTTTTTGCAAAATCGCGTCAAATAACTCCCGGTCTTCGGCGGCGTCCACGTCCTTAGCCGCCGTGCCAAGAATCGGCACGCCCATCCGCATCAGGCTTTCTGTCAGCTTGATCGCGGTCTGCCCGCCAAACTGCACGACCGCCCCATCCGGCTTTTCGATGTTGACGACATTTTCCACATCTTCCGGCGTTAACGGCTCAAAATACAGCTTGTCCGCAATGTCAAAATCGGTGCTGACCGTCTCCGGGTTATTATTGATAATGATCGTTTCATAACCCGCCCTTGCAAACGCCCAGGTCGCATGTACCGAACAGTAGTCAAACTCGATCCCCTGCCCGATGCGTATCGGCCCGGAGCCGAGCACGAGCACTTTTTTGCGGCCATCCGTGCCCACCGCTTCATTTTCGCTGCCGAATACCGAATAGTAATACGGCGTTTCCGCTTCAAACTCCGCCGCGCAGGTATCTACCATTTTAAACGCCGCCGTAATGCCGTATCCCATGCGCATGGCATGGATTTCCCGCTCCGTTTTGCCTGTAAGCTCTGCTATGACATTGTCCGGAAATTCCATTCGTTTCGCTTCTCTTAAAAGCTCCGCGGTCAGCTCTTCTTTTTGCAGGCGTTCTTCCATTTCCACCAAAATCGCGATCTTATCGATAAACCATTCGTCTATCTGCGTAATGTCGTGAATCGCCCGGTAGTTAATCCCCCGGCGGATTGCCTGCGCGATGATAAAGATCCGCTGGTCGTCTACCGTTTTCATACGCTCCAGCAGCTCTTTTTCCGATAGCTGGGTAAAATCATAGGATAACAGGCTGTCTACATGCTGCTCCAGCGAACGCAGCGCCTTCATCAGAGCGCCCTCAAAGTTATCGCAGATGCTCATAACCTCCCCGGTGGCCTTCATCTGCGTCGTCAGCGTCCGCTTTGCCGTAATAAACTTGTCAAACGGCAGCCGCGGTATTTTTACGACGCAGTAATCCAGCACCGGTTCAAAGCTGGCGTAGGTTTTTCCGGTAACCGCGTTTTTAATCTCGTCCAATGTATAGCCCACCGCGATTTTTGCGGCCACCTTCGCGATCGGATAGCCCGTCGCCTTAGACGCTAACGCGGAGGAACGGCTGACGCGCGGGTTTACCTCAATGACGCAGTATTCAAAAGAATCCGGCTTTAACGCATACTGCACGTTACACCCGCCGGTAATGCCAAGCTCCGTAATGATGTTCAAAGCGGAGGAGCGCAGCATCTGATATTCCTTATCCCCAAGCGTCTGGGACGGCGCGACTACGATGGAATCCCCTGTATGCACGCCTACCGGATCGATGTTTTCCATATTACATACCGTAATGCAGTTTCCGGCGGCGTCACGCATTACCTCGTACTCAATTTCCTTCCATCCGGCAATGCAGCGCTCTACTAAAACCTGCCCCACCCGGGACAGCCTAAGGCCGTTTTCCAGAATGTCGCAAAGCTCCTGCTCGTTATGGGCAATGCCGCCGCCGCTGCCCCCAAGCGTATAGGCCGGGCGCAGCACTACCGGATAGCCAATAGTATTTGTAAATTCAATCCCGCTTTGCACATCCTCCACCACCAGGGAAGGCGCCACAGGCTCGCCGATTTTTTCCATCGTTTCTTTAAATTCAAGCCTGTCCTCCGCTTTTTTGATCGTTTCGGCGGTGGTGCCGATTAATTTTACCCCCTGGGATTTTAAAAAGCCGGATTCCGCCAGCTCCATGCCAAGGTTTAACCCCGCCTGCCCGCCAAGCGTCGGCAGGATGCTGTCCGGTTTTTCTTTTTTAATGATTTTTTCAAGCACATCCGCCGTAAGAGGCTCAATATAAACCTGGTCGGCAATGTTTTTATCGGTCATGATGGTGGCAGGGTTGGAGTTTACAAGGCAGACCTCAAGCCCTTCTTCTTTTAAAGAACGACATGCCTGGGTGCCGGCATAGTCAAATTCCGCGGCCTGTCCAATGACGATCGGCCCGGAACCGATCACCAACACTTTTTTAATATTCGGATTTAATGGCATACTCTGTCCCCTCCCATCATCTTAATAAACCGGTCAAATAAAAACGCGCTGTCCAAAGGCCCTGGACATGCCTCGGGATGGAACTGCACCGTAAATATATTTTTCCCTGTATATTTCAAGCCTTCGTTCGTACCATCGTTAACATTGATAAATGCCGGAACCGCCACCTTTTCGTCCAAATGCGCCGTGTCCACCACATAGCCGTGGTTTTGGGAAGAAATGTACACCTTTCCGGTCTCTAAATCCTTCACCGGATGGTTACCGCCACGGTGCCCGTATTTTAATTTATGCGTATCCGCGCCAGCCGCTAACGCCATAAGCTGGTGCCCAAGACAGATTGCAAAGATCGGCACATCCGACTCATACAGCTTTTTTAACTCTGTGATAATCTCCCCGCAGCTTTTCGGATCCCCCGGCCCGTTGGAAAGCATGATCCCATTCGGTTTTGCCGCAAGGATTTCTTCCGCCGGCGTATACGCCGGATAGATCGTGACCTCGCATCCGCGCTGCACTAAAGAGCGCGCGATATTGTCCTTCGCGCCAAAATCCAGTAACGCAACCCGCTCTCCTTTGCCTGGCAATACCTTTTTTTGCGCACAGGTAACCTTTTTTACCACATTTCCGACCTTGTATTCCTTAAGCCTTGGCAGCACGTCTTCTAACACAAAATTTTCATTTGTCGTAATCATGCCGTTCATCGTCCCCTTTGTGCGCAAAAGCTTGGTCAGCGCACGGGTGTCGATGCCCGCGATTCCCGGAATGTCATGCTTTGACAAAAAGTCCTGTATCGTACCCTCGCACCGGAAATTGCTCGGCATCCTGGATAGCTCCCTTACGATATAGCCCGCCGGCCATGGTTTACGGGACTCCATATCGTCAAAGCAGATCCCGTAGTTTCCGATCAAAGGATAGGTCATGACGACCGCCTGCCCCGCATAGGAAGGGTCTGTAAGCACTTCCAGATAGCCAGTCATAGACGTATTGAACACAATCTCGCTGACCACTTCCCGGACAGCCCCGATGCTTGTCCCTTTAAAGATATGCCCGTCCTCCAGTATTAGAAAAGCTTTCATATGGTTTATCCTTTCCCTTCCCTTATTTATCTGGCGTCAATTTTTCCTTCCCGCCCATATACGGCCTAAGGGCAACCGGGATGGACACACTTCCGTCAGCGTTTAAGTTGTTTTCCAAAAATGCGATCAGCATACGCGGCGGCGCGGCAACCGTATTATTGAGTGTATGCGCAAAATATTTGCTTTTATCCTTTCCTTTCACACGGATTTTCAGCCGCCTTGCCTGGGCGTCCCCAAGGTTGGAGCAGCTTCCCACCTCAAAATATTTTTTCTGGCGCGGAGACCATGCCTCCACGTCGCAGGATTTTACTTTTAAATCCGCCAGATCCCCGGAGCAGCATTCTAACGTACGCACCGGGATATCCAGGCTGCGGAACAGATCCACCGTATTTTTCCATAACTCATCATACCAGTGCATGGATTCCTCCGGCTTACATACCACAATCATCTCCTGCTTTTCAAACTGGTGGATACGGTATACCCCCCGTTCCTCAATGCCATGGGCGCCTTTTTCTTTGCGAAAGCACGGTGAATAGCTGGTCAGGGTATACGGCAGCTTTTCTTCTTCATGGATCGTGTCGATAAATTTCCCGATCATGGAATGCTCCGACGTGCCGATCAGGTACAGATCTTCCCCTTCGATTTTATACATCATCGCGTCCATTTCTTCAAAGCTCATAACGCCGTTTACCACATTGCTTCGGATCATAAACGGCGGCACGCAGTACGTAAACCCGCGGTCGATCATAAAGTCCCTGGCGTAAGAAATAACCGCTGAATGTAACCTTGCGATATCCCCCATTAAATAATAAAACCCATTTCCAGCCACTTTTCCCGCCGCATCCAGGTCAATGCCGTGAAAGCTCTCCATAATATCTGTGTGGTATGGAACCTCAAATTCCGGCACGGTCGGGTCGCCGTATTTTTGAAGCTCCACATTGCAGGAATCGTCCGGCCCGATCGGAACGGACGGGTCGATGATATTTGGAATGACCATCATATTTTTATAGATTTTTTCCTGCAAATCCTTTTCCAGCGCTTCTAATTCTTCCAGCCGCTTCGCGTCCTCGGCCACCTTTTCTTTTACCGCCGCGGCTTCCTCTTTTTGCCCCGACTTCATCAGCGCGCCAATCTGCTTGGACAATTTGTTGCGGTTTGCCCGCAAGGTATCCGCTTCCTGCTGCGCTTTCCTTGCCCTTGCATCCAGTTCGATTACTTCATCTACAAGCGGAAGCTTTTTTTCCTGAAATTTGTTTTTGATATTTTGTTTCACAAGGTCAGGATTTTCCCTGACAAATTTCATATCCAGCATATCTTTCCTCCAAAGCAGCCGTTTTTTATATTATAATAAATATTTTTTCTTATTTTAATGGATATTTCGCCGTCAGCTCTTTTGTAATGGCAAGGGCTTTTTCCGCCGCAGGCTCGCCTTCTTTGATCATAAGCGCGATGGCTTCCGCTATCTTATCCATATCGGCCGTATTCATGCCTCTGGATGTAACCGCCGGGGTGCCTAGGCGCACGCCGCTTGTAACGGTCGGCTTTTGCGGGTCGTTTGGAATCGTGTTTTTATTTGCCGTAATATTTGCAAGATCCAGCCTTGCTTCCACTTCTTTTCCGGTCAGCCCGAAATTCGTAAGGTCGACTAACATCAGATGGTTGTCCGTGCCGCCGGACACGATCTTAATGCCCCGCTCGATCAGCCCTTTGCATAATGCCTGGGCATTGTCTATGATGCCCTGCTGGTATACTTTAAATTCCGGTGAAAGCGCTTCTTTAAAGCAAACCGCTTTTGCCGCGATCACATGCATCAGCGGGCCGCCCTGGGTGCCAGGGAATACGGCTTTGTTGAATTTATATTTTTTCGCAAGCTCCGCGTCCCTGCATAAGATCATGCCGCCCCTAGGCCCACGCAGAGTCTTATGTGTCGTAGTCGTCACCACGTCCGCATACGGAATCGGCGACGGATGCAGCCCTGCCGCAACCAGCCCCGCGATATGCGCCATATCTACCATTAAATATGCGCCGCATGCGTCCGCCGCTTCCCGGAACTTTTTAAAATCGATCGTCCTCGCATAAGCGGACGCGCCTGCAATGATCATCTTCGGCTTGCATTCTTTTGCCGTTTCCATTAATTTATCGTAATCTATAAACCCTTCGTCATTTACGCCATAAGGCACGATATGGAAATAGCTGCCGGAAAAGTTCACCGGGCTGCCATGGGTCAGATGCCCGCCATGGTCAAGATTCATGCCCATTACGGTATCCCCTGGCTGCAACAGCGCAAACTGCACCGCCATATTCGCCTGTGCGCCGGAATGCGGCTGTACATTGGCATATTCACAGCCAAACAGCTTTTTCGCCCGCTCCCTTGCTAATTCCTCTACCACGTCCACGCATTCGCAGCCTCCATAATACCGATGCCCCGGATACCCTTCCGCGTATTTATTTGTCAGCACGCTGCCCATTGCGGACATTACGGCCCTGCTCACCCAGTTTTCCGAAGCGATCAGCTCTATATGGCTGTCCTGCCTGTCCAATTCACTCGTAATAGCTGCCGCCACTTCCTGGTCAACTGCCTGGATATCTTCTAACGTATACATAATCTGCGAACTCCTCTCTCTTCTTCTCATATTTGTGATACTGGTGTTTATCGTATTCTGACTTGCATTGCCATAATTATAAATGGTTGGCTTTATAATTGCAAGCATATTGTGATAATTTCATACTGCCGGGAAGGGGATTTGTCCGGCGCGCTCCCCGCGAAAACATAAATGTTTCACCTCACCACACAAAAAAGAAGAGGATCCCCGCCCCCGCGGAAATCCTCCTCTTATTTTTATTTACGCCTTCGCCTTCTTCGCTTTTTTCGCCTTCCCCGAAGCCGCCGCAGGCTGGTGGATCTTCATCTCAAACCACAGCTCTGTCGCTATACAAATCGAAGAATACGTACCGCTGACGATACCGACCATAAGCGGCAGCGCAAAGTCCCGGATCGAAGCTACCCCAAGGATATACAAAAGCAGCACCATTACAAATGTCGTGACTGACGTATTGATCGACCGCGATAAGGTCTGGGTCACGCTCTGGTTTGCAATTTCCATCAGTTCCGACTGCTTCACCCTTGTTTTCGCTTTCAGGTTTTCACGGATACGGTCAAAGGTAACGATCGTATCGTTGATGGAATACCCAAGGATCGTGAGCATAACCGCGATAAACGTAGAGCTGACCGCTATCCGGACAATCCCGTAGCACGTAAGCACAACTAAAATGTCATGCAGCAGCGCGATAATGGCGCTGGATGCAAAGGAAAAATCGCTGAACCGAAACCAGATGTATATTAACATCAAAATTACCGCGATGACAACCGCCCAGACCGCGTCCGCCGTCATTTCCTTACTGATCGTCTCGCTGACGTTCTGGTAAGAAATCGCTTTTTCCTCTACCGAATAATTCTCCTTAAAAACCTCCGCAAATTTTTCCCTTTCTTCCAGCTCCAGGTTACGCGTTTTAAAGATCACCTGGTTTGTGCCGGCAACCTTTTGCACCTGGACTTCGGAATCGCCAAGCTTTTCTTGAATCAAAGGCACGATTTTGGAATCAATTTCGGATAACTCATAGTTTTTGCCCATATCCACAGTCGTGGAGGTGCCGCCGACAAATTCCAGGCTGTAATTAAACGCGCCCTTGCCGCCTGCTTTGTTTACGCCTTCCGCAATAAACCCTGCCGCGATCACGGCAATGGATATAATGAAAAATACACGCCGTTTGGATATAAAATCAATTGCTTTATGCTCTTTTGCGGCGCCATAGTATTTTACATCTTGAAAACCAACCGCATGGAGCGCATACATTGTATAGCGGGTTACAAATAATGCCGTAAACATCGATAACAGGATGCCGATCGCAAGGGTATAGGCAAACCCTTTTACCGTGCCGGAGCCTTTCATCGCAAGCACCGCCGCAGCGATAAGCGTCGTTACATTGCCGTCTAAAATCGCGGACATCGCTTTCTGAAAGCCCGCTTTAATCGCCATGCCCGTCGTCCTTCCGTGCATCAGCTCTTCTTT
>CANDMI010000003.1 GCA_947385775.1 uncultured Eubacterium sp. | reverse complement strand
CTGCGGTCGATGCGGCTTTCGCAGCCTGCGCGGACGCTCCCGCCGTAATCCCCGCGCTAACGCACGCCGCAAGGACAAAAAGAGCCGCTTTTTTCATATATTTTTTCGTGATCATTTCCATCTGTCTCCTATCTTTTGTTATTCCACTCCCATAAAAATTTCAGCGCCGCTTCCCGCCGGCTTAAACGTATAAACAAAGTAGCCGTTATAAGTCAGCTTCCCATCTTTCCCGTTGCCGTAGCAGCTCGCATAATAGCGTGATTTTTTTGGCTTTCCAATGTATTTTTTCAAATTCGCAAAAGGCTTTTCATATTTTGCGGCCTTGCGGATCTTTTGCGTTTTTCCTTTGTTATACTTGCCGTTTGCTTGAAAGCAATAAAACTTTTTATCAATCACCGTAACGCCCGTTACCATTTCCTTCGACTTGTCAAAATAATAGTTCTTATCCTTAGACCAGCCGCTAAGCGCCTTTCCATCTGTATCCACATAGTATTTTTTGACCTCGCCGTCTAAATCCTCCACCTGCATGACCTTTCTGGCGGACGGCTGCATCAGCCTGCCTTCCTGGTCAAACACATAATATATCCCGTCAATTTTACATTTCGACACAGACGGATTTCCATCTTCGTCAAAATAATAGGTTTCGCCTTCTTTCGTAACCCACTGCTCCGTTACTGGCTGCTCATTTTCATATAACTGGTTATTGTCTGTTATTCGGATACCATCCGTTGTTCGGATATCGTCCGCAGCGCCCATAGCCGGAACCCGGCAGGATAAAAAGCCTGCGCCTAAGGCGACAGCGCAAATGGCAGCGTATGAGAATTTTTTCATTTGATCTTACCTTTTTCTTACCTTCCTTATTGTTTTGTTATCATCTTTTTCTTTCTTACCTATTTTTTATTCGTTTTATTTCTATTTGTTTTTTATCTCTTTATCTCTATTCCTTTTTTATTTCTTTATCTTTTTTATTTCTTTTTTATTTTCCGTCTCTTTTTATTCTTTTTCTATTCCTAATTTCTTTCCTATTTTTATTCTTTATGTGTATTTTCGACTCGAATAAATTATACACCTTTTTGTTTTTTAAAGTCAACAATAAGAAGTATACATCATTCTAATTAGAAATGTAAAGAAAAGATTGTTTTTACGAATTTTATCGTTATAATTTAGTCTTTGGCAAAGAGCCGGATTCCCATAACCTCTGCTTTATTTTACGGACTTTACAGTAAATGCAAAGTCCTGTGCTGAACTGTATCGTTCGTCCATAACATACATCATAATCTGGCTTGTTTTTTTACAAAAATCATATTATACTGAAAATTGGAATACTTTAAAGTATTTTCTATCGTTGATGTATGTTATGCTGAATTTAACCGTTGGAAACAAACATTGCCATTTTATCGCAATGTAGCAAATGAGGGGATTATTTTATATGCATCATAACTAACACAGCCATGCCGCAAAACAAAGCGGAATGGCTGTATGTATAATATACTAAATCACTTTTTAATTTTCACCTTCTTTACGCCACTCCAGCTCCCATAATATTTCTCGCCGTCCACTTTTTTATACGCCCGCACTCTGACATAGTACGTCTTTCCTTTCTTAAGTCCAGATATCACTTTCACCGAATCGTATTCTCCCGCGCTTTTCGTTTTGGTTTTGCCGGAGGAGAATTTTTTGCTTGTGGAACAGGCGATTTTGTATCCTTTTTTCCTCATTCTGTAAAACCGGATAAAAATATGCTGCCTTTGTTACTTTTCAAAGCACATCCTGCTTTTGGCTGGAATTTGAAAAATAACTTACCTTTTTGGCATCTGAAACTCTACAAGCGCCCGGTTCAGATAATCGTTAAACGGCTTCATAAGGCAAAACAGCTTTGCCGCCTTTTTTAAAAACAGCTCCGCGTCCTTTAATTCTTCATCCCGGATCGGATATTCCAGATACCAGCTCTTATACTTTAAATATTCCGCCTGGGGATGCTCTTTGTCATATCCTGCAGGGACTCTTTTTAACGCGGTTCCCGCAACTTTAAAATTCTCCATAAACTCCGGCTCGTGAATAATCCGCTCCCATTCCTCGCCGTTGCCGCAAATATGATCCCGCACCATCCTTGTGGCATCCTTAAACATGTCCGCAAATAAACCGCCGCCTAAAAACGACTGATCGTGGGGCTTTATCATAAGGTAATACCCTACCGGGACAGGCAGCTTGCCTTTTGCGGACATATGGGCGCGAAACGCCGGATTATAAGGCGACTTATCGTGGCTAAAGCGTGTGTCCCGGACAAGCTTAAACGTAAGGTCCTTTGGATCGTTTTGCAAAATGGCGCTGTCAAATTTTCCAATTTCAAATATCAACGCCTGCAATAGCTTTTCAAATTCAGCGGCTGCATTTTTATAATCTTCTTTATTCGCATGATACCATTCTCTGTTATTATTCTCGCTTAGTTTCGACAGATAATCCAAAATAAGCGGCGTGTCTATAAACGGCGTATTCATAAACTGCCTCCTTCACGAATTTTTTATAATGGAAAGCTGCGTGGAATCTAAAAATTCCTGTATCAGGCGCTTTGTGCGTTCACTAGACTGGTAAGGCTTGCAAAACGAAAAGTCCTGGGACAGATCGTCAATGTCTTCCATCGCATTTTTCACATTAAGCGTAGTCTCAAGCGGAATCGCAAGCTCTTTTGCCGTAACATAATCAAGCTTAAGCGGGTTGATCCTGTGGCTTTGTATCGCGTAATTTACCCGTTCCTTACATTTACATCTTCCAGACCCATATTCCCCGCAATAGCTCCCTAAAAAGTCCGCCATTTTTTTTCGCGTGCGAGACAGCCTTTGTCGATACGCCTGGGGCGTTATTTCTAAAATTTCCCCCGCGATACGGCTGTCCAGTCGAAACATCGTTCCCAGAATAAAAATGCACCTGCTTTCCACATCCAGACATTGCAGCATCACATTCGTACAGGACATTTTCAGCTCTTCCGCTAAAAGATCCTTTTCCACATCCTTCGTTAAATCCGGCACGTCCCGCAGGTTTGCGTTTTCAATATCCTCCCCATAGTATTCAAAGCTTAGGGGAATGCGCGCAAACATATGCTTTTTGTAATTTTTCAGATGGTTCACCGCAATGCGAAACACCCACGTAGGAAACGCGCTGTCGCCTCGAAAAGACGACAAATGCGTGATCATCTTCAACAAGATGTCCTGGGTTGCGTCCTCCGCGTCCGCAAAAGCGCCAAGCATCCGCAAGGATAAATTAAACACCATGTCCTGCACACCCGCGACAAGCGCTTCAAGGGATTTTTTATCCCCCGCCGTAGCCTGTTCAACCAAAGACTGCCATTCTTCCTTCGTTTTTTGATTCATAGATTTTACCTCCTATTTATTAGACAACGCACGCCCGGCTGTGTGACAGGAAATTTCCAAACAGCCGCCAAAGCTCCAAAGGCGTTTATAATATATCATTTTTCATTATATCGGAAACAACCTCTGCCGTCATCCCCAATATGGCGAGGAACAGGTAAAATGGCTGGATACCACGTCCACTACACTTTCATACGGTCAGCGCAGTAAATACGCAGACCTACCTGAACTGTTACAAAATGATATTTTATTCTTCTTGTATTGTTGATATTTTTAACCAAGTAGGTATATACTTTGTATGTAGCCCTTGAACGTATATTTGCACAAGCTAGAGCATGTTTGAAAAATGCTTTGGAAAGTTTCAAAAGCAGGATAGGAGGTGTAACGATATGCGCAGGAACGATCCAAAGGCTGCACCAAAACGGAAGGAGGATCACAATGGCTTAAAGCCATCCATATTCAAATGAAAATGAAAGCATCCAAAATAAATTTTCCAAAAACGGACTTTTTTAAATCAGGCTTTTTTAAAAGAAAACAGATAAAAGCAGCTTTCTTGTCCACTATATGCGCAACCGCAGCTATTTTAAGCCCATCCGTCGAAGCATTGGCACAGGAAACGTCCGCCATTCCTATTGAAGCATTGGCGCAGGGGATGTCTGTCCTTCCCATCGAAGTTTCCAATGCAAGCCAAAACAGCAAACTGTCTCTAAACGGGCAATCAATAGACAACGGCTTTGAAAAAAAGAGCAGCCAATCTAAAAATAACGCAGAGCAAAAACCAAATGGACAAGCCGCCGAAGCGCAAAACCCGGGCGACCTAAATTCCAATGCTCAGCAACCAGACAACCAAAACCCAGATGCGCAAAACCCGGACTCGCAGCAACCAGACAATCAAAGCCCAGATGCGCAAAACCCTGACGCACAGCAACCGGACAACCAAACCCCGGAAGAAAATAACCCTTCACAGGACGCGGAGCAAAAGCCAGACTCCCTAAAGATCACCGCAAAAGCCAGCGCTGGAAAAAACAAAGCATCCGCGAAGATCAGCTGGAAAAAAACGGGAGAAGGAAAAGTCTCTTCCTTTCTGGTGCAGCGCAGCGACAGCCGGAACGGGAACTATAAGACGCTGGCGCACCTTGCGGCCGGAAAATCCTATACCGATAAAAAGGTCAAAAGCGCAAACCGCTATTATTACCGAGTGGCGGCAAAAACCAAAAACGGGAATGTGTTTTACAGCAACGCCTGCCAGTTCCAATGTCCGGTGGACGCGCTGCCAGGCGTAAGGCTAGTCCGGTATTCGACCTCTTCCATTAAAGTGATGTGGGATAAGAGCAAAAATAAAAAAGCGGACTGGTATAAAGTATACTATTCCAAAAGCAAAGCCGGAAAATACAAGCTCGCAGGCGTTACGAAAAACACCTGGTATCGGGTGAGGGGCCTAAAAAACAATCAGGTTTATTATTTTGGCGTAAAAGCGTGCACGACAAAGAAAACCTCCGGCTTTGACAGCAAGCTTTCGAAAATCTCAAAAATGAGGACGACGCCATATGAGCGCACGACGATTTTTGCGGGCGATTCCATTACGACCGGGCTGTCCAGCTACAATATATTAAATGAGATCGCAATCGGCGGGAGAAAAAGCGTGGTTGCGGCCATCGGGCTAAACACCATGACCTTTCGCACAAGGAAAGTATTTAACGGAAGATCCGGGACGGAAAGCATTGTAGCGGCTAAGCCTTACCGGGTATACATCATGCTTGGGGATAACGACATCCATTACCGAAACAAAAACGACCTGATCGACGGATACCGGGAAATCGTGCGCGCAATAAAGGACGGTTCCCCTGGAACGGACATCGTCATACTCGCGGCGTCCCCGGTTACGGCAGCGGAAGCATCCCGAAGGAAGGGCTTTGCGCAAATACCAGCCTACAACCAGAGTCTTTGTGCGCTGGCTAAGGAAATGGGCGTAAAATATTACGACTGCACCGGGTTTTTAAAGGATTCCACAGGATGGCTAAAAAGCTCCTATAACGCAGGGGACGGCGTACATTGGCAGCCCGCGGCATATCACGAATACGCCAGGCGCCTGACCGCGTATGACAAATCCCTGGACTAGAGCGTTTTTGAAAAATGCTTTCTGACAGAGGTATTCCACAATTTTGGGGAGATTTATGCCAAATGAAGGGCGTGATCCGCGTCAATACAGGTAAAATCGGGGCGGCTGGCGGTTAAAAACAATCTACATTCAGGAGGAACAAACGATGAAAAACGTAAGAGCAAATGAAAGGAACCATGGAAAGATGAACGGAAAAAACAACGAAAAAAGCTGGAGCAAAAATCTGAAAAAAATGACGTGCCTGCTGCTTGCGTTTGCCTGCTGCGCGCTGACGCTTTTGCAAGCTCCTTGCGCCGCAAACGCAAAGGCAAGCGCGAAATCGCTTTGTAAAGCGGCTTTAGACGCTACCGGAGGCGAAAGCCAGTTAAATTTCCAGACAACAAAAGCGGGGGACTGCCCGATCTTTACCGTTGCCCAGGGAAAGAAAATCTCTTCCATCGCATATCTGTGCGACGATAAGGAAATTTACAGCATTTGCGTCGTAAAAGCGGCAAAAAAGGCGGACGCGTCTGGTTTATTAAAAAGCATAAAAGAATATAAAAAGAACAACAGCAATAACGATTACTTAAGCGATTATTCCAATACCGAACAAAAAGTATTTAGAAACGCGATCTGTGGAAAAAAAGGAAGCTATGTGTGGTACATTGCCATGTCTTCCCAAAAAGCCGTGAACCAAAAAGGGCAGGACGCGCTAAAGCAGCAGCTCTAAAGGATAGAGGCAAAAAATGATTTTCAGCAGTTTGATTTTTTTATTCCGTTTTCTTCCGCTGACGCTTTTGGCTTACTATATCGCGCCGAGGAAGCTGCGGAATCTGGTTTTATTCGCAGCAAGCCTTGTATTTTACGCATGGGGCGAGCCGGCTTATGTGGCGCTCATTTTATTTTCAACCGTGGTGGACTATACTACGGGCAGGCTTGCCGGATATTACCGGGAAAATGGAAAGAGAAAATACGCCCGCGCAGCCGTATTTGCGTCCGCCGTGATCAACCTTTCCCTGCTTGGCGCCTTTAAATATGCGGACTTTTTCCTGCAAACGCTCCATTCCATGACCGGGCTGCATATGCCAACGTTTCACCTGCCCCTGCCAATCGGCATATCCTTTTACACCTTCCAGACCATGTCGTATACGATCGACGTATACCGGGGCGATGCAAAGGCGCAAAAAAACCTGATCACCTTTGGCGCCTATGTGTCGCTGTTCCCCCAATTAGTCGCCGGGCCGATCGTGCGCTACCAGTCGATTGCAAAGCAGCTTGTGTCACGCAGGGAAACGGTGGATTTATTTTTCAGCGGCATGGTGCGGTTTTGCGCAGGCATGGGCAAAAAAGTCCTGATCGCAAACCAGATTGGGGCCGTATGGAATGAAATCGCCGCTATGGGCGCGGGCGAGCTTACGACCGCTTCGGCTTGGATCGGATGCGCCGCCTTTACGCTACAGATTTATTTTGATTTTTCCGGCTATTCGGATATGGCCATCGGCCTTGGAAAAATGTTTGGGTTCACATTCCCGGAAAATTTCCGTTATCCATACGAGTCCAAAAGCATCACGGAATTTTGGCGCCGCTGGCATATTTCCCTTGGGACATGGTTTCGGGAATATGTATATATCCCGCTTGGCGGGAACCGGAAAGGAATGGCAAGGCAGATGCTCAACCTTGCGGCTGTCTGGTTTTTAACCGGGCTTTGGCATGGCGCGCACTGGAACTTCGCGCTGTGGGGGATCTACTATGGCTCCCTGCTTGTGTTGGAAAAATTTTTCCTGCTGCGAATACTGGAAAAGCTGCCTGGCTGGTGCAGGAGCCTTTATACGATGCTCCTTACCATGGCGGGCTGGTGCCTTTTTTCCTGCCAGGATATGAAAAACGCTGCGTTGTATATGCGCGCATTTTTGTTTCACGCCGACGCCGGATTGTTTTGCAGGCAGGACGCATGGCTGCTTTTTTCCAACGCCGGGCTGTTTTGTATCGCGGTTATCGGCGCCACCTCCTTTGTAAAGCGCATGGCTTGTAAAGTCTTTTCAAACGGCTCGCAAAAAAGGCGGGCGGCAGGGGATTTTGCAGGCATCCTTTACGCTGCGGCGGTATTTGCGGCTTCGCTTGCGATGCTTGTCAATTCCTCTTATAACCCATTTTTATATTTCAGGTTTTAAAGGATCTAATTATGGTAAAAAACAAAATAAAAATAGCAGGCATTGCGCTGTTTTGCGCGATGCTTGGCATCTTCGGGCTTAGCTTTTGCATTCTGCCGCAAAAGGAATACTCTGACCAGGAAAACCGTCTTTTGCAGACAAGGCCAAAGCTTGTTTGGGAGGAGCTTTTTAACGGCAGCTACCAGGAGCATTATGAAGCATACTTAAACGACCAGCTGCCAGACCGGGACAGATGGGTGCAGGCGGCCGCAAAAATGGAGCAATGGATCGGGAAAAGGGAAATAAACGGCGTTTATATCGGAAAGGACGGATACCTGCTGGAAAAATTTGACGCAATCGAATATGCCCCTATGCAGGTAAAAGAAAATACCGCTTTCCTTTCCCAGTTTTTAAACGCCGCCGTAAAACGCTATGGAAAAAAACGAGTCTCCTGCATCATACTGCCCGATAAGGCGGGGGCAATGCCAGATAAACTCCCGCCTTTTGCCCCAGGCAGCGTGAAGGCGCAGCAAAAGGCCATCGAAAGGCTGAAAAAAAGCCTGGATAGGCCGGAAATCTTAATCGACATGCAGCCGGAACTGCAAAAGCGCCAGTCGGAATATATTTATTACCGCAGCGACCATCACTGGACGACGCTTGGAGCTTATTACGCTTACTGCGCCTGGGCGAAAAATACCGGACATAAGGCATGCGCCCTGGGCCGCTTCCAAATCGAAGCCGCTTTTGATGATTTTTACGGCACAACTTATAACAAAGCCCACATCCGCGTCCCGATGGATACGGTAGAGCTGTTTCATAGTCCTTATGAAAACGGCGTTACCGTGGATAACGGCGAGACCGTATCGGATTCCTTTTATTTTAAAAAGGCCGCAAAAGTGGGGTTTAACCGTTACGACGTATTTTTTTCCAAAAACACCGCAAAAATCCAGATCTCTACAACGGCGGACACCGGGCGCAGCCTGCTTGTCGTCAAAGACTCCTTCGCCAACTGCTTCGCGCCTTTTTTGGCAGGCGATTATGAAACGATCACTATGGTTGACTGCCGCTACGGAAACGAAAATGTAAACGCCATTTTAAAAAAGCAAAATGAGATTACCGATGTGTTAGTCCTTTATAATATCCGAAAGTTTATGCAGGATAAAAACCTTCATAAGCTGGACATAACCGCCGACGGAATGGAGGAATTTGACGCGGAGAGCTTTTTTGATGAATAACCTGGTAAGATCCATAAAAACAATCAAACACAACCAAACCAAGGAGAACAATTCGGAAATGTTGACTCGAAAAATAACCCCCTTTCAATTCATATTTTCGTGCATCGTCATCATAGGGGCCGCATTATCCCCGTTTTACGCCGCTCCTGTAACGTACGCCGCAAGCATACCGCAAGAAAGCCGCGACAATGACGCCGCAAAAGAGGATGACAGCGCGAAAGAAACAGAAGAATCGCCGGACGACGACCCAAAGAAACCGGACGCGGAAAACAACGCATTTACAGACAGCCAGGGCGTTACATACCGGCTGGACGAAGACAGCTGCTATGTGTCCGGCTACACAAAGGATATCCAAAGCTCCATTTCCATTCCAGACCAGCTGGAAACGGAGGACGGCTTTTACCAGGTAAAAGGAATCCAAACGCAGGCGTTTTCAAAATGCGGAAAGCTGAAAAAAATAGAGCTTCCAAACAGCGTAAGCAAGATCGAAAAAGGCGTGTTTGACGAATGCTACGGTCTGACTTCCATATCCATTTTGCCAGTAAAGTACAGCCTAAGAAAAAACGGGAAAAAAAGCTTTGTGGGCATCCGCATAAACAGCGCATTAATCGAAGTATCAGACCGCGTGAAGCTAAAAATCCATAAAAGCCTGGTCACGAAAGCGGCGGCGCAAAAAGACACCGATACCATTTTATTTTCCATACAGGCGATATACGGCGGCGCGCGGCGCGCTTTGCTGGAACGGATCGTATTTGACAAATACGCGGCCAAAGCCCTTTCCAAAAGCAAAAAAACGCTGAAGGTAAAGCTTGTAGACACCGATGGGGAAACTTCTTACATCACGATCTCCCCTGGCAGCTTAAAGCGGCAAAAAGACGCCTGGGAGCTTAAGCTTCAGAAGCGAAACGCGCCCGACACGTCCGGAAATCTAAAATCTGACCTGAAAAAAGCTTTGAAAAAAAATCATATTTCTGAAAAGAAAGCTTTTGTTTACCAAACGACATTCAAGGGCGCGGGCACAGGCGCGGAGATTTTTGTTCCTTTAAAAAACAACAAAGCGATGAAAGCCAAAAGCTTCGTATATGTATACCGTTATTCCAAAAGCAAACGGGACTTTCTTTCGGTTTTTTACCATCCGGCGCTCGTCAGCAGCCAGGGGAACCTGCGGCTTTTCCTAAATCAGGGCGGCGTATATGTATTGTCCGCAAAGCCCTTCCAACAAATGACCAGGAAGCTGGTAAGCACGTTTATAACGGAAGCCGGCAAGACTTATTATATCGACAAAAACGGGCAGACTGTGCGGGGTTGGAAAAAGATCGGACAAAGCTATTACTATTTTGACAGAGAAACCGGGAAAATGGCGTCCGACTGCACGATAGACTCCATCCCCCTCACCAAAGGCGGACAGGCCGCGGCAAACGCAAATTTCGCGAAAATCCAGACGATGATAAAGGCTAGAAACATTGTGCTGCAAGTTACAGATCCAGACGACACATTAGAGCAAAAAATAAAAAAATGCTTCCTTTGGGTGTTCCAGTTTCCATACAGGCAATACCGAAAGCTTGGCCCGATCTACCGGCAGGACGGATGGGAGGTCACGTTCGCAAACGACATTTTTGACCGGCGCCAGGGCTGCTGCGTATCCGAAGCGTCGGCAACCGCATTTTTATTCCATGAATGCGGCTGCAAAACCGTATATGTGGCCACAGACACCGGACACGCCTGGGTGGAGCGAAACGGCAGGGTATACGACCCATTGTTTGCAGAAGCGCGGGGATTTGACCGATATTACAACCGGCCGTATGCGGGATATGGGATGTATGCCGTTGTAAAACATAAAATTTAATTCCATATAAGCAAAAGCCATCCTGATACTTTGTCAAGTGGAAGGATGGCTTTGAATGTTTATTGCTATACCACAACCAGATATCGCATGCTAGATACAAATTTCATAGATCTTTCAATGCGATCCATCTTCATCATACAAATGATACAAGCGCACGCACTCATCTATCACGCTCTCCACGATCCGCACCTGCTCCGCGCTCAATTTCTCCAACTTCTCTGACAAAAGCAGCTGGTCCTTATCAATGATATCCCCGGTAAGCAGATAGTCCACGCTGACTCCAAGGACGGAGGCGATCCGCATTAAATTTTCCGGCCTCGACGCGCGTTTCCCGGATTCGGCATAGCTGACAAACTGAGTCGTAAGCCCGCTTCGCTCCGCAAGCTCTTCCTGCGTCAGCCCAAGCTTTTTGCGCCGTCGCATAATCCTTTCTCCAACTTCATTTAAATATAGCTTTACATCCATTCCATCCACCATTTTCCTTTCCTATGGCAAATTTTATCAACAGTTTCAGAAAATAATAATAGTTTATTGTTGATTTGATTCAACAAAACATATGTAATAAACTACGTCATGCAAGCATGACTCGCCCATCTTACAGCCGATGGCTAAACTGTTACAAAAAAATATAGATTTTTATGCTTATTTGATGTTCAAGGCGGTTATAATGTGGTAAAATAAGTTGCTGTTTACAGATATCAGCTTTCACTCATCCTAAGAAAATGTAAGAAAAATGTGAGGTACATTTATGAGATTACGGACGATACTTGCAATTTATGCCGCAAAACTGACCAGCCTTTTCATAAAACTGATGCGGCGCGGAGCGGGGGCGACCCTCCCTGGATACGCCGCTTATAAAATTGACCCAAATATCTTATCTGTTATGTCCAAAATGGTTTCCAAGCAGACCATTGTCGTTATGGGGACGAACGGGAAAACGACGACAAACAGCATTTTAAATCATGTGCTTTCCGCACAGGGAAAGACCGTGATCAGCAACCGGACTGGCGCGAATATGCAAAACGGAATCATCGCCGCATTTGCGCTGTCCGCGGACTGGAAAGGAAAGATCCATACCGATTACGCCTGCATCGAGGTGGACGAAAATGAATCCATCCATGTATTATCCAAGCTAAAGCCGGACTGCATTATCGTGACAAACCTTTCCAGAGACCAGTTAGACCGCTATGGTGAGGTAGACCTGGTGCGTGATAAGGTGCTGTCCGCGATCAAAAGCGTGCCGGACGCGCTGCTGGTCTTAAACAGCGACGATGTGATCTCCTATGCCATGTCCTATGACTGCCCAAACCCGGTCATCACCTATGGCATTGGGGAGCAGATTTTTGACAGCCGCGCCGGGGCAGGCAGCCGTGAAAGCATCTTTTGCAGCCGTTGCGGGGCGAAGCTGGAATACGATATTTTTTATTACGGGCATCTTGGCATCTGGCACTGTCCAAACTGCGAAGCCGACCACCCTGCCGTAAACTACTTAGCGACAAATATCACGCAGCAGGAAGAAAGCTATTCCTTTTCCGTTGGCTCCACCCATATCCACACCAACGCGCATGCGCCTTATAATGTATATAATACCCTTGCCGCTTTTTGCGCGCTTTGCGCCCTAAGGATCACAAAGCCCCAGGCCGCCGCAGCCGCCATCGGCTCTTTTAATTACCAAAACAACAGAGAGCTTATCGTAAACATCCGAGGGTCGCGTTTCCAGCTGCACCTGTCCAAAAACCCGATCGGCTTCCAGCAAAAAATATCGCTTGTGTTAAAGGACAGTAAGCCAAAGGACGTGATCATCCAGATCAACGATACGGCGCAGGATGGAAAAGACATTTCCTGGCTTTGGGACGTGGATTTCCAGTTTCTTGCGGATTCTAACGCCGCATCCATCACGCTGGCGGGAAGCAGGCGTTACGATATGGGGCTTCGTTTAAAATACGAGGATATCCCCCACTCCTTTACAACGGATATGAAAAATACGATCCAAACGCTTGCGGAAAACGGCACTGGAAATGTATACATCATCGTGAACTACTCCGGGCTGTATCAGATCAACCATTTGTTACAGGAGCTGCAAACCGCTCCTTAACCTATCGCAGAAAGGATAAACGCAACTATGAAGCTTAAAATCGGACATTTATACCCAGACCTTTTGAACCTTTACGGCGACCGGGGAAATATCCAATGCCTGCGCAAGCGACTGGAGTGGCGCGGCATAAAAGCGGAGGTCGCCGCCTATCCAAGCGGCAGCTCCATTGATTTTGAAAGCTTAGACCTGATTTTATTAGGCGGCGGCTCCGACAGGGAGCAGCAGCTTGTCTGCCAGTATTTAAAGCAGACGGAGCGGGAATTAAAGGACTGGGTTTCGGACGGCGGCGTGCTGCTTGCGGTCTGCGGCGGCTACCAGCTGCTTGGCAATTATTACCAGACCGAGCGGGAAAAGCTGGAGGGGTTAGGGATTTTAGACATTTATACAAAATGGGAGCCAAAACGTCTGGTTGGAAACATTATCTTAGACAGCCCGCTTTTTAGCCGCCCGATCGTCGGTTTTGAAAACCACGGGGGACGCACTTTTATCGGCGACTATGAGCCGCTTGGAAAAGTGCGAAACGGCTATGGCAATACACAGGATTCCGGTTACGAGGGCGTAGTTTACAAAAACGTCATCGCCACCTATCTGCACGGGCCGCTGCTTCCAAAAAACCCTCAGATATGCGACGAGCTTTTAAAACGCGCCCTAGCTAGAAAATACCGGCAGGAAATCCCGTTAGAGCCATTAGATGACTCCCTTGAGCAGATGGCGGGGGATACGATCGTAAAACGGTTTGAAAGCTAACGGCGCGCCGGGCCAGATTCAAACAAAAGCGATGAAAATCAAAATAAGGAGAATACGCCTATATGATCACAGGATTTATCGGCGCCGGGCGCACCGGCTGCTCACTTGGAAAATATTTATCGGAGGCGGGCATGCCTCCAGCCGGATATTATGACCTGTCAGAGGAAGCCGCAAAAAGCGCCGCGGAATTTACAGGCTCCAAACACTTTTTTCACATATCCGACCTGGTCGACGCATGCGGCCTGATTTTTATTACGACCCCGGACGGGCTGATCGGGGAAGCATGGGAAACTATCAAAGACTCTTTGGATCATAACCGTAAAATTGAAGGAAAGATCCTATGCCATTGCAGCGGCGCGTTGACCTCTGACGCATTTAGCGGAATCGAACGCGCCCATGCCTATGGATGCTCGCTTCATCCGATGCTTCCATTTAGCAGCCGCCTTTCCTCCTACAAACTATTAAAGCAGGCGTTTTTTACGATTGAAGGCGATCCAAAGGCTGTGCAGGCTGTAAGTGAACTGTTTACAGATCTTGGCAATACAGTCTGTCCGATCGAAAAAAGCTGCAAGCCAAAATACCATGCCGCCGCCAGCATTTTAAGCAATCAGGTCACAGCCGTAATCGACACGGGTTACCGGCTTTTGGAAGAATGCGGCTTTTCCAGGGAGGATGCCAGACGCGCCACAAAAACGCTGGCGCTTAGCAATCTCGACGCGATCATACAAAATGACTGCGCGCAGGCACTGACCGGCCCGATCGAACGGGGCGATATCCAAACCGTGCAAAAGCATTTAAGCTGCCTTTCGCCAGAGGATCAAAGCATGTACCGCATACTGGGATTAAAGCTTTTAAGGATCGCGCAGGAAAAAAATCCCGGAAAAGATTATAAGAAGCTCCAAAACCTTTTCATGGGCAATCCATCGCAAACGGAAAATCCATAAATTTTGCTTTAAATCACATACATAGCATGTTCTGTACAAACGAAAATGAATCAAATGCCAAATAAGGAGAAAACTATGAACGAGCTGTTTCATCCAGATAACCCGATGCTCCGTTTCCTGTCACGTTTGTTTGACCTGATGGTTTTAAATGTTTTGTTCCTTGTAAGCTGCGTCCCGGTCATCACCATTGGCGCCGCGGTTTCTTCCGCCTACCAGGTCATCTTTCGGATCATTGAAAAAAAAGATCCGTACATTGCCAAAAGCTATTTGAAAGCTCTGAAAGAAAATTTTAAACAGGCGTCGATACTCTGGGGCTTTATCCTTTGCGCCATCGTATGCGTAAACGCCGCGTTATACGCGATCTACCGTATGCCTGGAAAAACTTATGAATTTCTCCAGATCCCGCTTTTTTTGGTTATGTTTTTGATCGCATCCATCGCGGTTTACGCTTTTCCTCTTTTGTCACGCTATCAAAACAGGTTAAAACAGGTTTTAAAAAACGCGGTTTTTATGAGTCTTGCCAATATCCCCGCCACCGTGCTGATCACACTGTTTCCGCTTGGCATCTGGTATGGGGCTTACGCTTTTGAGGTCAGGCTGTCTACATTTTACAGCTTTTTGTTTTTGATCGGCTGCTCTGGGGTTTTGTATATCAATGCATATGTGCTTTTGCGGATATTTAAGAAATATGAGACAAAATAGAGCCTGTTTGAAAAATTCGCATATTGACTTTTGTGCCTTATACGCATAAAATAATAAGCACAAAAGTCAATAAAAGGCAGGGGCTTATTTTGGGAGCAACAGAAGAAATCATTAAAATGGCAAAAGAAAACCATGGAACTGTTACAACCGCAATGGTTGTCGCGGCAGGTTTTTCGCGGGGAAATATCAAATATCTCGTTGATAAAGGCATAATCGAAAAATCCGCCAGAAGCGTATATGTTTTGCCGGAAGTCTGGGAGGATGAGATTTTTAATTTACAGCATCGATTCAAAAGGGGGATTTACTCCCACGAAACCGCATTATTTTTATGGGATTTAACAGACAGGACACCGAATCGATACCATATGACTTTTCCAATAAACTACAATTTAACAAAACCAAAAAAAGAAAACATTCAATGCGTTCAATGTAAAAAGGAATTTTACAATCTGGGGATGAAAGAAGCGGCTACGCCCGGAGGGAATATGGTAAGAGCTTATAGCGTTGAACGCACGCTTTGTGATATTTTAAGACCCTTTCGCAACGTGGATATCCAAATTGTAACAGAAGCATTTAAGCGCTATGCAGCCAGACGTGATAAAAACATTCCTGCATTGTCGGAATACGCAAAAATATTTAAGGTCGAAACAAAAGTCAGAGCCTATCTGGAGATACTGCTATGAAAAACGCCATGCAACTGAAAGCCACTATTAAAAATCTTGCAAAAGAAAAGCATATATCGGCGCAGCTTGTCATGCAAAATTTTATGTTAGAAAGATTGCTGGAACGAATCTCTGTTTCCAAATATCAGCAGAATTTTATTCTAAAAGGCGGTTTCTTAATCGCGGCAATGGTTGGTCTTGACAGCAGGGCAACTATGGATATGGACGCGACGATAAAGGGGCTGCCTGTAAATGAGCAGACTGTCTGGAAAATGTTTACAGAAATCAGCCAAATAGAATTAGAGGATGATGTGAGCTTTCACATGCGCGGCATTGGAGAAATTCGTGAGGGAGACTTGTATTCAGGCTATCGTATTTCTTTATCTGCAAATTATCCCCCTATGGCAGTTCCTTTAAAGCTGGATATCACTACAGGCGATAAGATTACGCCAAAAGAAATCGTATATCAATTGAAACTTCTTTTAGAAGATCGAAGCATCTGCGTGCTTGCTTACAACTTAGAGACAATCATGGCTGAAAAACTGGAAACCGTCATATCCAGAGGCGACCAGAATACGAGGCCAAGGGATTATTACGATATTTACATATTGGCTAAACTTCAATCCTCTAATATAAACACGGATTCATTAAAGACAGCATTAAACGCAACCGCGAATAAGCGCGGCTCCACGATGGCAATTAAGGATTACCATAGGATCATAGACACCGTAAAAAACAGCGATATTATGAAAAAACAGTGGAACAATTATCAAAAAGATTTCGAATATGCAGCGGATATTACGTTTAAAGATGTGTGTGAAACGATTGTAAAATTAATAGATAGTTTGACGATCATTTAAAAATAGGCAGGGACAACCTGCCTATTTTATAAAACAATCCTGTGTCTATCAAATAAAATAAAATAAAATCAAAACAAAATCAAATCATCCGCTATTTTTTCTCTTGTCGTATTCTAGTTCTCACCGCAAAGCCTTCGAACCATCTCGATCACCCTGCCAGCGCAGCTTCGGATCGCTTCCTCTGACAGCCTGCCCTGGGCATAGGCTTCATAAATATTTTCCGCGTCCCTTGGATTCCCCGGCATGATAATGTCGTTTCCGGCCTGCGCGCATTTCCATGCCACGCTCCCATCCTCCGGCACGGTCGTATTCCAGTCGGACATGATCACGCCCTCAAATCCCCACTCCTGGCGCGCTATTTTCGTGCAAAGCTCCAGGCTGTTTGCGGCGTGTGTGCCGTTTATGCAGTTATAGGCGGACATGATCGCGACTGGCGCGCTTTCCTTTACCGCTATTTCAAAGCCGCGCAAATAGATTTCCCGCAGCGCGCGCTCCGAAATGCGCACATTTACTCCCATACGGTTATCCTCCTGGTTGTTGCAGGCGAAATGCTTGATGGTCACGCCGCGCGAACCGTCCTGCTGCACGCCTTTTGTCACAGCCGCAGCCAACACTCCGGACAGCAGCGGGTCTTCGGAATAATATTCAAAATTGCGCCCGCATAGCGGGTTTCTTTGGATGTTCATGCCAGGCGCAAGCCACAAGTCTACATGAAACTCTTCCATTTCAACGGCGATGGCCCGGCCAAACTCCTGCATCAGCCCGACGTCCCAGGACTGCGCAAGCGCCGTCCCTACCGGAAACGCGGTGCAATATTGATAATACGTATCCGCATCCTCATGCTGCGCCGTTTCTTCTAAATATCCATTTTCCAAAGAGCCAAGCACGCCCACGCCATATACGGCATCGGTTTTTCGATCCACCTCGTAGCTTTGCCGAAGCCGAAGCCCTGCCGGGCCGTCCGCCATAATCAGGGAGCGGATGCCGTATTTTTCCTCTAACGCCTCCGTCGTCTCCCCCGCGGAGCCAGGCACGCGGATGCCTGCGGAGCCAAGATTGCTTGCGCCTTCGGTTATATTTCCATATAAAAGCGGCAGCAATTCCTTTACGTCCTGTTCTTTCGCGTATGGCGACTGATAAACTTTCCTTTTTTCTTCCCGCGGCGCAAACGCTATAACAGGGATTTCCCGTTCCTTTGCCGCAGACTGCCATTCCTCCGCTTTATTTGCCGCAATTTCGGCTGCGCCAGGATCTTGGAGAAATTCCCAGTCTAACTCCCGCGTTTGCTCGATCACCGCCCGCTTTGAGATCTCAAGCAGCGCGCACAGCCGCAAGGAAGCGGAATGCTCCCCGATCCATAT
This sequence comes from uncultured Eubacterium sp., assembly GCA_947385775.1. Taxonomy (GTDB): domain Bacteria; phylum Bacillota; class Clostridia; order Lachnospirales; family Lachnospiraceae; genus Eubacterium_J. The sequence continues at coordinate 72,327 of CANDMI010000003.1, read as the reverse complement.
GCCATATGTCCCAGCCTCCGCCACCCATGCATGCGCATGTTCGTCAAAGCTTGCAAGCTGTTTTTGCGAAATTATCACCGTAACCTGCTGTTTGCCCTTTGGAGGTATTTCCCCGGTCTTTGCAAAGCCGGCAAGCCTTTTGCATTCCATCGCGCGCCCGGTCTGCGGCGGCGTTACGTATGCCTGCACCACTTCTTTTCCGCTGTAGCGCTCCCCTGTATTTTCCACGCAGACCGTAATTTCCACATCCGCGCCCACAACCCGGATATCCGTAAGCTCCATGGAAAAGGACGTATAGGAAAGCCCATAGCCAAACGGAAACAGCGGCTCTACGCCAAAGCTGTCAAAATGTCTATATCCAACGTAAATCCCTTCCCGGTATTCCTCTGTCTGCAAATCTCCGTTTAAATAACTGTAATCCAAAGCCGACGGGTAGTCTTCATAACGCTTTGCCCATGTCATCGTAAGCCTGCCCCCTGGCATGGCTTCGCCAAACAGCACGTCCGCCACCGCATGGCCCCCCTCCTGCCCCGGCAGGGAAATATTTAAAATCCCCCGGATGCATTCGGCCTCCTGCAAGATCCCCGAAAGCTCCACCGGCCCTCCGGCGTTTAAAATGAGCACCGTCGGAATGCCCTGGCTATTTAAAAATAAAAGATCCTCCCGCTCCTTCGCGCTTAGATCATAGTCTCCTTCTTCCCGTCTCCTGTCCTTTCCTTCGCCAGAAATGCGGCTTAGCACATAAACCGCGCCGTCCGCGCCCTTTACGTCTTCCGTCTTGATCTTTCGTCCCTGCGGCAGCAAAAACGGATTTGCGGCGTATGCGTCAAACGGGTTTTCCACCTGCCCCGCTTCTTTTAAAACCTTCCGCTTCCAAGCTTCCCTTGCGGCTTCATAGCGCGTTTCATAATCATCAAGCCACTCCGCGCTTGTAACGGCCCTTCCCGCGTCCTGAAAGCCTTTGTAAATCGAAACGCTTTCCCGGTTATTCACATCCCCGGAGCCAATGCCCCCTTTGACTGTCCTTCCCGCGCCCGCGCCAAGCAGCGCGATGGACGCGGATTCTGCAAATGGCAGTATGCCCTCATTTTTTAATAAAACCATGCCCTCTGCCGCCGCGCGCCTTGCAAACGCGCCATGGGCAAGCTCTCGCTGTCCCGGCTCTTTCACAAGGGCTCCACTGTGCGCCCAATTTCTTTTGACCATATAACCTCCTTTTGTTACAGCTGCGGCGTTTTTGCCGCAAAGTATAATTAAATATGCCAAAATCCGGCCCATTACAAAATATTTGAATGAGCCGGATCTTGTTACCGCACTGCTGCAATAACCTATATATTTATCCCAACTTTTATTATAAGACTGCCCGTTTGCCGCTTTTTTATTCCAAGATCACACAAAGCTGCAAACGCCTGTTGCTAATTTACCCCTTACACTTACTCCTTCACGCCGCCAAGCGTCACGCCCGCGATGATATACTTTGAAAGCAGCAAATACACCAAAATGATCGGCACGATCGCAATCGCGATCATCATGTAGATTTTGCCCATATCAAAGTTCATATAATCCGCGCCGCGCAGCGTTGCGATCAAAATCGGTATGGTCATCTTATCTTTGGACTGGATGACCAGCGCCGGAACGAAGTAATTGTTCCAGGAACCTACGAAGGAAAAAATAGCCTGTACCGCGATCGCCGGTTTCATGATCGGAATTACGATGCGGTTGAAGGTCATAAATTCCCGGCAGCCGTCTATCCTTGCGGCCTCCACAAGAGAAAGCGGGAGGGAGGATTGCAGGTAGCTGTACATAAAATAAAAGATAGACGGAGAGGCGATCGACGGAATGATCAAAGGAAGCAGGGAATCATACATTCCCATATTTGTGATCAACCGTAAAAAGCCCATTGCCGTAACCTGTGTCGGCATTACGAGGATCGCCATGATAAAGGTAAACGCTACCTTTTTCAATTTAAAATTATATACGTATAAGCCATAGGCTGTCAATGCTGAAAAATACGTGCAAAGAGCCGCGGAACAGCCGGAAACGATCAGGCTGTTTATGATCCCCCGAAACATCGGAAATGTGCCGTCGTTTGCCACATTATTTAAGTTCGTCAGCAAAGAACTCCCCGGCAGCGCGGAAAAACCTTTTTGCAGGTCCGCATGGGAACGCGTCGCGTTGACAAACAGGATATAAAAGAAAAACAGGCACATAAAGGACAAAATAATCAGCACGATATGCGCAAAAATACTTCTTGCACGGCTTGCGACTTTAGAATCCATAATCTATCTCCTTCCTGCTTTTTTTGCTTTTTTGGCAGCCGCCTTAGAGCCATCCGGGTCGTCGTCGTTTGTGATCTTATATGTAAGAAAACACAAGATGCCCGCCACGATAAACAGATAAACGGATAACGCACCCGCCATACCATAGTTTTTGCTCTTTAAATGGCTGTTCAAAAACATAATCAGCGTCATCGAGGTACGGTCCGGCGTGCCCTGCCCATTGGTCAAAATCTGCGGAACGTCAAACATCTGAAGCCCGCCGATAATGGAGGTGATCAGAGTATACGCTAAAATCGGGCGGATCATCGGAAGCGTAATATGGAAAAACCGCTTCGTGCTGTTGCATCCGTCCAGCTCGGCAGCCTCGAAAATATCCGGGCTGATGCCCATGATGGCCGCCATCAGCATGATCGTCGTATTTCCAAACCACATCAAAAAGTTCATTAATCCGACCAATGCCCTTGTGCCGAATACGGAGCCAAGAAAATCGATCGGCTCTTTTATAAATCCTAAAGACACCAAAATCTCATTCACCGGCCCGTTTGTAGAAAACATCGTGAAAAACAGCATTGCAAACGCGGACGCCATGATCAGGTTCGGCAGATAGATAATGACTTTAAAAAACTGGGTTCCATGGATTTTCAGGCGTACGTCTACAAACCAGGACGCAAGCAAAAGCGCGATCACGATCTGCGGGATAAACCCGATCATCCATAAAATAAACGTATTCGCCGCGTATTTTAACATATCCGATTTCAGCAGTTCGACATAATTCGTCATCCCTATGAAATTCGGCCCGATTTCTTTTAACCCCGACCGGTAATATTCAAAAAAGCTGTAACGAATCGTATCTAACAGGGGAATAAAAGAAAAAATGAAAAAACATACAAAAAAAGGAAGAATAAATATATATCCCCATTTTGAGTAATCGATACTTCCGCCTTTCTTTTTCATAATCAGTCATTCCTTTCTATGATTCTATGTTTTGGCGCAGCGCAACTGGCCGCGCCAAATAGCCAGCCGCTATACTGCCTGCGCATTTCTCATGCAGGCGATAGGAAGGCTTGAAACGTTTATTCCGGCCACTGGATTTCTGTCAGATCTGCATAACGTTCCCTTATGGCTGTTTCAAAATTCTGTTTTGCTTTGTCAAAATCAATCTGTCCCTGTAAGTAATCGCTGAAGGCATTCTGAATCAGCTCTACGCACCCCTGGTCATATGCGGAAAGCGGGGCCATCTGTACGCCTTCTGCCGCCGGAGCGAAGTATTCAAATGTATTCTGGCCTCCGAGGAAATCAGATGCATAGGTTTTACTGTCCTCTGCGGCTTCCTGCATACCGCTGCGGGTATTCGTATAATCTAAGAATTTCTTTGAAATCTTTAACAAATTATCCTTATCCCCTGTTAAGGAAAGCATAATGTCCTTAATATATTTCGGATTATCCGTCCCCTGACATGCCAGGATATATGAACCCCCCCAATTATAATCCTGCGGGGCATTCGTAACTGCCCAGACGCCATCTTCGCCGTCCCAGTTTTTCTTCAACTGGAAATCAATGCCCCATGCCGGGAAAAGGAATGCAAATACCTTTGAAGCTGAGCCCATTGCTTTGTTCCAGTCGTCATTAAACTGGCCTTTTACCTTTTTATCCAGATAGCCTGCATCCAGCCATTCTTTGGAATCATTTACCCAGTCCATAATCTTTTGGTCTATTTTTAATACAGTAGAACCATTTTCCACCCACGGCTGTGAAATACTGTTGCCATATAACCGGAAGGTGTCTGCATAAGAAGAGAAAGTATAATATCCGGCATCTTTTAATTCTTTTGCCGTTGCCTTCATCGTATCCCAGTCTTTTACCTTTTCACCAATCTCTGTCGGATCGTCTGTGCCAAACACCTCTTTTGCGATGTCGCGCCGGTATACCAAAAGCCCCGGGCAGCACTGCCAGGTAGAAGCCCTCTGTACCCCGTTTGCGTCGGATGCTACTACCTTGGTAAAATCATACTGGTCAGCAAGGTCTTTGTCCGGGTCAATGCCAAGGTCCGTAAGCGGCATCGCAACGTCCACATCCGCATCCGTATACTTATACACGTAATCTGTCTCCGCAAGGAAAATATCTACTTTATCGTCGTCAGACGCGCTTGCCTGGTTGCCCAGCGCTTCGTCCAGCTTCTGCTGGTATACCCCGTCCTGATTTGGATTCACAATCCAGTGGATTTCCGTACCGTCTTTTAACGTTGTGACCGTACCGTCTTTCGACGTTTTCTCTACTTCCGGATAGATTGCGTCTACACGTTCACGGAATTCATTGTTCCAGCTATAGATATTAATGACCTTTCCTTCGCCCTCAAAATCACCGCCAGATTCGGAATCCGAGCCGGTATCCCCGTCGTTTGCGTCCCCTTTGTCCGCAGTCTGCTTATCCCCCGATGAATCATCCTTGCCCCCGCTTCCGCAGCCAACAAACACACTCGCCGCCATCGCCGCCGTAAGCAGCATACACACCAATCTCTTCTTCATAATAAATCCTCCTTTAAATAAATGAATTTAATATTGTTTATTTATTTGATATAAAGATTATAAAAAATTTATCTTTTCGGTTATACCATTGCAATGCAAAAAATGTTAAAATCATGCCCTAATATGAATTTAGGAGATTTCCACAACAATTTCTGAATTTTCCTTTAATAATTGTGCCAAAATATAATTTCCTTCTATCTCCTTCCCGTCAACAAGCACCTTTTTACAGCCTGTCTGCGCATGTCCATGGTTATTTACCACAATATGAAGGTGTTTTCCACGGAAGTCTTTGTCGATTTCAAATCCATCCCACTGCGCCGGGATCGCAGGCTCGATCTTAAGGCCGTAAAAGTCCGGACGCATCCCTAAGATGCCTTCCACACAGCCCACCATAACCGTGGACGCCGTGCCCGTCAGCCAGTGCACATGAGAACGTCCAAAATGCGGGCTGTCCTTTCCTTCCGTAAACTGCCCGTAACAGTATGGCTCTAATTTGCGGATTTGTGCCCGGTCATTTTGCGCCGCCGGAGCGTTTTCCATAAAATAGCCAAACGCCCGGTTTCCATGCCCGCGCAGCGCCTCGGCTAATATGATCCAGCCCTGGGACTGGGAAAATATGCCCGCGTTTTCCTTTACCCCTGCATTATAAATGACCGCAAGCGCCCCGTCAAACGCATGTTTATGATAAGGCGGAGCCATAAGCAGCGCGCCGTACTCCGTATTCAGCTTTTCATATACCGTATTTAACGCCGTATCCGCCTGGGCTTCTTTTGCAAACCCGCTGATCACAGACCAGCTTTGCGGATTTAACCAGATATTTGCCTCCGGGTCGGTATGCTTTCCGATCACCTCTCCTTTTTCCGTAAACCCACGGATAAACCGGTCGCCGTCCCAGCATAATTCCTGCAAACAGGAGCCTAATTTTTCCTGCTGCTGGTCTAAATAGCTTATATAATCCGTATCCTTTTTGTATTCCGCAAATTTCTTTAAGATCGTCATCGCGTAATAAAACTGGAACGCCACAAAGGAGGATTCCCCTTCTTTTCCAAGCCTTAGGCAGTCATTCCAGTCCGCGTACAGCCCCGCCGGCATACCGTGCCTGCCTAGATGGTTCATGGAAAAATCAATGGCGCGTTTTAAATGCTCATAGACGCTGCCCTCGTCTTTGTTTGCAAACGGGATTACTTCGTCGATAAACTCCAGATCCCCGGATTCGGAAATATATTTATAAACCGTTGGAAACAGCCACAGCGCATCGTCCGCGCGGTATGCCGGATGCCCGGTTTCTTGTACATAGGATGCGTCATCCGGCGTATCCTCATGCCCCGGGTTGTGGGTAAATTTTACCAGCGGAAGCCCGCCGCCGTTATCCACCTGGGCGGAAAGCATAAACCGTATTTTTTCCACCGCCATCTCAGGCGCCAGATGGATGATTCCCTGGATGTCCTGCACCGTATCCCGGTATCCGTATCCGTTTCGCAGCCCGCAGTAAGTAAAGGAAGCCGCCCTTGACCAGATAAAGGTCATAAAACAGTTATAGGCGTTCCAGGTATTGACCATCGTATTAAAGGCTTCGCTTGGAGTTTTTACCTGAAAATGCGACAATTTGCCATGCCAGTAGGAAACAAGCTTTTCTAAATCCGCCGCGCAGGCTTCCTTTGGGTTTTGGTAGCGCTCCAATATGCTTTGCGCCTGCGCGTCATATTTCATGCCGAGTATAAACGCCACGGTCTTTTCCTCCCCAGGCGCAAGCGTAATGGAAGCCGCCAGCGCGCCGCAGCCGTTTTCGTTATAGCTAAGCTCCCCGGAAAGCTTTCCCAAAACAACTCCGTCCGGGTTACCATAGCCATGGTAGCGTCCAAGGAAGCTTTCTTTATCCCCGCAGTAGGAATCCACCGCCTCTCCCGTCATTCCAAAAAAGCGCTGGGTTACGATCTTATCGTCTACATCCTCCCCGTCCCGCAGGCCGTCCAGGTTGCCGTGTATGATCTGGCAGATCCGGTTTTCCACAAATTTTGTCCTGGTAATAAACTGGGAATATTGCAGGTTTACCTGGTCCTGCTCATAGTTGCTGTTGTTGGTAAATTCCGCATATCCGGTAACCGATAAATTCCGGACGGAACCGGAAAGGTTTTTTACGCTCAGCTCCCACACCTCGTAGGATTCGTCCAGCGGCACATAATAAAGCGCTTTAGAATAAATGCCGCTGTAGTCCGTAAGCATTTTCGTATAGGCTGTTCCGTGGCGGCATTCGCTTTTATACTCGGATAAGTCCTTGCCCACCGGCTGCCAGGACGCGGACCAGTAGTCTTTACTGTCGTTGTCCCGTATGTACATATAACGCCCAGGCTGGTCAAACTGGTTGAAGATATAGCGCAGTATCCTGCCGTTTGCGCCGGATTTGGCAAAGCTGTAGCCGCCCGCGTTATTGGAAATGACTGCGCCATACTCCGGCGAGCCTAAATAGTTTGCCCATGGAGCCGGGGTATCCGGGCGGGTGATCACGTATTCGCGGTTTTTGTCGTCAAAATAGCCGTAGTTCATGATTGGGTGTCTCCTTTTTTCTATATTTAATGGTCTAAAACTATCTTTTTATTATAAATTTCGCCACCTCTTTCATATACCATCCTATTTACAAAAATATCAAATTCATGCTATAATAAAAGACGCACAAAACCATCTCAAAAAAAGGGATCACAACGCAAAAGAAAGGACTTAAGCCATGAACGCAAGAAATGAATGGTATCGTCAGGAGTTAAAAGCCGGAGAAGAATTTATCGTGCATCGCCCGCTGGAAGAAGAATACTTTTTTTACCGCGCGGTCAGCTCCGGCGATATGGAGGTTGTGCGCAAAAACTGTATGAAGGACTCTTTCATCAACCCGGACGGCGCGGGCATCTTGTCTACGAACCCGCTTACCAACATCCGATATCATTTTGTTGTCACCGTCGCGATGATCACAAGATGCTGCGTAAATGAAGGTATGGAATTAGAGCAGGCATACCAGCTTAGTGACTTTTACATATTAAAAATGGATAACTGCAAGACGATCGAAGACATTAACCACCTGCATAAAGAAATGGCGTTTGATTACACGGAAAAAATGCTGACTCTGAAAAAAAGCTCCGTCATTTCCAAATCCATCACCTTATGCATCGACTATATTTACAGCCATATCAACAGCCGCATTACGATCGAAGAGCTTGCGGAATATGTGGACCTGTCTCCAAGCTATTTATCCAGGCTGTTTAAAAAAGAGCTGGGGATTTCAGTCAGTGAATATATTACGAAAAAGAAAATGGAAAAGGCGCAAAATCTGCTCCGGTATTCCGACAACAGCATCATAGACATTGCCAATTACCTGTCCTTTTCCTCTCAAAGCCATTTTATACAGGTGTTTAAAAACACCGTGGGGTTAACGCCGAAAAAATACCGGAATTATTTTTACCGCACTTCCTGGTAGGGGCCAGGAAGCGCGGTAATCGGCTGAAGTCATTCCAGAATGTAAAGGCTGTTTTTATATAGTCGAGTTCAGATATTTTTCTACCATATGCACCACTTCTCTTGCCGTTTCCAGCTGTTCTTTCGAATCCTCGATAGAAACGATATAGAAATCATCATAATCGCTGGAATGACGCACTTCCAAAGTTTTGCTTATCTTTCTGCTTATTTCTTTCGGAAATACGCCTGTATGCACAAAATCTTTATTAAAATTTCCTATAACCTGCGAATGTTGCCTATACGCTTTAAATTTCAGCGCCAAACAAGCTGATATCGCTCTAAATATCGCATAGTAAGCTCTGTTGTTTGACGATCTGTAATGACCACATTCAAAATTCATTTCAGCCGCTTCCAGGTCCTCTTTTGCAACACCAATCCTATACAAAGCCAATTCTTTCGCGCCACCCATATCATCCAAATCAGGCTGCATATAATTCTACCCCTTCTTTTTTAATATTATTATAAAACGGATATGCCCTTATCCATTTATGAAAATGCTCTATATTCTTGACAATCGGCATGATCTGTAAATCACCCTCAAAATTATAGTCAAATGTTAAATCAGAAAGGATATGTCCCTTTTTTCTGATCTCCTCATCAGACAGATCCACTAAAATCATAATATCTATATCCGAATCCGGTCTGAAATCACCTCTTGCGTAAGAACCATATAAAATCACTGTTTTTAACCGACTGCCGTACAGTTCATGTACGTCGTCTACATATTTTTTCAATATTTCACATAAAACCTGAGGCATAAAATCCCTCCTTCCATCTATGCTTTTCTTACCCTATAGTATATACATTTCTAAAAGCAAAATCAATGAAATCATAGCGCATCATCTTTTTATTTCCATATAAAAATCGAGTAGGGAAGAGCCATCTTCCCTACTCGCCACGCGACCCGCATGCTGCGTCAGCAGCAAACTTCCATATGCGGGCCTCTGTGCATAAAAGAAACCGGAAGCCAGGCAAGTCCCCACCTGCCCGGCATCCGGTTCATTAATCTAAAATCCGATTTCCCCCTTTTACTTCCCGTCTATCTTCTCCAGCTTGATATTGTCTATGCATACCCGGTGCTTTTCTGAAATCTGGGTTCCTTCTACCGCTCCCATGGAAACGCTAAGCACAGCCTCCGGGTCTGAATCTTCCGTCATCTCAAATTCAATCTCGTAGGTTTTGTAATCCTTCGAAAGCTCTATCACCTTTTCTTCCGTATAAGGCGTCCAGTCGTCGTTATGCTTGCTGCCGTCCCTTTGAATCGCGAACATGATCTTACGGTCAATATCCGATTTTGCGTCCATCGAAAGGCGGTAGCGCTGCCCTTTTTCCAATTCCACAAGGTTTTGCTTTAACTGGATCTTCCATGCCGCGTCCCCGGTGTTTCGAATGGAAAAGTCCGCCGCGTGATCTTCTGTCAGGCTGTCTACGACATATTCCGCATCCGCAGAGCCGTCTACGAAAGGCTCATAGCCCGCAAAACCCGCCTTAAAGCTTCCATTTTTGATCAGCGTGTCCTCCACAAGCCGCACATTGTCCAGATAATACGTTCCCGGCGCTTCAAACCGAAAGACAATGGACTTATCCGCCGCGCCTGCATCCGCAGTAAATTTATAGCTGAAGCTTTCCTCCCCTTCTGATGCAAGAGACGCGTCAAACGCTTTTCCAGCTGCGACAGCTTTTACGCGCTTTCCTTTTTCGCCCTGCGCCGAAAAGCTAAGTGCATACTGCCCGCCGTCCGATAACGCCAGCCCTTTTTGCGAAACAAGAACTGGATTTTCTTCCGATGTCCCCGCAGGGGCCTCTACCTTTAACCTTCGGATATTGTCTGTATTCGTAACGGCCGCCTTCGCGCCCTGCGGCTTTGTAATATCCCAGTATCCAAGCCGGTTTTTCCCCTCCTGGAAGCTGCCGTTGTAAACGTAGTTTCCATCGGTAAGCACAGACTTTTCTCCGTTTTCCAAATCCTTTTGCCCCACTTTTACAAGCGATACGTTGGAAATATGGACTCCGGCCTTTGAGCCTGCCGCGCCAAGGTTGTATTCCAGACGGGCGTTCGCGTCGTCTACGTCCGTCATGGTAAATTCATAGCTAAAGGTCTGCTTGGAAGAAGTAAGCTCCACGTTCGTGTCCGCTAAATACCGTTTGTAGCCCCGGTCTGGCGCGGAAACGCCTGCCTTCATCATCCTGGCCTCGTCCGCGTACGCGTCAAAGCTTACTTTGTATACGCCGCCCTTTTTCAATGGCAGATTTGGCTGTACCAATTGCACACTGTAATCCACCGTGCCTTCGTTTGCCGTTACAATCGAAATCTCCTTGTCTTTAATCTGCGCCGAAGCTTCCCCGCCAAGCGCTGTCAAAAACGCCCAGTCTTTATCATCGGTTAAATCCTCCGCGTTTGCAAAATCCCCGTTGTTGACATAATTGCCATTTGCGTCCGGCTCCCGTAAATCCACCTGCTGAACCGGCTTTTCTACATTTTCATCATAGCTGTCTTTTTGATACGCTTTTACATAATCAATCTGAAACGCCGCGTTTTCAATATCCGTCGTCTCATCCGGGTATCCGACCCAGCTTCCGCCGACCGCCAGGTTTAAGATCATGTAAAACGGCTGGTCAAACGGAGCCGGATACGTAATCTCCCCCTGTCCTTCCGTCGCGCTGTACCAGTCATTTTCCGTATGGATCCTTTTGCCGTCCACATACCAGCTGATCTTTCCCGGCTCCCATTCCGCGCTGAACAAATGATAGTCCTCTGAAAAGCTGCCGTTGTCCAGCGTATACGTCCCCTGGCTCTGGCTGTGCGGGTTTCCGTAATGGATCGTGCCATGGCAGGTGTCTGTCGTTTGCCCCATAACCTCCATGATATCGATCTCCCCGCATCTTGGCCATTGGCCGTAGAGGTTTTCATTTGTAGGCATCATCCAAAACGCCGGCAAAAATCCCTGGCCCTTTGGAACCTTTACTTTCGCTTCAAACAGCCCGTATTTAAAATCATGCTTGTTTTGCGTGTTCACTCTGCCAGAGGTATAGGAAGCGTTGCCTTTGTCATCTACGGTTTTAACCGGCTTTAACACCAGCTTGCCGTCTTTGATATAAATATTTTCCTTGGAATCCACGTATTCTTGCAGCTCGCTGTTTACCCAGCCAGGCTCGTGCAGCTCTACGTTCCAATCATCCCGGTTTAAGGAATCCCCGTTAAACTGGTCCTCCCACTTTAACGTATAGCCGGAATAATCCAGATCTGTAGCCGTCTCCCCTGTTTCCACTACCGTCACCTCACATACCGCGCTTTTGCCGCTCCCGTCCTGGGCGGCCGCCATAATTTTTGCCGTGCCTGCGCGAAGCAGGCTTACCTTTCCTTTGGACGACACTTTCGCGACGTCCGTATCGCTGCTTTGATACGCCACCTTTTTTACCGTCGCATTTTTTGGCGCGACCTGGGCCTTTAAGCGAAAAGACGTTCCCTGCTTTCCTTCAAAATGCGCGGCATCAAGCTCCACCTTTGTCACAGGCGTGCCTACCTTTACGGTCAGCACGGCTTTTTTCGACGCGTCCGTGGCGCTTATCGCCGTCACCTTAGCCGTGCCGTTTTTCTTTGCGGTAAGCTTCCCCTTGGCGCTTACCTTTACGACTTTCGGGTTCGAGCTTTGATAAGACACTTTTTTGCCCGCTTTGCCGGATGCCTCCACTTTTGTTTTCAGCTGATAGGACGCATCCTTTTTTAATACAAGGGTGGTTGTGTCCGGTTTTTGAAAGCTGACGCTTTTTACCTGCGCGGACGGCTTCGTTTGGGACGCATACACATGCGTCCCGAATGCCGCCACAGCCATTGCAACCGCTAATGTCGCCGCAATCCCATTCTTAAACTTTTTCATCTCCTGCTCCTCCTTATTTTCCCAACAATACCGTGATCCGATGCTCCGCGCCGGACATAGCTAAAATATCCTCCCGGCTTAAAAACGCGCCGCCCTTTTGCACGCTAAGCTGCGCTTTCCCGTCGCAGATTGCTTTTTGAACCTCATATTCCCCATAGGTAAGCTTCTGCGGGTTTTGAAAATCCACCTGAAAGCTTTTGCCGGCAAACGTAAGCGCGATCGAAGCGTTTCCTTTTGAATCAAACTGCTCTTTTACAAGCTTTGGGGAAATTGACAGATCTCCAATGTCCCCGCGCACGCCAAATATTTCCGTAACCGCCGTAAGCATATACCAGCTTGCCGCCCCGGTCAGGTAATTGTACATCCCCCTTCCGTCGGAGCTAAAATATTCCGGCACGCCCGGATAGATCTTGCTTACCTGAAACTTCATCGCGGCATCCGTTAGCGCCTTTAGAGCTTTGTACCCTTCGTTTACAAATCCCCTGCGATAAAGCGCGTTTGCATACATGACCGCCATATGGGAAAAGACCGCTCCGTTTTCCTTTTCTCCATACGCAAACCCAAACATCCTGCCCAGGTTAAACCGCATTTCATGGAAATCCGTATTCAGGCGATAGCCGCCAATCTCCTTTTTATACAGGTAACGATCCGCGCTTTTACAAATCTTTTCAATCTGCGCGTCCTTCGCCACACCTCCCATGATCGCAAACACCTGCCCGATCAGCATCATGCGCGCTTCGCCGTCAAAAAACCCTTCGACCCGCGCGCCGTCGTTATCGTAGTAGCTGTTGTACCAGCCTTCCCCTTCCTTTTCTTCCATCCACTCGGTTTGATTAATATGCCCGATCAGCCAATCCGCTTTCTGTTTCAAATCGTCCGCAAGCTCCAGGATCGGAACCCGTATTTTCCCCGCGCTGACATTATGCCCGCAAAGTTCCAGATAACCGGCTAAAAGATCCTGCTTTGCGCTTGGGTCGTCGTAAATTTTCGGGTCTGTATGCAGCAGCTTTTCCGCTTCCTTTAAAAGCTCTGCGTCCTTCCATCCAAACCGGCTTTCTAACATACGCAAAAGCTCGGAAAGCTGTAACAGGTTTCCCGCGTAAGCGCAGGTAAACGCGACGCTCTCCCCGCGTTCTGCCGCCATATCCATCGCGTCGTTCCAATCCGCTCCCCGCAGCCGGAAATGGTTGTGCTCCCCCACCTCATAAAACGCGCACAAATGCTGTAGCAGCAGATGCTCCAAAACGGTGCCGGCATATACGCTGCCGTCCTCGCATTTTTGCAAAAGACCGTACGCCGCGTCCCATTTTTCATCCAGACTGGTCCCCCGTTTTGCCTGCGCGTCTTTAAAATAAGGCGCCTGTTCTTTTAAAATCCCGATATCCCCGGTCTGGTCTATGTAAAGCTTTGTCGTCATAAACGGCCATACGCCGTGATCCATCCAAACCCGGGCGATGCCGTTTCGATCCGCGATAAATTCTCCCTGCTTTTCCCCGATAATCGTCGCATTTGTCCCGTCGATCCGAACGCCGCCATAGTTATCCAAGATCATCTGGCGCACGTTTTGCGGGTCCATGATCAAAAGCGAAAGGCAGTCCTGCCAGAGGTCGCGCCAGCCCCTTCCGCCCCTGCCGTAATCATGGTGCGGCAAAAAAGAGCAGCCGTAAATCCGCCTTAATATCGGCTGGAAATTTACCCAGCGCATAAAATTGTCAAATCTTGCGTTTCCGGTATCGTATTTTACATTGACCTTTTTTTGCCAATAACGCTCCATCCGCTCAAACGCGCTGTCCACTTTCTTTTCCGTATCATACGAGGATACAATGCCGTCGATTTCTTCTTCCCGGTCTGTGATCCCCATTAATATGGTATAGGAAACGCTTTCTTTTGGCGCAAGCTCCACCTTGCGATAACGGATGCCGCCTACCGCCTCTTTTCCTTCAAAGCATGATCCCGCCGATACTCCTGACTCATTGTGAATGACTTTCCAAGGATGCGTAAAGCTGCCTCCCTCCCCGATATAGTCTTCCACCACCGGATAAAAATCCAACGGCTTTTCCCCGGTTCCCGTCACGCCGCATACAAAATAAGTCAGCTCATTTTTTCTGTGCCCCCGTTCGTCAAAGGACAACACTGGCTTTACCTGCACCCCATAGTCGGTTGTCCTGATCCGATGAAGCAATGCCGTCACATGCCTGTGGTCGCGGATATTGTCCGCGCTGCGCCCAAAGATCGGGACTGCGGCGATCGGCGTTACCGTCTGCGGCTTATCGGACAAATTGCAAAGCTTTACATGCATGATCTCCACATTATGCTCCACCGGCACAAAGGAAGTTACGGTGGAACGCATTTGATATTTTTCCGACTCCCTGATAAGCGCCTGCCACATAAAACCCGCCGTCAGCCTGCTTTTATCCTGGCTTTCTGTAAATTTTCGGTTCTCCTCTTCGGCGGAAGCTCCTGTGACAGACCATGCGCCTGCGTCCTTAATATGGCACCAGAAATTTCTTCCCGAGCGGTTATTGTGCAGGTTTTCCGCACTCACAGGCTCCATTAAAAAGGCGTTTTGGTTTAATTTGATATCGCCTCCCAGGTTTGGCGTTAACGCGCTTTTTATCCCCTTTTCTCCTGCCGTCGGAAAGTAAAGATAGCTGTAGTTTTCCGGCTGGTCTATAAAAAACGTCCCGTCCTCACCTAAAAAATGTATTGCATCCATATAATCTTTCGCTGCCTCCTTTTTATCCTAGTTTTAATTTATCTTAAAGTTCCCCATCTGCACCGCAAGCTCCTGCGCCGAAGCCGTGAGGTCTTCGGATTCCTTCGCCACAGTTTCACTGTTTGCGATCAAATGATTCGCCTGCTTTACCAAAGCATCGGAGGAATTTAAGATCTCCTGTGAGCTTGCGGCCTGCTCCTCGGAAATCGCGGCGACGTCCACCGCCACGCTTTCTACATGCACAACCTTTTGCATCATATCCTGCACCAGATCGTCCACCAGCGCGATATTGTCAAAGATCACATCAAAGGTCTGCGCCGCATGGTCTATCAGGACGCTGCTGCTGTTAATATTTTCCACGCTGTCATTCGCCTGGGTGACCACATCCTCGATCGTATTTTTAATCTCCAATACAAGGTTATCGATGTTTTGCACCGAGCCTACGCTTGTCTGCGCCAGCTTGCCGATTTCCGCCGCGACCACCGCAAATCCCTTCCCGGCTTCCCCTGCCCGGGCCGCTTCGATCGAAGCGTTTAAAGAAAGCAGGTTCGTTTCCTCAGCAATGCCGCCAATGACCTTTGTAATGCTTGTGATCTCCTCTGAGGCTTTATCCACCTCTTTAATTGCCTGCTGCAATTTTTCCACAGACTGATGGATTTTTGTCATTGCCTCCCCGACTTCCTGCATCGCCTGCCGGCCTTTTTTTGACACATCTACAGTCTGCTGCATTTTGCTGTTTACGCCGTCGCCATTTTTTTTCGTTTCCGCGACCACATCCGCAAGCGTCGTCGCGCTTTCCGCGATCCCGCTGACAGAAATGGACAAGTTTGCGATCGTCTGGTTTAACTCCATCACCGACTCGTTTTGCGCCTTTGAGGCGGTAAACATCTGCCCCGATACGTCCCTGCTGCTGTCCGCCTGATAGTAGAGGGTGTCGGAAACGCCGTTTATCGAAGCGATCATGCCGCACATCGTATGGATAAAATTCTCCACGCAACGCCCCATTGCCCCGATCTCATCGTTACTCCTTGTAAAGCTTCGGATCGTAAAATCCCCGTCGGTCATGCTCTGGATCACCTGCGTCAGTTTTTTCACCGGCTTGATCACAAGATGTATGATCCGCTCCATCAGGGCCGTTAACAGAACCGCCGACACAAGCCCAAACAAAAGCATGATATTGCGCACCCGGTTTAAGTCCTGGTAAACCATTTTCGATGGGATATAGGACACCAGCATCCAGTCTGTTCCCTCCACTTCCTCAAAGACCGACATATTTCCGCAAATCTCAGCAAGCTCCAGCTTATCCGAAGAAATCCGCTTTGCGGTCTCTTTCATAAACGCGTCATCCATATCGTCCAGCTTTTTTAAGATCAGGCTTGTATCCCGGCATGCCAATATCGTGTCGTCCTTGCGGTTTACCAAAAAAGATTCCGCGCCGTCCATTTTTACAAAACTGTTTACATAAATGCTGACGGTATCTAACGAAAGCTCTGCGGAAAGCACGTACACATCGTCTGAATCCAGCCGCAGCATGCCGCTTGCGCTGATCGCCTGGCGCCCCTCTTTATTTGTATAAGCGTCCGTAAATCCCATATTCACTCTGGTCAGGCCATCCTGGAACCATTCCAGCTCGGTTACGTCTGTCCCAGTCTGGCTTTGCGCCTGCTTTTTTACTCCAGCGGTAGAAACAATAGATATATTGCCGATCCAAATGCCCGCGTCAGAGCCTGCCGCGCCAAGGTTAAAATCCAGCCTGGCGTTTTCGTCGTCGCCCCGCTCCATCGTAAACTCGTAAGTATACGTCTGCTTTTCCTGCGTCAGCTCCACCGCCTCATCCCCAAAATAACGGATGAAATCATGATCCGGCGCCGTTACCCCTACCTTTATGCTCCGTTTGGATTTTGCGTACGCGTCAAAGGAAAGCCTATACGACGCATCCTGTTTCATCGGGATATCCGGCTGCACAAGCTGGATGCTGTATTCCTCGCTGCCCTCTGCCATCGTAGCTATGGCTATGCCGCCGTCTTTGATCTCCGCCCGCGCCTGCCCTCCGTTGGACACACAAAACATCCATCCCGTATCATCCGACAGCTCTTCGTCATCCGAAAAATCGCCGTTTCGGATATAATTTCCATTTTCATCCGGATCTCTTAGGATGACCTGCTTTAAGCTATCCGCCTGGTATATTTCCCCGTTTTCGGAAGCTGCGCATATCCCGTTTGGATAATTGCCGTCAAAGCCATAATAGGCATTTAAGTAAGCCTGTAGCTGTTTTTCGTCAAACCCCATCTGCTCGATCGCCTTTTTTTGCACCTGAAAGGATGTCAGGTTTTGATTCAGCCACGCTTCGATCTTTGCCGCCTGCCCTTTTACCGATGTCTGCAAAAGCTCCTGGGCATTGGACTCGATCACGTCTTTGGATACATAATAAGACAGGCCGGTCAACGCCACGATAATAAGGATCACCATTGGCAAAATCGTACAAAGCAGCTTTGTCTTGATTGAAATAAACCGTTTTTTCTTTTTCATCCTACCGCCTCCTAAGGCTATTGATATTGCGACACATTGCTTTCATCCACTTTTTCAAAAGGCAGCAGGATATATTTCCCGTCTTTTGTCGCCCATTCTATGTCTTGAATGGACTGCTCATTTGCCATATTAACCGCCGCCTGCACCGCCGCCGCAATTTGGCTGGACATTGGCTGGTATACGGTAAAATCCAATCTCCCGTCGGCTATCGCCTGACAGCCGCCCTCCGAAGCGTCCACGCCCAAAAACAGCACGTCCTTCGTATCGATCCCCGCTTCTTCAAACGCCTGCACCGCGCCAAGCGCCATATCGTCGTTGTTCGCCGCTACGCAGTCCACCGGATTTCCGGTCTTTAATAACAGCCCAATAAACTCTTTTGCCGTATCCGTGCTCCAGTCCGCATGGTCTTCAAACACATAATGGATTTTTTTGCCGCTTTCTTTCAGCGTCTTTTTCAGCCCCTTTGTCCTGCCCGCCGCACCGGAAGCGTTTTTTGGCCCTTTTAAGATCGCCACGTTAATCTCGTCCTTGCCCGCGAATTTTTCCAATATGTACTCCGCCTGGTACTGCCCCGCCATATATTCATCTGACGCGACATATATAAAATGGTCTTTTTGAAGCTCCCCATCCTCTGGCGCGTTGTTCATAAATACGATCGGGGTGTCTTTGGCGGCTTTTTTTAATTCCGATACCACATCCGCCGAAACCGGGCCGCATAAAATCACATCGCTGTCATCCGCAGCCTGTTTTATCTGCGCCGCCTGTGTCTCAATGGAATTTTCCGCGTACCCAACCTCAAAGCTCGCGCCAAGCTTTGCCGCCTGCTCCTGCAACTGGCTCGCCCATCCTTCGTAATAGTCGCCGCTTTCGATCGCGGAATAATATATGCTCACATTTTCCTTTGCCGCGCTCTTTTCCTGACAGCCGCTTAACAAAACCGCCGCCACCGCCAGGCATATTGTTTTGATCGCTTTTGTCGCTTTTCTATTTTTTGTCATAAATCCTCCATCCTGCCAACCTGTGCCTAAGTAAGCTTTCGACACTTATTATAGCCGTTTCCTTGTTTTGGAATATATTAAAACGGTTGGAAAAATGTAAAATTCATGTCGTGACTTTTTTCGCGTCTTAAAAAGGGATAACGTAGAATGTAAAAATTTGTTGTGAAATAGCAGAATATATGATACAATTCAGACAGCAACCGTGTGAAAGGGTGTGTTGACCTCATTCTAAAGAGAATGGGGGTGATGCTATGAAAAGTCCAAATGGTTTTGATTTTAAAGATTTAATGACCTTTGGTTTATTCATTCTGGCATTGCTTACATTTATTTTTACATTTTGTAAGTAGCCGTACATAGCAAAAACCACCCTGATACTTTGGCCAGTGACGGGTGGCATTGCTACTTTTTCTTATGGTCAACCCCCTTGTGCCCCATCGGGCATACCATGGGCGGTTGCTTTTTATTTTGTGTTTTTACTATAGCATATCTTAAACTTGAATGCAAGTGTTTATTTCTCTGGTTATCTATCATCTATCTGCCATTATATTTATAGCAAATATACGTTCGATTTTCATTCCCCAACCATAACCATCACAAACTCACAATGCTTCCCCGTACGCATCGGATACTTCCATCCCGCATACCCGGACGATACAATCAGGTCGAACCCTTCTTTTTTATATCTTCCATAATTATACCTCCCCGCCCACTCGGTAAAAAGGCCCACCGGCCAGATCTGCCCTCCATGGGTATGGCCGCTGACCTGTAAATCCACGCCGCATGCAATATTTTCCTCTATCTCGACCGGCTGGTGGTCTGCCATAATAATAAATTTTTCGGTATCCGCCCCGGCTAACGTCTCCGCCGCGGACGGGCGTTTTCGGACATTGCCCCACGCGCCGTCGTCCCGTCCGGCTAAAAGGATCTCATCGTTTATGCTTACAAAACCGTTCATAAGGATTTCGATCCCATTTTCTGTAATCGCCCGCTCCAGCTGCTCATTTGTAAAAGTGCGACTGTTTGTATACGGCTGCCTGTCATGGTTTCCATATACATAATAAACGCCGTATTGGTTGTCAATGCCGCCAAGCAGCTTAAACGCCTCACGCAGCTCCTTTAAAGACGTCCCTTCCTCTACAATGTCTCCCGCCAGGATCACAAAATCCGGCCTTTGCGCCGAAATCTCCGCAATCCCCTCCCGCAAAAGCTTTTTATCCTGTATGCTTCCAAAATGCGTATCCGAAACTACCGCGATCCGGTATCCGCCCTTTCGCATCGGCTTCTCTGTCGTTACAAAATACTCTGTACACACAATATGGTTCATATTATAATAGCCATAACCGACGATCAGCAACGCGATAAAAATCCCGGCAACCCCGCTTTGGCATATTCTGCGCACCCACTTTAACGCCCCCTGGGTTTGAAAAACAGGCAGCTTGCAAAGCAGCCAGCCGATGCCCTCAAGCGCCGCGCACGTCCCCAGCATATGCAGCGCGACAATCCCCGGCATACTAAGAAAGCCGCATGATAAGGCGGCGATTACGACAGTAAGCGCTGCGCGCGCGATCCGCACGCTTTTTCGATTGAATGAAATCCCCCAAAAAGCAAAAACCCTGCCGAGCCAGAAAAAAACATATACCGCCAATATACAAAAAATAACCGCTAACGCCGCCAATATCCGCATTCCGCATCCCCTTATCCTTGCTGACCTGCCTATTTTTACGAAATCTAATTAAAATTTATCATAAAAACACGCGAATATCAAGCTTGCGTAACATTCGTTTGTTTATGAATCGAGCTGGGAAGACTATTTTTGGATTTAAGGATTTTTTAATAATTTCTATGCTAAGCTAAAATCACAAAAAAGAAAGGAGCTGCGATATGTATTTACAAATTTTAAAAAACGACATGAAGCGTAAGCGCACCATGAATGCCATCCTGTTAATCTTTGTCATTTTAGCGGCGACATTCGTGGCAAGCAGCGCGAACAACCTGATCACCGTAAGCAGCGCGCTGGATGATTTTTTTGAAATGGCGGGGGTGCCGGATTACTGGTTTGCGTCTACAAATTCCTCTGATATCAAACGCTTTGAAGCGCTTGCAAAGGAAAACGGCTACCGCTATGACATCGCAAACCTGATCCAGATCACGCCAAAAAACGTGAAGGTCGAAGGAGAAACGCTTGAATATTCCAACACCCTGGCGCTGTCCACGCTTAGCGGGATTAAAATATTCGACAAAAACAATCAGGAGATCACCCATATCGCCGACGGCGAAATGTACGTCACAAACGCGATTTTTCAATCCAAAGATAACGATTTTCATGAGGGCGGGAAAATCTTCATTCACGAAAACGGGGTCAAAAAAGAATTTACGTTAAAAGGCTACACAAAGGACGCGCTTTTTGGCTCCTCCATGGTCGGGATGACCCGGTTTCTAGTCAGCGAAAACGACGCGAAACAATTCCGCGAAAGCAAAAACGCAACCATATGCAGCGCCGTCGAAGTCCATACCGACGACCAGAGCTACCGCGATGAATTTAACGCGCTTGGCATCAACACCGTTATGTCCATCGACCGGTCGATGTTTAAAATGGTATACATTATGGATATTTTAATCGCCGCCATTTTACTCGTGGTCAGCGTATGCCTGATCCTGATCTCTATGGTGATCCTGCGCTTTATCATCCATTTTACGATCACCGAGGAATTTCGAGAAATCGGCGTTATGAAAGCCATCGGGCTTAAAAATCACGCGATCCGCGGCCTTTATATCGTAAAATACCTAGGCATCTCCGTGATCGGGACGTTCGTGGGGCTTTGCCTAAGCTTTCCCTTTAGCCGCATGATGTTAAACGGAATTTCTGACAAGATCGTCCTTGACGGCGAAAGCCATTTTTTCATCAATGTTTGGGCGGCGATCGGTTCCGGGGCGGCCGTTGTGCTTTTTTGCTACCTTTGTACGCGAAAAATACGCCGCTTTTCCCCGATCGACGCGATCAGAAGCGGCGAAACCGGAGAACGCTACCGTAAAAAAGGAATGCTGCGCCTTTGGAAATCCCATTTGCCGACACTTCCATTTATGGCGTTAAACGATATTTTAAGCGGGCTTAAAAGCTATGTTTCCATGATCTTGATCTTTATCATCGGAACCTTGCTTGTGATCATTCCCGTAAACGCGATCAACACCTTACGCTGCGACCATTTGATCACAACTTTTAATATGGCGCAAAGCGACCATGTCATTTCGATAGAGATGCTGTTTCATCCGATGGAAGATAACGAGGCGAAAATCGAACGCCAGTTTTCAGAGATCAAACAAATGTTTTCAGAAAACGGGATTGACGTTGACGTTTTCCAGGAGATCATGTTCCGAAGCAATCTGCGCAAAGGAAAGAAACGCACAAATTCCCTGACCTTTCAGGGCAGGGGCGATGTGACAGCCGATCAGTACGCCTACCTGAAAGGCACGCCGCCGCAAAACGAGCATGAGGTCGCCCTGACCTATCTAACCGCCGATCAGATCGACGCAAAAATCGGCGACGATATCGAGATCAAAGTCGGAGAAACCGCAAAAAACTACACCGTGACCGCTATCACCCAAAGCCTGAACAATATGGGCGAGGGCGTACGTTTTTATCAAAACGCCAAGCTGGACTACGCTTATGCCGCCGGAGGCTTCGGCATACAGGTAAATTATAAGGACGACCCGGATAAAGAAACCCTTGCCGAGCGAAAAAAAATGCTGGAAAATTTATACCCGCAAACAAATGTTTACACTCCGGGGGAATACATCAGCTATATGATCGGAGCGGATGTGGCGGGAAAGCTGGAGGATATGAAGCTTTTGATCTTGGGCATTATCCTAAGCATCAACGCGCTTGTGGCGATCCTTATGGTAAAAAGCTTTATTGCCAAGGAAAAGAGCGAGATCGCGCTTTTAAAAGCGATTGGATTTCAAAACCATTCCCTTGTATCCGTGCAGACAATGCGCATTGGCATCACGCTTTTGATCTCCGTGATCGCAGGGGCGGTTCTTTCTTCCCCGCTTTCTACGGCTCTGATCACGCCAATCTTTCATATGATGGGCGCATACCGTATCGATTATGAAATCCGGCCGTTAGAGGTGTATGCTATTTACCCTTTGATCGTCCTTACCGTAACCGCGCTGGCAGCGTCCCTTTCCGCCCAGGGGCTTCGAAGGATCGCGTCCTTTGAGATCTCTGATAATGAATGACCTCAAACAACGAATGATTTCAAACAACAAATGATCTCAAACAAGAATCAAAGGCGGCTTAGAATAAACATGCAAAACTACTATTTTTAAAGGAGAATCGCAATGGAAAACGTATTAGAAGTAAAAGACCTTTGTAAAACCTATGTCGTCAACAAACGGCAGAACAACGTATTAAAAAATGTAAACTTTCATATACAAAAAGGGGAAATGACAGCCGTTATGGGGCCTTCCGGCTCCGGGAAATCCACGCTGCTTTACGCGGTTTCCGGGATGGATAAAATCACCGCCGGAGAAGTCCGATTTCTTGGAGAGGACATTTCCAAAATGAATCAAAAAGAGCTTGCCAGATTACGGCTAAACGAGATGGGCTTTATTTTCCAGCGGATGTATATGCTAAAAAACCTTTCGGTGCTTGACAATATCATCCTCCCTGCATGCCAGTCCAACAAGATCAAGGAATCCCGCCGCGAAACCGCAAACCGGGGTCACGCGCTGATGCGCAAGCTTGGCATTATCGAAGTCGCCGACAATGACATCAACGAGGTGTCCGGCGGGCAGCTGCAACGCGCGTGCATTTGCCGCAGTATGATCAACAGTCCGAAAATGATATTCGCAGACGAGCCGACCGGGGCGCTCAACCGCTCCTCCTCAGACGAGGTCATGAACGAGCTTGCCGCGCTAAACGCCGAAGGGACCACGATCATGCTGGTCACCCACGACAGCAAGGTTGCGGCGAAATGCACCCGGGTATTATATATCGTAGACGGAAATATCCAGGGCGAATACCAGCTTGGGGCCTATGACGCGTCAAACCTGCGGGCAAGGGAGCGGGCTTTAAACGGATGGCTGATGGAGATGGGGTGGTAACGCCCCTTACTCCTTAAATTTTTTCATCCCCTGCATCGCAAAGATTACAAGGCACCCGATCAAAAAGAACACGATCTGAAATGTTTCCATAGAAAGCGCGGGCTGCGGATCATCCAGCGTTTTTGGGCCTTCTATGACCGCGTAAACAGACCCGATCATCAGCCCCAGGATTAAATAGACCGTCTGGGGCCGATACCGCTCTAACGCCCTTCGGATCAGCTTTACTACCCCGCACGCGCCAGCCAGTATCCCAAATCCAAATAAGACTACCGTTGGGAACGCGGAAAAATCCAGATGCAGAATGTCTTTGATCGCCGTGACCACCGGCAGGTATAAGCCCATGATCAAAAGCAGCGTAGAACCGGAAATCCCCGGCAGCACCATCGCGGATACGGCGATCACGCCCGCCGCAAAAACATAAACCGCAAGCTTTGGATTTAATCTACCAAGATCTACGCTCTCCCCGCCTGCCACCGGGTTAAAATAAGTGATTGCGCATACAACCGCAATCCCCGCGAACGCAAAAAAAACCGCGCCTTTTTTTTCTGATAACGTATCCTTTTCTTCTTTTATCACAATCGGGATCGCGAATAAAATAAACCCGATAAACATAGAGCTGACCGCGTAAATATGAGACTCAAATACGCTGGAGAGCACAAGCATCGCAAGGACCATGCCCGTTACCCAGCCAATTCCAAGTTTTATCAAAAACACGACCGCCTTTTTTTTCTGCTCCAGCTTCCCGCTTACCAGATCGTCGATCGCGCCTATAAACTGGTCGTAAAACCCAAGCAAAAACGCCACCGTCCCGCCGGAAACCCCCGGCACGCTGTCCGCAAGCGCCATGCAAAAGCCACGGATAAATTGAATGATGTACATTTTGGTTCTCCATTTCTACTTCATTAAATTATTTCAGATAATCCTTAAGCGCGCAGATCAGACGTTCCATCTGCGCATCCGTTCCGATCGTGATCCGAAGATAGTTATCAATCCGCGGCTGGTTAAAATAGCGCACGTAAATATCCCGCTCTTTTAAGTATTCAAAAATATCTTTTGCGAAAGCCTTTGGATGGGTGACAAACAAAAAATTGCTCTGGCTGTCGCCAAATGAAAACCCAAGCTTTGCAAACTCCGCCTTCATACGCTCCCTTGTCGCAATTATTTTATGAACGATATCCTGAAAATATGCCTCGTCCTCCAGCGCCGCAACGCTAAGCGATAACGCAAGCTGGCTTAAGGTATAGGAATTAAAAGAATATTTCACGTCGTTTAACGCGCGGATCAATTCGCTGCTGCCAATGGCATACCCAATGCGCATCCCTGCCATTGCCCGGGATTTGGAAAACGTCTGAACGACAAGCAGGTTGTCATATTTTGAAATCAAAGAAAGCGCGGACTCTCCGCCAAAATCGATATAAGCCTCGTCCACGATCACGATCACATCCTGATTATTTCGAACAATCTCTTCAATATCAGAAAGGCTTTCCACCTCCCCGGTAGGCGCGTTTGGATTTGGAAAGATGATACCGCCGCATTCCCTGAAATAATCCTCTTTTCTTATATGAAACGAGTCGTCCAACGGGATTTTTTCATAAGGAATGCGAAATTCCTCCGCCCATACCTCGTAAAAGGAATAGGTAATATCTGGAAACAAGATCGGCTTTTTCGAATTAAAACAAGTCATAAACGCCATGGCAAGCACGTCATCCGAGCCTACGCCCACAAATACCTGTTTTGGAGATACCGAATAACGCTTTGCCAGCGCGTTCACAAGCGCCTCCGCTTTTGGGTCCGGATAAAGGCGCAAACAGCCTACGTCAAACTGACGCAGGCGCATTTCAACCGCGGGAGAGGGCGGATATGGATTTTCGTTTGTGTTCAGCTTTAGCATATCCGGCTTATTTGGCTGCTCCCCTGGCGTATATGGCGTTACCTTACGTATATTTTCTTCCCATCGATTAATTTTCATCATCTTAAATCCTTTCTACATCCGAAGCCCATGGAGCGCGCGGCGCTTTTTTTGCTTATCCACACGAAACGCGGCCGCCACTTTCTGATAAGCCTGGCGATATATAAAATAATGCATAATAGCCGCCATGATAAACGCGGTCACAACGTCAAACACCGAATGCTGCTTTAAAAACATCGTCGATAAAATAATCAAAACGCAAACCGCAAAGGAAACCCCTTTGCAGAATTTTTTTTCTTTCAGGCGTTCACTGTGTGTAATCGCGATATGCACGCCAAGCGAATTGTATACGTGTATGCTTGGAAAAAGGTTTGTCGCCGTATCCGCCTCGTACAGCCATTCGACCGCCCTTATGCACCAGTTGTCATGGGAAAATCCAAGCGGGCGCAGGTAATGCCCGTTTGGGTATACGTAAGACACGATCAAAAACACGGTCATGCCCGTAAACAAAAATGCGCACAGCTTGTAGTAATCCTGTTTGCTCCAAATAAAAAAATATCCGATCCCAAGCGCGATATACGCAAACCAAAACAGATACGGGATAATAAAATATTCACAAAACGGGATCGCAAGGTCGATCGGATATGTGATGATATGAAATTTTTTTTGGATCGTCTGCTCCAGATAAAAAAAACATGCAAGGTAAAGGATAAAATAGGACAAAATCCAAGCATGGCGATACTTGGAGATCAGATTTTTTATATTGGCAACCGCCTGCTTTGTTTTTTCACGACCGCACATATTCACCCTTCTTTACAATTCAGAAATATACTTTCACATATAATGCGGATTATAACACATACATTTTGTACATACAATGGAAAATGTAGAAAATATCCTGGATTTCCTAAAGTTTATGGAAAAAATGAAAAAAACATTCATCCATCCCGCCATATTTTGTGCAAAATTTGACCTCACGCCGCACGCGGCGGACCGACCTGCTATTTTGTTGCAGGTTATCGGAAAATTGTTGTAAATCTGGAAATAAAAATTGAAATCAAATCTATAGGTGCGTATAATAGAGTTATCAGGCACGCTTGCAAATAAAACATGCAAAAATCAGAAAGGAGAAAAAATGATGCAGGAGCAGATTTTAGCAAAATTTAAGGAAATTTTTGGAGCGGAAGGCGATATCCGTCTTTACTTTGCGCCAGGACGCGTAAATTTGATCGGTGAGCATACGGATTATAATGGAGGGCATGTCTTTCCATGCGCGCTTACGATCGGCACTTATGGCGCAGTCCGCCAAAGGGAGGACAACAAGCTTCGTTTCTTCTCTATGAATTTCGAAAAATTTGGAGTTTTAGAATCCTCTTTGGATGACTTAAAGCCGGACAAAGCCGCAAACTGGACAAATTATCCAAAGGGCGTTATGTGGGCGTTCAAAGAAAAAGGAATGCAGGTCACAAAGGGCATGGATCTGCTTTTATTTGGAAACATCCCAAACGGCTCCGGATTATCCTCCTCGGCTTCCGTGGAAGTGCTGACCGGATATATCCTAAAAGACCTGTTTGGGTTTGAGGTGACAAACCAGGATCTCGCGCTGATCGGGCAGTATTCCGAAAACAATTTTAACGGCGTAAACTGCGGCATTATGGACCAGTTTGCCATTGCGATGGGCAAAGCGGACAACGCGATCTTTTTAGACACGGCGACGCTGAAATTTGATTACGCCCCAATCAAGCTGACCGGGGCTAAGATCATTATTTCCTGCACGAATAAAAAGCGCGGGCTTGGGGATTCCAAGTATAACGAAAGACGAAGCGAATGCGAAACCGCATTAGAAGAGCTAAAAAGTGTGGTAAGCATTAATTCCCTGGGGGATTTAACCGAAGAGCAGTTTGAGCAGCACAAAGACGCAATCCAGGATGAAACACGTAAAAAACGCGCAAAACATGCTGTGTATGAAAACCAGCGTACATTAAAAGCCGTAGACGCGTTAAAATCCGGGGACGTAAAGCTGTTTGGCGAATTAATGAACGCGTCCCATGTATCCTTGCGGGACGACTATGAGGTAACAGGCATTGAATTAGACACGATGGTGGAGGAAGCCTGGAAAATCGAGGGCGTGATCGGCTCCCGCATGACCGGCGCGGGCTTTGGCGGATGCACGGTAAGCATTGTAAAAGAAGAAGCGGTGGATACCTTTATTGAAAAAGTCGGAAAGGCTTATGAGGAAAAAATCGGATACGCCGGGGATTTCTATGTCGTAGAAATCGGCGACGGCCCGACCAGGTTGTCTTAAATTAGAAGGGAGAAAACATGATACAGGAGAATATTTTACAACTGACTGAATACGGGCTTGCGACCGGATTGATTTTCCCAGAAGATAAAATCTATACGATAAACCGCCTGTTAGAATTATTTGAATTAGACGAGCTGGATGACAATGTGGCGCAGGCATGGGAAACGAAGCCTCGCTTTACCCAGGAGGAAGCCGAAGAAAAGCTGGAAGGCATTTTAAATTCCATGATGGAATACGCGCTGGAACAAGGCATTCTAAAAGAGGACGGCATTGTGGCCCGCGACCTGTTCGACACAAAGATCATGGGGCTTTTAGTTCCAAGGCCAAGCGAAGCCATCGCAAAATTCCGGGATTTATACCAAAACCAGTCGCCGCAGGCCGCAACGGACTATTTTTACAAATTGTGCTGTGATTCCGATTATATCCGCAGATACCGGATCAAAAAAGACTTAAAATGGACGACGGATACGGAATACGGACAGCTTGACATTACGGTCAACCTATCAAAACCGGAAAAAGACCCAAAAGCGATCGCCGCCGCAAAGCTGGCAAAGCAAAGCGGCTATCCAAAATGCCTGCTCTGTAAAGAAAACGAAGGATACGCGGGGCGCATTAACCATCCGGCAAGGCAAAACCACCGGATCATGCCGATCGTCATCAACCAGAGCGATTGGTACTTACAATATTCGCCGTATGTTTATTACAACGAGCACTGCATCGTATTTAATTCCAAGCATACCCCGATGAAGATCGAACGCGCCGCATTTGGCAAGCTTTTAGACTTTGTCGAGCAGTTCCCGCATTATTTTGTAGGCTCCAACGCGGACCTTCCGATCGTAGGCGGCTCTATTTTAAGCCACGACCATTTCCAGGGCGGGCATTATGAGTTTGCAATGGCAAAAGCTCCGATCGAAACCGAGATCGAATTTTCCGGTTTCAACGACGTAAAAGCCGGGATCGTAAAATGGCCGATGTCCGTCATCCGCCTGACCGCCCCGGAAAAGGAACGGCTGATCGACCTGGCGGATAAAATCCTGCAAAAATGGCGCGGGTACACCGACGAAGCCGCGTTTATTTTCGCAAACACAGACGGGGAGCCGCACAATACGATCACCCCGATCGCAAGAAGGCGCGGCGAAAGCTACGAGCTGGATTTGGTGCTTCGAAACAACATTACAACCGACGAGCATCCGCTTGGCGTATACCACCCGCACGCGAATCTGCACCATATCAAAAAGGAAAACATCGGCTTGATCGAAGTGATGGGCTTAGCCGTACTTCCAGCCCGTTTAAAAGACGAAATGGCAACGCTGAAAGCCGCAATGCTCTCCGGCGCGGACATCCGTTCTGATGAAGCCATCGCAAAGCATGCGGACTGGGTCGACGCATTCCGCGCGAAATATGATTCGATTACGGAATCCAATATTGATACGGTCATCCGCAACGAGATCGGGCTTGTGTTCCAGGAAGTGTTAAAAGACGCTGGCGTGTACAAATGCACAAAAGAAGGCAGAGACGCGTTCCTTCGGTTTATTCAAACCGTGAACGCATAATACGCCTAAATTAAAATTTATTTAAATAACAAAAACGCCAGCCACCTGTCAGTTGGAGAAGCTTAAGAATGCTTCTTTGACAGGCGGCTGGCGTTTTGTATCATAGCGCCGCTTTCTATATCCAGCGGCTCTCGCAAACCCAGCCTATTTTTCCGCCTTTTTCGTCGTAATCGGCGTGATCACAATATTTTCCGCCGAAACCTTCGCCTTACGCTTTACAATATCCTCGATCTGCGCCCGCTTTGCGTCGGTCACGTCACCCATATTCAGCACCACGTCCGCCGCATTATCCGTAACGCTCACTACCACATCCGTAAAGCCTTTCGCTTCCAAAAGCATCTCCGCGTCGGCTTCCCTCTGCGCGGTGTCTGTTAAGGTCACCATTTTGTCAACGGCTTCCTGCTTTTCCGTATCCGAAAGCGCCGTGCTGTTGATGACTTTCATCAAATCCTCTTTATTTTGCGAACGCACCTGCTCACGGTTGAGCTTTGCTTCCACCGCAAAATCCACGTTGGATACTTTTGAGCTTGTAAGCACCGTCTCCCCCGGGTTGTCGATCTGCTCGGAATCGCCGTCTTTTTTGTTTGCGTCGGCGTTTTCGCCGTCTGTGTTTTTCTTGCCGTCATCCGCCTGACTGTCTTTATTTTTTGCATCCTGCGCTTTTTTTGCATCGTCCGTGCTTGTATCCAGCTCTTCTTCCGTAAATATTTCCGCGTCCACCTGGGTGTCCTTTGCGACGATCTCGTAATCTTCATCCGTAAGCTCAGCGCTGGCTTCTTTTAGTTTATCATCACCAATGCCGCTGTATGTATAGCTTAAATAACCTGCCGCAGCAATCATCAGCGCCAATGCAGTAATGACAACCTGGTTTTTTTTAAATATTTTTTTCATTTTCCTTCTCCCTGCATGGTCTTTTTACTAATTTATTGTATTCATGCGTCCTGCAATTTATTCCATCTTGACGATTTTAACCTTGTGGGCGTCGATTGGAAACAGCGCCATGACCACGTCTAAAATATCCTGCTTTACAACGGAATCCCCGCCTCCTTCGGCCACCACAAAAACCCCCTCTACTTTCGGAAGCTTCTGCTGGCTGACATACGGGTTTTTGCCATCCGCCTCGCCGTAAACCGTGGATTCCTGGTATCCGCTGTTTGCTTTCGTATTTTCAGACTTGGAAATATCCTTTTCCACGACATTTTCCCCGCTGTCCTGAAACGTGATCATAACATGCGCCTTCCCGACTCCATGCATGTAGCCAAGGGTGCGCTCCAATTCCCCCGACAGCTGCTTTTTATACGCCTGTATACGGCTTTCTTCCTCCTGGGCGCTGCCCGTCTCCTGCTGCGTCAGGCTGTCTTTCTTTTGCCTGCCGCCGTCTGTGGGCAGGGCTATGATCAAAAGCAGCGCCCCGCACAGCCCTAAGATCAGCCACTTTGTTTTATCCATTTTCTGAAAAAAATCAGGAACTCCCTTCATAATCCCACCATCAGCTGATATTCAGCCGCTCCTCCTCTATCCCATACGTGTCCCGCAATAACCGCGCCAGCTCCTTTTTTGCCTCCTTTTTTTCTTCCTTTGTGGCGGAAGCGGAAAGCCAGGCCGACACGCCCTCAATCTCATACTGCCCATTCAGCCGGACCTGGACTTTCGACACGAAAATCTGCTGACCATTCGCCTGCCGTAAAATATCCCTGGCGATCGCGTCCTCATATTTTCGCATCGTATTGTCATTGTTTAGAAACGCAAGCTTTTTGGAATCCTGCCGTATGCTGTCAAGCTGCTCCAAAAACGCTTCATAAGACACCTTTTCTTCAAATGAAGACGTTTCAAAAAACGCTCCCGAAGCGTCCCTTCCTAACAGACGCATGATCGGGGAAAACAGCATCAAAAGCAGGATCACGCCTGAAAAAAATCTTAAGTATTTTTTTAACTGCTGCGACGCGCAAAGCTGCGTAAACACCGTAAGGATCAAATAAACGATCAAAAACTCTTTGAGCCAACCTAAAACCGAATCCATCGCTCCCCCTTCTCCCGTCCATTATCTTGCCGATAACGTCGTAACCGTGCAGATCACCGCGATCGATAAAAAAAACAGCAACACCGCATAAAACATCAGCCGTAAAAACAATGCCGCCGACTGCCCAAGCGCCGCCGTAGCCGCACAGATCCGTTTATCCGCCACCGGCTCTAAAAGTGCGGCGCAGCCTTGGTACAGCAGCATCAAAACCGCGATCTTTAAAAGCGGAAGAAAGCTTATGACCGCAAGGATGACCAAAGCCGCCGCGCCAACGCTGTTTTTTATTAACATCGCAGAGCCAGCCAGTATTTCTGTCGTAGAGTTCATAACCTGTCCGATTCCCGGCACGATGCGCACCGCCCCGGCGGCTACGCTTCGTTTCACCCCGTCGATTCCCGGCGCAAGCAGGCCCTGCACAAAATTAAATCCAATGACCGCCGTTAAAAACGCCTTTGTGCACCATTTCACGCCATTTGACAAAAAACAGGCGATCCGGGTAAAACGCTGGCCTTCCATCATATAATTAATTAACTGCAACACCATATAAACCTGCACAACCGGAAGCAGTATTTTCACAAATACGGTTTCGATTAAAAATATGAGCAAAAGCAGCATTTCGTAATACACCCCCGCGCTCATGCTTCCGGTGGAAAAGACCATGCTAAGGCAAAACACGGGCTGTAGCACCTGCATAAAATCCGTTAATTTCGCCAGATACCCTTCCACCGTCCCGGTCATCAAAAGAAACAATTTCAGCAAAAGCAGCATTAAGATCAGATAAATGCCAAGAAAGCCCGTATCCGCAAGGTACGTTTTTTGGGCGGAGGGAGTCATTTGCAGCAAAATCGAAAATGCAATGGCAAGCGTTAAGATTTGCAGCAGCGACTTACGGTTTTCCTGGAAATCCTGTACGATCACAGAACGCACTGCTTTTCCAACGGAAGAAAATTCAAACGCAAGCCCGTTTTTCATCAGATCCCGTACCAGCCCGGAAAACGTAAGCTGTCCGTTTCCTTCCTGCTGTAAATAAGAATCCACGTCCGACAGCCCCAGATCCCCTAAAATGCTTTCCGTTTCTTCCTGGATATCTTCAGTTACATCGGTTTTTGGCGCTTGCGCTGTTTCATCCGCTGCCGCAAGGCTTACGGTCTGCAACAAAACCACAAATACTCCAGTAAACAGCAGCAGCATTACCCGTTTCCTCACAGCGCCTCCCCAATGGTCTTTACAAGTGTCGTTAATACTGGAAAGCTTAAAAACAATACCGACACCTTTGCAAACAGTTCGATCTGGTTCGCAACCGCGCTGTATCCCGCGTCTTTGCATATGTCCGAAGCAAACTGCGTAATATACGTAATGCCAAGCATTTTTAAAATAATGTCCAGATAGACGCTGTCCACATGGATTGCCGTTTCCAGCTGCTTTAAGTATCCAAGCACAACCTGCAATTTTGACATCACATAAATAAAAATGCAGATGCACACCGCCATGCCAATGACAATGCTGTATTCCGGCTTCGTCTGCTTTAGCGTTAACGCAAGCATGACCCCGCTGACCGCAAGCGCCGCTATTTTTATCATGTCCATTCCATCACCCCAATCTTACGACACGCCCTTTATAGCGCAAACAAAGAGCGCATCGTTTCAAATAAGTCATAAATGTAAGGCAATACCCAAAACAGCACGATCATCAGCCCCGCAAGGCTGATCAAAAACGCGTGCTCCTCCCTCCCGCTATGCTTTAAGACCTGGCTTAACACCGTAACGATGATCCCTACGGCGGCGATTTTAAAAATTAAATTAACGCTCATTCCAAACAGCCCTCCCGGCAGCTTTTTCATAACAACAAAATAATCGAAAACAACCCTGCCATATAAGACAAACAGCAGTAAAGCTTCCTTTTGCCCGCAAATTCCCCATTGCGTCTAGCAAGGATATCCGCCATTTTTTTCTGTCCAAGACGCAACAGCTGCAACGAGGATTCCAGGGAAGTATAAGAAAACGCCTCCCCCATCCGAAGCAGCGCCTGGTAAGCCTGGGGGGATAAAAAAAGCTGCCGTCTTGCCTGTTCGCAGCACTGGCCCCAAATTGTTGGGATATCCGCCTCTCTGTTTTCCTCCATCCGAGAGCTGCTTTGCAAAAAAAGCTGGCTGTATGGCTCCGCAAGCTGTCCGGACAGCCGCGCTAAAAGCTCCGGCAGCGGGCATCTGCTGTATGCAAGCTCCCCTTCCATCACCGTAAACAGGTCTAAAAGCTGCTCGCTCTGACTGATCTCTTTACGCAGGCTGTAAATACAAGAATACGCCATGCCGCTTGAGGCAAGCAGGATGCAGATACAGCCCGCCAGCTTTAGCATATCCGCTCTTTTCCGGCGTTGTACAGCTCATACTGGCGCATTCCGCCCTCAATTTGCCGGATTGCCAAAAAACGCTCAAAATGTCCATGGATCAGCTCTTTTAAAACAGGCTTTTTTTCCAGCTCCTCTAACCCCCATGCATGTACGGAGCCAAGAATGCTGCATCCGCAACTGCACGCATAAGCGACCGCCGCCACATCCTCCTTCGAGCCAAGCTCATCTACCGCCACCACCTGCGGAGACATGGTGCGGATCAAAAACATCATCCCGCTTGATTTTGGACATCCGTCCAGCACATCGGTGCGCATCCCCACGTCATTTTGGGGCGTCCCCTGATAACAGCCCGCGATCTCCGAGCGCTCATCCACTATGCTGACGTTTAGCCCCGTATGCTGCCTTGTCCCATTTGATAAAATGCGCACCATATCCCGCAGCAGCGTCGTTTTCCCAATTCCAGGCGGGGATACGATCAACGTGTTATAAATGCCAGAGCGTTTCTGCTTCGGATGGCGGTATAAATAAGGCGCCAGCTCCTTCGCGCAGCCTTTCACCTGATGGCAGATACGGATATTCATACTGGAAATATTGCGAAGCGTCTGGATGCGCTCCCCATGGCAGACTGCCTGTCCCCCCAGCCCCACCCGGTGCCCGCCCTCTAACGTGATAAACCCGTTTTTCAGTTCTTCTTCAAACGCAAACAGCGAATAGCGGCTGATAAAGACCATCAGATCATTTAAATCCTGCGCCGTCGCCCGGTAAGCTTCGGCTGGCTCCTTCGTCAGGCATCCCGTTTTTTCCGCCTTTTTTAATAAAAACCATTCCTCCTGCCCGCCCAGCAATATGACCGGCTGCCCGGTCCGGATACGGATTTCTTCCATATTATGTAACGCACCGGCGGCCTCCCGAAGCCCTTCCCTCATATGCAGCGGAAATATCCGCCATAATTTTTCCATTGCCCTTATCCTCCCCTCACAAAAGTATGCTCGTGAATATACATTAGAAGTTGTCCCATGACTAATATATGAATGCTTTTTTTATTTAGAACAAAATATAAGTTTCTTTATGGGAACATTAAAAAATCATTAAAATGGGGCATTTTGCTGTTCAGAAGCAACAACAATAGGAATGTCAAAACAGGTAAATATAAAAATCAGCTTGCAAAGAGTGGTTGATTTTGATTATAAATATGGATATACTATAAATTAAGAAAAACAAATATGGAGGGGTGCATATGGTGGCAGTACATGGATATTATAATGGAGCAGTAT
This sequence comes from uncultured Eubacterium sp., assembly GCA_947385775.1. Lineage (GTDB taxonomy): Bacteria > Bacillota > Clostridia > Lachnospirales > Lachnospiraceae > Eubacterium_J. Next base: position 37,388 of record CANDMI010000003.1, on the reverse strand, counting down.
GTGTTCCATTAGAGAAAGAACATTTTTTCATGAATCAGAAAGTCATTATCACTGCATTAGATGAAAAAATAGAACCAAAAGTCCGCAGATTAGGAACACTTGAGGGAAAGGCATCGGTGTCTTTTGAAAAGGATTGGAACATAAGTGATGAGGAGCTGATTGGGCAACGAGATTTATTATAGCCAGGCAAGTTTGTGGGAAATATCTATCAAATATTCGATTGGCAAACTTACTTTAAAAGGAATTACTCCAGAGGAATTTTTTCAAGAAGTACAAGACAGCTTTTTAATATGCAAATCATTAAAAAACGAAGAATTGATTTCTTCTTATAAACTGCCAAGGGAACATAAAGATCCGTTTGACCGGATAATTATATGGCAGGCAATAAAAAATGGAATGGCGCTTTTATCTGTAGATTCGAAAATGGATTATTATATTAATCATGGTCTGAAAATATTTGAATGAATGTTTAAATATAGGAAAGAGACTGTTGCACAGAAGAAATATAAAAGCATAAGAAGCGAAAGAACAGCTGAAAACAGCGGCAGAAGTAGTGAATATGGTAGAATAATATTTGAATTCTATTATAAAAGACAGGGCGTTTTACTATCTACCTGTAAAACGCTCTGTTTTTATAATTGACATCCACTGTCTTTTGTCACTGAACTGCAAAAAATTTCTCCCGCACTTCCTGCACCGGCATATCCTGCCCGGTGTACAGCTTAAACGCCGAAACGCCCTGCCAAAGCAGCATCCCTTCCCCGCTGATACAGGTACAGCCTGCCTGCTTCGCCTCGCGCAACAGCTTTGTTTCCTTCGGGTTATAAACCGCGTCGCAGACGATAAGCCCTGGGCGAAACGCCGATGGATCTTTTACAACGCTTTGATCGTCTAACGGCTTCATGCCGACAATCGTTGCGTTTACGAAAATATCACTGTCGTCTATTTCTTCCTTCATCTTCGCATCGTCCGCTAGGTCAAAGGCGCGCACGATACAGCCCGGTTTTTCTTTTTGGATTTTCTCCGCCATTTCCAGGGTGCGTGAAAAAAACGCGTCCTTCCTGTTAAAAATCGAAATTTCCCTGGCCCCGTCTAATGCGCACTGTACCTGGATCGCGGTCGCGGCTCCCCCGCCGCCTGCCACCGTGATTTTTTTCCCTGCCACATCAATGCCCCGGTCGCGCAAGTTATTGACAAAACCTTCCCCGTCCGTTATGTATCCAATCAGCTTTCCATCGTCATTGACAATCGTATTGACCGCTCCGATCAAACGCGCCGCAGGCGACAGCTCATCCATATATTGCACCGCCTCTGTCTTATCCGGCATCGTCACATTCATGCCCCGCATCCCAAAAGTGCGCATCGCCTCCATCGCCTTTCCTACGGCTTCCTTTTTCACATCAAAGGCCACGTACACATAATCCAGTCCCAGCTTTTGAAAGCTGTAATTATACATCGCCGGGGAGCCGGAATGCCCCACCGGGGAGCCGATCAGCCCAAGCAGGCGCGTTGTGCCTGAAATCCTGTTTTCCATTGTGTTATCCTCCTAAACTTTCTATATGCTTAAAGTTATTTGCTAAAGTTATTTTTTCACAGTTCCTTACCGACTGATATCTACCATTAAAAAATCAATTTCAAAATCCTCAAATATCCCAACCTTTATTTTATCCGAAAATTTATAATCGGTCAGTTTATCCTGCTCAAAATCATAAACCATAATAAGATTGCATGTATCGTCCACGATCCAATATTCCCTGACTCCCGCAGTCCGGTATTTAAACAGCTTCTATTCTCCATTTTTCCCATGGATATAATTCCCGATGGCCCAATCCAAAAAATGCACCAGCTTTTGATGGATACTGCCAAGCGCCGCCATCAGAAATAACGGGTTCCTAGGAACTGCTCAAACTCTAACAAAACCTTATCACAAATATTTGCAGATTGCAACTGGCGCCCGCCCGTTTTGCCCTAAATAAGTAAAAACGGGTTACTTTTCACGGCCCAGGAATGCGCACTAGCTGCGCATTCCGTATGAAAGAGTAATGGCTTTTGGTTTCCAGTCCCCGCCGCAGGCGACTTTAAATGGACTGGAAACGTTACTATGAGCGGCCCCCAGGCCGTGAATAGTAACAAAAACGGAAAATCCCGGACTGAAAAAAGAACTAGCCAATTTTCCATATCAATATTATAATAAGGAAAGCATTTCGCATTTATAAAAAGCGGCGAAATCACATAAAACGAACGTGACCGAAACCACGACAGGAGAATCCAATATGACAAAACAAACTTTCCGCGAACTTACGGACAACCGCATTCTGATCTTAGACGGCGCCTGCGGCACAAACTTGCAGCAGGCAGGCATGCCAACCGGCGTATGCCCGGAGCTTTGGATTTTAGAACACCCCGAAATCCTAAAAAAACTGCAACAGGAATACGTCACCGCCGGGGCAAATATCCTATACGCCCCAACCTTTACGGCTAACCGTATCAAACTGGCCGAATATGGCCTGCAAGACCGGCTTTTCGAAATCAATGCCAAGCTGACCGCGCTTTCTAAAGAAGCCGCAAACGGCAAAGCTTATGTGGCAGGCGACCTTACGATGACCGGGCAGCAGCTTTATCCGTTAGGCGATCTGATGTTTGAACAGCTGGTGGAAATCTACAAAGAACAGGCGGACGCGCTATATAAAGCAGGCGTAGATCTTTTTATCATAGAAACTATGATGAGCCTGCAAGAAACAAGAGCCGCCGTTATCGCCATCCAGGAAACCTGCGACCTGCCGGTTATGGCGAGCCTGACATTTGAAGCGGACGGCAGGACGCTTTTTGGCACAGATCCAAAAACCGCGGTCGTCGCGCTCCAAAGCCTTGGCGTAGATGCCGTGGGGCTAAATTGCTCCACCGGGCCGGACGCGATGCTTGATATCGTAAAAGAAATGTACGCATATGCCAATATCCCGATTCTTGCCAAGCCAAACGCCGGAATGCCGGAGCTTGAATGCGGCAGAACGGTTTACAAAATGAGCCCCCAGGAATTTGCCCTTTCTATGGAAAAGCTGATTCAGGCAGGCGCGCACATCGCAGGCGGCTGCTGCGGCACAGGCCCGTCCCACATAAAAGCCCTGGCGGATATCGCCGCAGGCATAAACCCGCCTGCAATCCAAAGCATAAGCCGGCGCGTACTGACTTCGGAACGCAAGACGGTAGAGATTACGTTAGACGGCCCGTTTCAAGTGATCGGGGAGCGCATTAACCCAACCGGAAAGAAAAAGCTAAAGGCGCAGCTACGGGAAGGAAGCCTAAGCCTTGTGCGCAGCATGGCAAAGGAACAGGCAGAAAACGGCGCGGTGATACTGGATGTCAATATGGGAGTAAACGGCATTGACGAAACAAAGATGATGCAGGAAGCCATTTACGAGGTTACTTCTACCGTAGACTGCCCGCTGTGTTTAGACTCCAGCTCGGTGGATACTTTAGAAGCCGCCCTTCGCATTTACCCGGGCCGCGCTTTGATCAATTCCATATCGATGGAATCCGAAAAGATCACAAGGCTGCTTCCGATTGCGAAGCGTTACGGCGCAATGTTTATCCTGCTGCCCTTATCCGACGAAGGGCTTCCAAAAAACGCAGAGGAAAAACGGGGCATTGTGCATACAGCGCTAAAACGAGCGCTTTCCCTTGGTTTTTCAAAGGAGGATATCATTGTAGACGGGCTTGTGGCAACCGTTGGCGCAAATCCAAACGCCGCCCTGGAATGCTTTGACACGATCCATTACTGCAAGCATGAGCTTGGGCTTGCGACCGTCTGCGGGCTTTCTAATATTTCCTTTGGACTGCCGCAGCGCCTTTTTGTCAATACCGCCTTTTTGACGATGGCGATCGCAAACGGGCTTACGATGGCGATCGCAAATCCTTCCCAGGATCTTTTAATGAACGCGGCCGCCGCTTCCGACATGCTTTTGTGCAAAAAAGACAGCTCCTCCCGCTACATCAGCCGTATGCAGCAATACAGCATAAAACAGGAGGAAGAACAGCGTCAATCACAGGCGGCAAAGCCGGTTCCAGCAACGGCAGGCGCAAAAGAAGCGGACGCAAATGGCGCGGCATCCAACGCAGTATACAATGCCGTTCTGCAAGGCGATAAAAACCAGATTGTCTCCTACGCAAAGGCAGAGCTATCCGGCGGAGCAAAACCGCAGCAGGTCATAGACCGGTATTTAATCCCTGCCATAAATCAGGTCGGCGTATTATTTGACCAGCAAAAATATTTCCTGCCGCAGCTTATCGCAAGCGCAAACGCAATGAAAACCGCGATCGAATATTTAGAACCGCTGATCCAGCGAAACGGAAGTAAAAAGGAAGCCGCCACCCTGGTCATCGCCACCGTAGAAGGCGATATCCATGACATCGGCAAAAACCTGGTCGTACTGATGCTTCGCAACTACGGCTACCATGTCATCGACCTTGGCAAAGACGTGCCCGCAGATACGATCGTCCAAACCGCCATCCGAGAACAGGCAAAAGTCATCGGACTTTCCGCGCTTATGACAACTACAATGACGCGGATGCAGGACGTGGTGAATCTGGCAAAGGAAATGCATTTTGATGGAAAGATCATCATTGGCGGCGCCGCGATCACGCAAAGCTTTGCGGATGAAATCGGGGCGGATGGGTATTCTAAAGACGCCGCGGAATGCGTAAAATTGGTGGAGGGGCTGATCGAAAAACCGCAACACAATTAGATAAAAATAATATGAAATTAAAGTAATTGACAGATTAAAACGGGGATTTCGCCAAATGGCGGCAAATCCCCGCTTCAACCGTTTTATCCAAAACAAACGCAAGGCTGCTACAGCTTCGTCTCCCACATCTTAATAATATCCTCGCTCGCATCCGTATCCAGCTCATTCACCGCCCCGCACAGCTGCTCAAATAACTCTTTGTGCCCTTCCTCATAGGAAAACTTCTTCATCTGCCCCACAACCGCTTCCATCTTATCCATATCCAGATCGTCAAACGCTTCCCGAAGCAATACAAAGCACTGGCTAAGCACCTCGGCGTTCGCGATTGGCTTTTCTTCTTCCACGCTGGTTTCCGGCTGGAAATACGGCTTTAAGACTTTTTCCAGCGCAAAATACTGTCTGGCAAGCTTTGGCGTGTATAGATGGATCAACGCGGCGTTTTCTTCGTTGCCCGCCTGCTCCATTCGCGCCGCCAATTCCGAAAGCTCTATCGCGCCGATCTGTTTGGACGCGCTTTTTAGCGCATGAACTTCAATCGTATAATTTTTCCAGTCCTCTTCCTGCTCCAGCTGCGTAATCCGCGCGCATTTTTTCGAGATCGCCAAATAATAATCTTTTAATACCTCCCAGAACAGTTTTTCGCTGCCAAGCAGCCGGAACGCCGCCTGGGTGTCCAGCCCTTCAATTTCCACGCAAAATTCCTGGGGCTTTGCAGCCTGGACGTCCTCTGGCGATATTGGCTCTATTTTTTCGTCCGGAAGCCAGTGGCGCAGCTTGGAAAGGATAAAGGACAGTTCAATCGGCTTTGGCACAAAATCGTCCATCCCCTCTTTCAGGAAAAACTTTTCCGCGCCGTCCACCGCGTTTGCCGACAGCGCGATGATCGGCACATGGTTGTAGTTTGTATAAAACCGCCGGATAATATGCGTCGCTTCCACGCCATCTACGTCCGGCATCATGTGATCCATAAAAATCAGGTCGTATTTTCCGCGGGCGATTTTTTCTATCGCTTCCCTCGCATTCATCGCCGTGTCTATTTTCATCCGCAACGGCTCAAGCAGCCCTGCCGCCACCGTCAGATTCACCGCGTTGTCATCCACGATCAAAATCTGCGCGTTTGGAGCAACGAAATCAAACAGCTCCTTTTCCGCATCCACATCCATGTCCATATGCAGCTCTTTATTAAAAACGCTCGCGATATTTACCGTATAAAGCGGCTTTCGGATGACCGTAAGGTTTGGCATATCGTATTCCGGCGCAGTCTGCATACTGATAAGCAAAACCGACTGGATATCCGGGTGGATGCGGACAAATTTTTCTACATAGTCCGTAAACATCGTATGCTCTATAAAAAAGAAATTGACCTGTTGGGACGGCAGCATGGATATATCATGAAGGGATTCCACCTTTTGATATGGGATTCCCAGCCTTTCGATATCCTTTTTTAGCTGCTTTTCCACATAATGATTGCCAAGCAGGCCGGCGCAGCGGATCCCTCCCGGGTTCTTCAACGCCACGCCCGGCGCCTTACTTACGATTTTTTGAGGAACGACAAAGGAAAAGCAGCTTCCTTCCCCATATTCGCTTTCCACATGCAGCGTGCCATTCATCTGCGTGACTAACTGCTTTGTAATCGCAAGCCCAAGGCCCGTCCCTTCGATTTCGTGGGTGCTTTTTAAATCTATGCGTTTAAACGCGTCAAAAAGCTGCCCGATATCTTTTTTCCGGATCCCAATGCCCGTATCAATGACAGAAATCTGTAGCTCTAGCTCGTCCTGCTCCGTTTCCTCGTATTCCACTTTTAATAGGATCTGCCCATGGTGCGTAAACTTTGCCGCGTTTCCAGCCAAGTTTAATATGATCTGCTCCAGCCGGATATAGTCCCCCATCAACGCCTCCGGCAGGCTTGACGGAACGTCAACGATCAGCTCCACATCCTTGGTTTCGATTCTCGTAACGATCGCGCTTACAACGCTGTTTAGCAAAAACATCGGGGAATACTGCGCCGGATGGATTTCAATCGTGCCAGTTTCAATCTTGGAAAAATCCAATATATCGTTGATGATCGTCAAAAGCGTCTGCCCGGCAATCTTGATCTGGTTAATGTACTCCACCGCTTCGGCTGGAAGAGGCTCCCGCATCACCATTTCCGACATGCCGATGATCGCGTTCATCGGGGTGCGGATCTCATGACTCATATTCGCAAGAAAATCGGATTTCGCCTGGGTCGCCCGCTCCAGCTCCTCGTTTGACAGCAGGATCTTATAACGGCTCTGTCCAATATTAGACAAAACATTTGCCAGCGCATACAAAAAGTCCGCCGCGTTCCTCATCTCTTCTTCCGTATATACAGGCACGTCATGCAGCTTCGCCAAATAGCTCTTTGGATCAACCTCAATCTCCCGCGCATGGATCAGCGCCTCTTTTTCATCCGGCTCTTCGTTTAACGCCCTTCCTCCGAAAAAGAAACCTAACACTCTGCCCTGTACCATGATCGGAGCCACAAAATTTGTAAGCCCCGCATGACATCGGTAAAACACAGGCTCTTTTGACTGACGCGCCATCTTTACGGCTTTTTTATCACAGTTTTGGCACAGCTTGCCGCCCTCTGGTGAACTGCGCGCCATTTTGCAAAAATCCAAAAAACGATGCTGTGTCGTGATCGCTTCCCCGTCAGGATTGGAGATCACCGCGCTCATTTCCGTCATTTCACAAAAAGCCGCTTCGATCGTAGTCAGCGTATCTGCGTCGATGAAATCAATTAAGTTTAATTCTTCAATTTCCATTGTCCTTCTCTTTCTCTTCCCAATCCTCCAAAATTGATTCACATGTATCTACATCGAGCACCTCGGCAGCTTCCTTCAACTGGCCATAAAGCTCCTTTTGCCAGCCCTCATAGGAATAGCCGCCCATTTCCAGTATAATGCCTTCCATCTGGTCAATATCCAAATCCGCGATCGCCGCGCGCATGTCTCCAAACACCCTGCGCCGTATTTCATTCGGTATCGGCCCTTTTTCCTTTTCTTCCGTTGAAATGTCATCCTCTGAAAAATAAGGCGCCAGCACCTTGTCCAAATGCAGGTATTGCGCCAACAGCCGGTCGGTATATCGATGGATCACAGCCCCATCCTTTTCATTCCCGGCTTTTTCAAGCCGTGCGGCAAGCTCCGACAGCTGGGTCGCCCCAATCTGCTTGGACGCGCTTTTTAACGCATGCACCTCAACGGTATAGTTTTTAAAATCCTCCTGTTTTTCGTATCGTTTTATCTCCTCCGCCTTCTTTTGGATAATGCGGTAATAATCCTTTAACACCTCCCAAAGCAGCTTTTCGCTCCCAAGCAGCTTTAACGCGGCTTCCACGTCCAGCCCGTCGATCACCGGGATATACGGCTCATCAGCTCCCCCATGGCTAGAAATTTCAAACGTTTCCTCATCTTCCTTGCTGGCCTTTTGTATTTTTTCCTTTGGCAGCCAGCGCTTTAGCGTGGAAATCATCATACGCAGCTCAAAAGGCTTTGCAACGCAGTCATTTAAGCCTTCGTTTAAAAACATCATTTCCGTCTCTGTGGAAATCTGCGCGGAAAAGGCGACGATCGGAATCCTGGCATATTCCTCGTGAAACCGCCGGATAATATGCGTTGTCTTGATGCCGTCCAGATCCGGCATTTGGTGGTCCATAAAAATCAGGTCGTATTTGCGCTGGGTTACTTTATTGATCGCCTCTTTCCCGCTCTGCGCCGTGTCTATATTGATCTGAAGCGGCTTTAACAGCCCCTCCGCAACCGTCAGGTTCACCTGGTTATCGTCCACGATCAAAATATTTGCCTCCGGCGCGATAAATTCGTAATCCTCGTCCATGACGTTGCTGTAATTTTCATTTACGCTTTCCTGGTTAAAGATCATAGCCAGATTCAGCGCATAGATCGGTTTTTTTACGATCAAAAGGTTCGGCAAAAATTCCTTTACCGTATCCTGGAAATGTACGACCAGCACCGCCGTAATGTCCAGGTTCTTTTTTACAAACTCTTTTACCGTATCGGTATACATTTCGCGCTCGATAAAAACGTATTTACAGCCCATATCCAACAGGCCGTTTAATTCCTCCTCCGACTCTAAAGCGATATATGTAATATGGAGCCTTTTAATATCCTTTTTTAACTGCGCCTGGAAAACCGGATCAAAGGTAAGCCCCGCCGCGGCTTTTGGGATCGGGCTTTTTAGCGTAATGCTGGGCTTTTCGCTCGTAATGCGCTGCGGCAGATGAAAGGAAAACTTCGAGCCTTTTCCAAATTCGCTTTCCACCTCGATGGAACCAAGCATCAGGCGCACAAGCTGCTGGCTGATCGCAAGCCCAAGGCCCGTCCCCTCCAGATTGCGGTTTCTTTTGCTGTCCACCTGCTCAAAGGATTCAAACAGCTTTTCTAAATCCGCTTTTTTAATGCCGATTCCGGTATCCTGCACCGTCGCCCGAATAATGATCTCTTCATCCGATATCCAGGACGGCTCCACTTTTACGATAATATAGCCGTTTTTTGTAAATTTGATCGCGTTGCCGACGATATTGAGCAAAATCTGCTTGATGCGCAGGCTGTCGCCCAAAAGCTCACGCGGAATGTCCGGAGAAATATCCAAAATAAACTGCACGTCGTCTTCATTGATATGCGTCATTACAATATTCGCCACGTCGTTTATCAAAGACATCGGCTCATATTCCGCCATTGTGATCTCCATTTTCCCGGAATCTATTTTGGAATAATCCAGGATATCATTGATGATCGAAAGCAGGTTTTTCCCGGCTATTTTAATCTGATTGATGTATTCGCGCGCCACAGGGGTCACTTCTTCCCGAAGTGACATTTCCGCCATGCCGATGATCGCGTTCATTGGCGTGCGTATCTCATGGCTCATATTCGCCAAAAAGTCTGATTTTAAATTTGTCGCCCGCCTTATTTTTGCGTTTTCATGCAAGATCACATAATTATGGTACGCGATGCTGGATAAGGATTTTGTGATCGTATTCAAAAATAAAACCGCGCGGTTTACCTTTTCCTTCGGAACCACAGGCAGGTGGCGGTACGACTGGATATACCCGTACGGGTCTACGCCGATCTCCAACGCGCACGCGGTCAATTCTTCATCGGTTTTTTCCTCGTCTAAAATCTGCCCCCCATGAAAGCAGCCGATCAGCTCGCCATTCATAACGATCGGCGCGGCCATATTAAGCAGTCCCATATGGCAGTGGTAAGTGATCGCCTCCCCTTTATCAAACGCATGGCGCGCGCTGTCAAAATCGCACTGTAAGCACTTTGCCTTTCCGATCTCCGCCCCCCTTGTATAATGCGTGCAAAATACAGACGTGCCAGACCCTTCCGTCACAAAGCCGCCTTTCCCGTCTACAATATAGGCGGCTATGCCAGTCATTTTAGAAAAAGAATCCTGCATCTTTTGTAAGATCGCCGGGTCAATTAAATCGATCAGATCCGGCACATAACTCGTTTCACCCATCTAGCTCACCTCATTTAAGCGCCCCGCTCATCCGATCACTTTTTTAATCTCGTTTAACAGCTTTTCGTGGTCAATCGGCTTTAGCAAATATCCCTGAGGCTTTAACGCCAAAACCTGCATGATTTTTTTCGAGTCATTTATTCCCGTCAAAAAAATAACCGGAATATTGCTTGTAAACGGATTCTGCCGCAGCTTTTCCAATACCGCAGGGCCATTTTCATCCGGCATCTCGTAGTCCAAAAGGATCAGGTTCGTCATCTTGGACTGTAAAAATTTTAAAGCGACCTTCCCGCTTACCGCCGTGGCAACGTCGTAGCTGTCCTCCAGATAACGCTTGATCAGCTTCAGCATACGAAAATCATCATCCACCACCAAAACATGCTTCCGTTTCGACGCGGACGGCTGCTCGCCAGGCTGTAGCGATGCCGCATCCGCCTGCGCGCCGCCTGTAAACATCGCGTCCATTTCCTGTAAAAACGCCACGTCCGCGTTTGCGGCTTCCTGATGCGCCGCCTGCTGCTTTGATTCCGCCTCCTGTTTTTCTTCGGCAATAGCGTTTAAATTCCGCTCTAGGTACTTCGTCAGCTTTTCTACAATCTGCGAAACCGTAACCGGCTTTTCTATTTCAAAATCCGCCAGATTGACCGACATCTTACGAAACTCGGCGCAGTCCTCCGCCGAAGCCACAACCGCAAAAAAAGTCCGCCCGCGCACGATATCGTGCTTGATGCCCACAAGCTTTTGCATCACGTCATAAGCCTCATTATGCATACAATAAAGCAGAATATGCGGCTTAAAATATTTTAAATGGCATTTAATGTCGTCGAACCGGTTAGATGTACTCTGAAATTCAAATTCGCCTTCCGCATATTTAAAAATGTCATCAATCGTGGATTTGTTATTGCCCATTAACAAGACTCTATATTTCATATACCCTCCTCCTGTTATTCAAGTGAGCCAAATGATCTTCCATGCTCTAAAATATAGCTTATTATATCAGATTTATCTTTATTTGCAAATAGCGCGTTGAATTTCAAATGAAACGAGGGTCACAGCAAGGCCAAAAGCGTAACTGTAGCAACGAAAGAAAAAAGACACGTCAGGATATTACAAAAACAGATGCCAGAAAGCATCTGTTTTAATAGCGAGAGAGAGATTTGAACTCTCGACACCACGGGTATGAACCGTGTGCTCTAGCCAACTGAGCTATCTCGCCATATATGGGACCTATAGGGCTCGAACCTATGACCCTCTGCTTGTAAGGCAGATGCTCTCCCAGCTGAGCTAAGATCCCCTTTTATTTTGTCGATTCCGCAACCGACTTGATAAGTATACTGCGAAAGGCAGCATTTGTCAACCACTTTTTTACATTTTTTTTGATCTTTTTTTTTTTTGATCTTTTTTTAACATTTCAGCCATCGGCTGTAAGCTGGGCGAATCATGCTTGCATGAATGAGCGCGTCTCACAGTCGATGAGCGGATCGCCCCATTTTCCCGCCGTTCTTGTTTTTTATCACTCAAAATTGTCGTTAATTATTAAGTCTAATCCTTGTTATGCACCTTTAAATATAGTATACTATGTTATATATTGTATATCCAAATCAAACGCGCTCACAAAGAAAGGAGTCTAAATCTATGCAAAATTACATAAAACCAGCCGCTTTTCCTTCAGAAGGAATGTCCGAAGGCATTTATATGGCAAGCGGGGAGGTTGCGGACAATACAAGCAGCGGTGGCGGAAAAGAGGAAAAACGCGGCTGCAAAAGCAAATATATGAAGGGCGTATTCCAAAAACCTACTTACCAGCCGATTAAAGACGGCTACAAAATCGGAAGAGGCTGTGAAGGCTGCCCTGCGTGGAATGGAAACTCCTGCCGTTTTGAGACTGCGCCAGAAGAAATGAACTGGGATGGCGATTTCCGTCCATCCTGGGAGGTTGCGGGACATTTGCCGGATGAAAAGGGATATTAAAAATATGTGAAACGGGGACGCGAAAGCGTCTCTGTTTTTTTAGCTTTCCACCCGCGCATCTATATTCCATATGCAAACCTGCGCATAGGGGAAGCCGGCGTTAGGGTACGCCGGCTTTATATGAAAAAGAAATTAAGGTAATTGCTTAGGGAGGAACCCTGCCTTTCGGCAGGGTGACGTGGCTTCCGTTCTCGAAAAGCCCCGTATAAATATGAAAGTGATGATTTATTAGTGATTGATGATTTATCAACTGTGATAATCATACAGGCAATTTGTGAAATCCGTGTGTGAAAGAAATGAGGATATTGTAAATAAAATATGAACTTTTTTCTTTTATTGGCTTTTTTTTCAAAGTTGTGTATAATAAATACCATCAACTCGAAATCAGGAGGAACTATGTACGACAGTATTGTAATCGGCGCGGGCGCGGCTGGATGCGTTGTCGCAAGGCAGCTTGCGCAGCTTGGAGGCCGCCGGGCGCTTATAATAGAAAAACGCGGGCATATCGGCGGCAATTGTTATGACAGACTGGATGAATATGGCATTTTGGTGCACGAATACGGCCCGCATATTTTCCATACTAATATAGAAGAAGTTTTTTCTTATTTATCCAGGTTTACAGAATGGAATCTATATAAAGACGGGCATCAGGTAGTGGCAAATATAAACGGCCGTCTGATCCCGGTTCCGTTTAATTTAAATACGCTGCGCCTTGTATATGAAAAAGAGGACGCGGATGAAATTGAAAAAAAACTGATCGCCGCATATGGAGCGGGCAGCAGGGTTACGGTTATGGAGCTTAAAAAAAATCCAGACCCAAAGATACAGGCCGTCGCGCAATATGTCTATGAAAATATTTTTTTGCATTATACGATGAAGCAATGGGGGCAGTCTCCTGAGGAAATAAGCCCGGAAGTAACCGGGCGGGTTCCGGTGTTGATTTCCTATGACAACCGCTATTTTCAGGACAAGTACCAGGGCGTGCCGAAAGACGGATTCACCGCCATGTTTGCAAATATGCTAAATCACGAAAACATTACCGTACGGACGAATACCGACGCGGCTGACCTGCTTCAGCTTACGGAAGACGGGATATGGTTTGAAGGCAAAAAATTTGAAGGGGACGTTATTTATACCGGAGCGTTGGACGAGCTGTACCAGTGCCGGTACGGCCGCCTGCCATACCGTTCCCTGCGGTTTGCGTTTTCCCATTTAGAAAAAGAGGATTTCCAGCAGGGGCACAGTGTTGTAAATTATACGGTCAGCGAGGATTTTACGCGCATTACGGAATTTAAATACTTGACGATGCAGGAAAATACAAACGGCACAACGATCGTAAGGGAATACCCGTTTGCCTATACCGGGGCGGAAAATGAAATCCCTTATTATTCGATTTTAAACCCTGAAAATGAGGCCCTGTACCAAAAATACGAACAAAAAGCGTGGCTGCTGCCAAACCTGCACCTGATCGGACGGCTTGCGGAATATAAATATTATAATATCGACGCTATCGTAAATAAAGCGCTGCATTTTGCCGATGCACTGCTGCAATCCAACAAAACGAAGGAGGAACGAAACGAATGAAACTGCTGTCAATTGCAATTCCATGCTACAATTCCCAAGAATATATGGAACGGTGCGTCAAATCCCTGCTGCCTGGCGGCGAGGATGTGGAGATCATCATCGTGGACGACGGCTCTTTTGATATGACGCCAGAAATCGCCGACGCTTATGAAAAAAAGTACCCGGAAATCATAAAGGCGGTGCATCAGGAAAACGGCGGGCACGGGGAAGCGGTAAACACGGGCCTAAAGCACGCCACCGGACTGTTTTTTAAAGTCGTAGACAGCGACGACTGGGTAGATTTGGATTCCTATCGGCAGATTTTAGATACGCTGCGGGACATCGCAGGCTCCGACCATACGCTGGACATGCTTGTGTCCAACTTTGTATACGAAAAGGAAGGGGCAAAGCACAAACGGGTTATGAAATATACCTCCGCATTAAAAGAAGGGCGGCTTTTAACCTGGAGCGATATCCGGCATATGCACAAGGGCCAGTACCTTTTAATGCATTCTGTCATTTACCGCACCAAGCTATTAAAAGAATGCGGCCTTGTGCTGCCAAAGCATACCTTTTATGTGGACAACCTGTATGTTTACATGCCGCTGCCTTTTGTAAAGACCATTTATTATTTAAACGTGGATTTTTACCGGTATTTTATCGGACGCTCTGACCAGTCCGTCAACGAGGATGTAATGATCAGCCGGATAGACCAGCAGATCAAGGTCAATAAGATGATGATCGAAGCGTACGACCTGTGGAAAATCCCAAATAAAAAGCTGCGCAAATATATGTTTAATTACTTAGAAATTATTACTGTCATTTCCACCGTGCTTTTAATCCGCTCCGGCACGAAAGAAAACCTGGAAAAGAAGCGGGAGCTTTGGCGTTATATTAAACAACAGGATATCCGCCTGTTCCACCGGCTGCGCAACGGGATCATGGGCAATACAATGAACCTGCCGGGCAGGGGCGGAAGGAAGATCAGTATTGCGGCGTATAAAATCGCGCAGAAGGTGGTTGGGTTTAACTAAGGAACTGTGATAGCTAACCGGACATTTTTAGCCAACCGAACGCCGGGTGATGGGGAACTGGCCTGACTTCCGGCTCCAATTCCAGAATGTATACTGACAAGCAGAATAATTTGCCAATAACGCCGACTCACGAGCGTTAATACATTAGACTAAATAGCAAATTTTATCGCTCGTGAGTATAAGATGCCCTAAGTATTCTGCATTTACGTATTCACTACCGGACAGACGCGGCGCCCATTCCGCCCTGGCTACGCCAGAAGCTAAAGGCGCCGCTCACGGCTTCGCCGCCTGCTTATCACGCAGAATACTAAGGGCTTCTAACATTCTTCCATACGTCACCGAAAGCCAGGTCAGTTCCCCATCACCCGGCTGGATTTCACAAGTTATACTTAATTAAACCACCGCAAGTAACTCAGAATTTGACGCGTGTTTCAGCTTTTTTCTCTCTGCTTCAACTGCCTGCTATTTTTCTTATTCAAATATCATTGCCACCTGTGTCATTTCAACCGTCTCCTTATTTATATAGGCGTTTTTTTTAATCCTTCTTCCTTTTAGAATAATAATTTATTGATAGCTTACAAGTTTTTTCGTAATGCTTCAACATCTTTTTCTGAATAATTAGAAACCAAAAATACAATTTCTTCCGTTGAATATCCTTTTTTAAGCATTTTTTCCACTACCTGCTTTTCTGAATCAGCCGCTTTCTTCCTTTCTGCTTCTAATAAGTCAGCCGCTTTTTTTCTTTCTGCCTCCACTGCCTGTTGTTTTTCCTCTTCAAATATCATTGCCACCTGTGTCATTTCAATCGCCCTCCTTATTTTATTGGCTGTTTCCCTATCTATAATCTTGTCCGTAAATGTCATTATCCCCGCCAAAGTAAATATCTGCTGGCCCCTGTCCTGGATTTTTGATGCCAGGGCTACCGTTTCTCGGATTCTTTTTTCCTTTTCTTCCCTTTTCCGGTAGGACAGCGGAAGTATAATAAATTCCATCAGTTCTTCATCTGTCAGTATCTCATTTCTTTCCACCCTGCCTTTCAGCCGCTCCATAATGCCGTCAGAGTCCAATTCTGACAGGAATGCTGCCTCTATACTTAATTTTACTGCACCGATATCATATTCAGTGGAAACCTGCTCCCTACTGATATCGCCCGTATAAATGACAATCATACGCAGCGCCGGGCAGTCCTTTTTTTCTTTCTGATACCTATTTGCCACCCCTGTCAGATAGTTCAGATATTTTACCTTGTCTTTCTTATCATAATCACTTTCATAATCCAGTATGGCCACCGTATCGTCTTCCAATTCAAAAAGGTTATCCATCCGCAGTTCATTTGCCTTTACAGCCGGGATGTCTGTCGGCTTTGCCTCCCTGATTTCCGGAAGATCCAGACCATATACCCGGAATGTCTTGCCCTTGAAGTTCTCTGCAAGCGCCTTACTTGCGATATCCTTATTCTGGTATGCAATTTCCTCTTGCCCCATGCTTTATCTCTCCTTAAAATAAGATCTAGTTATCCTGCTGGCTTCATTATATTTTCTTTCAACCAGAAAATCAACACTTGTATTCTGTCTTATGTTAGATGCCATGCATCTGATTACCGTTATCTATGCTAATTGCAGTTAATGTTCCGCTAATTTTATACGAAAATAGTATTTATATTTTTTAAATAAACATTTAACATTTATAAAAATTCAAAATTCTCTAGATTATTAAAAAAGAATGTTTTTGTCCTTAACTTTCTTACACGCTCGCAATAATTATATCAAATTTAAATTACTAACATCTGCAATGTTTAGAGATTTTGTATGAAATAATGCCTGTGCCTCATCATGCCTTGCTTTTTCACGTAGCCTTTCTTTCTCACGAAATTCTGACGAAGCCATAATCGTATAATAAGCATTTATTGCCTGGCTCATAACTGGCGCCTCCATTCCCTTAATCTTTTCTAACTCTTCTTCCGTATCTGCTTTGAACAGCGACAGCCAATTTGTGGAATACATCTGTCAGAAAGCATTTTTCAAACACGCTCTAAAAATCACATATAATATTTTACAACAACGCTTGTGAAAACCAGCCTGGAGAGGGGAGGCGCCCAGCCTGGCTGGGGCGTATGGAAGAATGTATAGAAGTTCTTAGTATTCTGCTTGAAAACCAGGCGGCGAAGCCGTGAGCTGCGCCTTTAGCAGGGCGAACTGGGCGCATCCCCTCTCCAAGCGTCCGTCTATCTACAAATGTAATATCCTATTTAAACCGCCATCAACTCTTAATGAACAACCGCCCGAAACACCTGCTCCACAGCCAGCTCCATATTCTCTTTCGCATTCTCTGTAAGCATCGCCTCCTCCAGCGTCGTAACCCCCCTGACAATCGGGAAAAACGCATCAATCCCAGCCTGGTTGCATTCCCCGGCATCTTTCGTCACGCCCCCGGCAAACGCAAAAACCTTAGCGCCGTATTTTTTCGCAAGCCGCGCCACCCCTACCGGGACTTTTCCCATCGCGGTCTGAAAATCCAGCCGTCCTTCGCCTGTGAGCACAATGTCCGCATCCTTTACCTCCTGCTCCAGCCGGATTGCTTCTAATACAATTTCAATGCCGGATTTTAATTCCGCGTTTGGAAAATAGCTTAAAAACGCAAAGCCCAGACCGCCTGCCGCGCCTGCCCCTTCCGCCGTCCGGTAATCCTTTCCGGTAAATTCTTCCGTTTTTTTCGCAAAATGCGCCATCTTTTCGTCAAACGCCTGTATATCCTTTTCACATACGCCCTTTTGCGGCCCGAATACGCGGACTGCCCCGTTTTCCCCGCATAGCGGGTTTTTCACGTCGCAGGCAATTTGGAAATGGCATTGTTCCAGCTCTTTTGCCACATGCTCGCCGGATATGGACGAAATATGGCCTAAATCGGAAATCCCAGGCCCTACCGCATTCCCGTCCTCATCCGTAATGTCAAACCCCAAAGCCTGGAGCATTCCCACGCCGCCTTCTGTCGTCGCGCTGCCGCCAATTCCGATGATAAACTCCCTGCATCCCCGCTTTATAGCGTCTAGGATCATTTCCCCTACGCCCCTCGTAGTCGCCCTCAGCGGGTCTAACTCTTCGCGTTTTACTAACGTAATGCCGGAAGCCTCGGCCATTTCCATGACCGCTGTTTTTTTATCCGCTAAAATCCCGTAGCGCGCCATAGTCTTTGCCCCCAGCGGGCCGTTCACTTCTATCGATACATATTCCCCGCCAAGCCCTTCCACAAGCGCCTCCGTCGTGCCTTCCCCGCCATCGGCAAGGGGCTTTACCACAATGTCCGCCTTACAGCAGCGCTCTATGCCGGCTTTTGCGGCATTGCCTGCTTCCATGGAGCTCATGCTCCCTTTAAAAGAATCAATCGCGATTACGACCTTCATGCAAATCCCTCCACTCTGCTTATATCTATTTTAGGTAATCGGCGCTGGATTAAAGATGCACAGGTCATTGTGGAACCCGTACTGGTCGCTGTAAGGCTTTTTCAGCCCGCTTGCCACATCTAAAATCATATGAAAAATCTCCGTGCCCACATCCGCGATCGTGGCTTTCCCGGTTGCCACATCCCCCGCCGATATATCGATCATATCAAACCAGTGTTCCTTCATTTCGTTGCGGCTGCATACCTTTATAACCGGGCTGATTTCCAGGCCGTAAGGGGTTCCGCGGCCTGTCATAAATACCTGTAAGCCAATCCCGCTTGCCACCTGGCTTGGGCCGCATACGATGTCGCTTGCCGGGGTCGCCGCATAGATAAGCCCATGGCTGCTTGGCTTTTGCGCCGGGCTTAACACCTCTACGATCGGGCTTGTGCCGGATTTTGCAATGGAGCCCATCGCTTTTTCCACGATATTTGCAAGCCCGCCTTTTTTATTGCCCGGCGTCGGGTTCGCGTCCCGGTCTACGCCCCCTGCTTCCAGATAATCATCGTACCATTTCATTTCCTGCGCAAGGCGGTCCCTTACCTGGGCGTCCACGCACCTTGCCGCCAGCATCGCCACCCCGTCGCGCACCTCCGTCACTTCGCTAAACATAACCGTGGCTCCGCCGCGCACAAGCATATCCGCCGCATACCCGGCGCTTGGGTTTGCCGTAATTCCGCTGAACGCGTCGCTTCCGCCGCACTGCATCCCGATTAACAGCTCGCTTAGGGGCAGCTCTTCCCTCTTTCTTTGATTGAGCTTTTGCAGCTTTTTGTCCGCCATTTTTAAAATCGCTTCCATCATAGCGTCATGCCCCGGGCAGTCCTGCAAGGTCAGCACATTTTCCGGCGTAATGTCCTCCTGCGGCAGCACTTTGTCATAGGTCAGCTTTTCACAGCCCAGCCCCACGACCATAATCTCGCCGCCAAAATTCGGATGTCTTATCAGATTCGTAACCGCCCGGATTGGGATCTCCGCCATAGGCGCGTTTATGGCCACCCCGCATCCGTAAGGATGGGTGACCGCCACAACCCCGTCCACGTTCGGATATTTCGGCAGCAGCTTTTTTTTAATGGCTTCCACCGCCACCTTTAAAACCCCTGCCGCGCACTGTACCGTCGTTACAATCCCCAAAAGGTTCCTCGACCCGGCAGGCCCGTTTTCATTCCGGTAGCCCAGCCAGGTATCCCGCACGGGCACAGGCAGCTCCTCCATCGGCACAAGGTTCGTCCCGTATTCCAGATTTTCTACCGACGGGCTTTTTGGCAGATCCAGCATATGCTCGTTAATCCACTGGCCCTTTTTAATATCCGCCTTTGCGTAGCCTAACGCCACGCCATACCGTATCACCGCCCCGCCTGCCGGGATATCGGCAAGGGCCGCTTTATGGGCCTGCGGAATATCGTCTAACAGCGTAAGCCCGGGCATCGCCTGTGTCCCCGCTTTTAAATCCCGTACGGCTACCGCTACATTATCAATATCTTTTATTTTTATCAAGTCATTTTTTCCCATAATTATCCTTCCCCCTATTCATCCACCCCATATTTGGATTCTATCCCGTACTTATTCATCTTCCGCCATAACGTCGTCGTGCTAATCCCAAGCTCTTTTGCCACCAGCTTGCGGCTGCCCCGGTATTTTTCCAGCAGGCCGCTGATCTTTAAAGCTTCCTCCGCCTTATAGACTACGATCCGCTCCCCATCGCCGGATTCCCCCACGTATGGGTACAGCCCCTCGTACAGCTTTTGGATCATCTGCTCCGTAATGTTTCGCTTTGTAGCCGTAAGCACAAGCCGCTCCAGAAATGACCGCAGTTGCAGTAAATTTCCCTTCCAGCGCAGCTCCTGGAATTTTTGCCGCACACCGTTCGATAATACCAGATACTTGTTATATTTGCGGCAAAATTCCTTGAAATAACGATCGATATAATACTGCAAATCCTCATTGCGGCTGTTGATCGGCGGAATTTCCAGCACAAGGCCCTGCATCAGATAATACAGCCCTTCATAAAACTGTCCTTTGTTAGCCAGAAGCTGCAAATTTTTCTGGGTCGTCGCGATCACCCGCACGTCTACGTTTTCCATCGGCAGCGCGTCCGTGCGGTTTACCGCGCCGTCTAATATCATCCGCGACACCTGGTACTGCGCCTCGATGCTTAGCCTGTCAATGTCTTTAATATAAATCGTACCGTAATTTGCCCGTATCATAGCCCCTTTTTCATAAGGGTTTTTGGCTTCCAGGCCCCTGCCGTCCCCAAACAGGACCGCCATCTGCTTATCCTCCGAAAGCCCGTTGATGTTGACGCTGACAAACGGGCCGCCCTTGCGGATGCTGTTATTGTGTATCGCTTCGGCGATCTGGTAATATTCCGTCCCGGTTTCCGCATAGATCAGCACCGGGCTGTCGGATAAGGAATATTCCTTTGCCATATTTAACGCCGCGCGCATAGAACTGTTTTCCGTATAAATATTTTTAAAACGGGTTTCCGCTGTATACCCGTGGAGCCGTACGTCGTTTGCAAGCTGCCTGTCCTTGCGGAAGATTTCAGTGATCGCGTGAAGCGAAAGAATCGCCCCTGCCACCTGGCCGTCAAACTGGATCGGAGCCGCTAAAAACATCCAGTTGCGGCCTTTTAGTTCAATGGCGGAAGAATAGTTTTCCCTTGCCCCGGATAAAATATCGTCAATGATCCAGCGGTCAAACTGCGGGAAAATATCGAATAAAAGCTCCCCTTTGATCTCCTCCATACCCTTTCCAAGCAGGTTTTCCACCAGGCGGTTGATCGCAATGATCCTGCCCGCGCCGTTAATCTTAATAATACCGTTAAACGAAATGTCCAGCACGGTTTCAAACTGGGCGGCGTTTCTTTTTTCATTTTCCACCGCGTATGCCATACTTCTCGCCCGCTCTATGGCATCCCGCACGGATTCCTCCGTAGCCTGGAATTTAATGGAAAAACAGCCGATTTTTTCCGCTTCCCTGCAAACCGTGTCCCCTCCGATGACGCAGTCCGCCCCCTTTTTTTTCATATCATACAAAATATCCGGCACTTCCTCAATCCGGTTAATGTAGGAGATCAAAAGCTCTACGCCAAACAGCTCCCCCATACTGGAAAGGTCGCACAACGTATTTTCAAAAGCCGCAAGCCCGATCACCGGATGCTCTTTGTGGGACATTTTTTTCGCCTGCTGGATCAAAAGGCCGATTTCCTGGGCATGATAGCGCATGTCCACAAGCGGTATATTCGTATAGCTTCGGATTAGCTGGGCATGATAGCCTCTGGCAATAATAATTTCCGCCCCCTGCTGGGCCGCAAGCCTTGCCTCATTTACCGCGTTGGCGCTTTCGATCACTTTCACGTACTCGATTTCATAATGGTTTTCCCGGATGATGTTCCATGTCTTTTCCACCATATCTTCGTATGGCAGCAATACCGCAATGTTCGTCATTCGCATTCACCTGTGAAATATAAGGATAGAGCCAGACGCAGAATATGCTCCTGCGCCTGGCAAACGGTTCTTACTTACGTTTTATTCGCTTTTTATCTGACCAAGCAAGGCTTTTTCGGGTTAAATTTCCAGCCCGGGATCAGATACTGCATCCCTACCGCGTCATCCCTTCCGCCCAGGCAATTGTCCAGATACAATTGGTGCGCTTTTCTAATCTGCTCCATATCCGCTTCAATTCCAAGCCCCGGCTTCTTTGGAACCTCTACGCATCCGTCTACGATCTGTAACGGCTCTTTCGTCAGCCGCTCTAATCCCTCCTGCCAGATCCAGTGGGTGTCCAGCGCATTGTATTCCCCTGGCACAGCCGCCCCTACCTGGGTAAACATCGCAAGGGAGATATCAAAATGGTTGTTGGAATGGGAACCCCATGTGTATCCGAAATCATGGCACATCTGCGCAACCCGCACAGAGCCGCTCATCGTCCAAAAATGCGGGTCCGCCAGAATAATATCCACCGCCTGGGACTCCAGGGAATGGCCAACCTGCCGCCAGTCTGTAGCGATCATATTCGTCGCCGTAGGGAACCCCGTCCTCCTGCGAAACTCGCTCATAACCTCGCGCCCGGAATACACGCCCTCCGCGCCGCATGGGTCTTCGCAGTAAGTCAGTATGCCCTGCATCCCCTTTACATATTCTACGGCTTCTTCCAAAAGCCAGCCGCCGTTCGGGTCTAAGTCAATTCTTGCGTCCGGAAATTCCTTTTTCATCGCCCGGATCACATCCATTTCCTCATTTCCCGCAAGCACACCGCCCTTTAATTTAAAATCCTGGAAGCCATATTTTTCCTTCGTAGCCTTTGCAAAATCCACGATTTTATCCGCGGTTAACGCTTCCTCGTGGCGTATCCGGTACCATTCGCAGTCAGAATCCGGCTCCTCGTCATAAGGCAGATCCGTCTTTTTCCGGTCGCCCACAAAAAACAGGTAGCCAAGCATACGCACCTTATCTCTCTGCTGGCCGTCTCCAAGAAGCTCGCATACCGGAACCTCCAGCATTTTGCCCATTAAATCAAGGCAAGGCGCTTCGATTGCCGTAATCACATGCACGCCCGTGCGCAGGTCAAAGGTCTGCTCCCCGCGCACATCCTCTTCCCCTTTTGCGTCCAGATGCCGTTTTACTTTTAAAAGCGTGCTCTTATACTCCGCTAAATTCGTCCCTTCCACAAGCGGGATGCATTCTTCCAGCGCCTTTGTGATCTTTTCGCCGCCAGGCACTTCCCCTACCCCGGTATCGCCGTTATCCGCGTGTAAAATCACCACATTCCTTGTAAAATACGGTGCGTGCGCGCCGCTTAGGTTTAATTCCATACAGTCTTTTCCGGCTACCGGATACACTTCCATTTTTACGATTTTCCTCACAGTTTTATCCCCCTTCTCTTTTATAATCTTTTCCATAAATCCGCTTAAATCAGTCCGGCGGCCTGCATTTCCGATTTTATTTTATTTAATACCGGCCCTTCCGGCGTTGGCAGGTTCGGCCTGTATGGAAGCCCCGCCTTCCTTCCCCGCAAAGCCGCCATATCCTTTGCCGCAACCGGGAAGCTTGCTCCGTCCATGGAAAGGCGCACCGGATTCAGCTTAAACTGCGCTTCCAAAGAGCCTTCCAGATCTCCGGCTATGTATTTATTGTAAATGTCCGTAATCAGCTCCGGCATAAAATTGCCCGCCGTGCAGACCCCGCCCACGGCGCCGTGGCAAAGGGATGCGTACAATAACGTATCCTTTCCGCCAAACACTTTAAAATCCACATCCCTTGTGCGCCTGATAAATTCCGAGGTCTGGGTAATGTCCCCGCTGGTGTCCTTCATCCCGACAATATTTTCCACTTCATGGGCAAGGCGGTCTACTAAATTGCCGGACATCGTATAGCCAACCCGCCCCGGGTTATTGTACAATAACACCGGAGATTGCGGTACCGCGTCCGCGATGGCTTTAAAATGCTGAAATAATTCTTCTTCTGTTGGTTTCAAAAACATAGGCTGGAGGATGGATATTCCGGAGGCGCCGTTTGCCGCCGCCATTTTTGCCAGGCGCACGCATTTTTTCGTACTGATGGCCCCGATGCCAAAATATACCGGAACCCGGCCCGCCGCCTGGTCCACCATGATCTTAAGCCCCCGCTCCATTTCATCCTCTTCCACCATATAAAACTCACCGTTGCTCCCAAAAGCAAGGATTCCAAGAATGCCGCCCTCGATCACATAATCTACCTGTTCCCTTAACGCCTGCTCATCGATCAATTCCTGTTTATCAACCGGCGTAATGATCGGAACGATCACGCCCTTTAAAAAATCTGTATTCATTATACGTTCTCCTATCTGTTTTTTCCAGTATAACCTAATGCATAAAGATGGATAAAATAAGCAGCTCCACAATCCCCACCACAGACATGATCATAGAAATCGCGGTCTTGCAGCGGATCTGGTCTTTTAACTCCGTTACGCCAAACATCCCGTTCCATACCCAGAACCCGCTGTCGTTAAAGTAAGAAAAGGAAATTGCGCCCACGCAGCAGGAAATCGCCATCAAAAGCGGGCTTACGGAGATCACGCCCATCAAAGACGCGGAAAGGGAAGCCGCCGTTGTGATCGCCACCGTCGCGGAACCAAGCGCGATACGCATCAGGGCCGCAATGATAAACGGGATTAAAATCGCAGGCAAAGGAAGCTTCATAACCGCTTCGCCAAGCGCGTCGCCAATGCCGCTGACTTTAATGACATTTCCCAAGGAACCGCCCGCGCCTGTGATCAGCATAATAATGCCGGTGCTTTTTATCGCGTCGTCCATAATGCCAAGCACCATTTTTGTGTCGTCTTTTGCCATCAGCCCGTAAATCGCAAGCAGCGTGCCAATAGCCAAAGCGATGATCGGAGAGCCAAGGAATGCCAGTAACGATACGGACATGCCCGCCATCCCTAAAATCGTATTTGCAAGGATCAGTATCAGCGGGACTACGATCGGAGCCATGGACATTCCAAGGCCCGGAAGGTTTTTCTGCCCGATCATGCTGTCTAATTCTTCCATGGATTTGATATATTCCTGTTTAAATTCTTTCCGTTCAAAACCGCCGTCATCCGTCGGTATCTGATAAATCTTTTTGCCAATGCTTTTACAATATAAAACCGCAACGATCAGCATTGGAATCGAAATCAGGGAACCAAATATGATCATCTGGCCAACGTCCGCCCCCAGCATACTTGCCGCCGTCGTCGGCCCAGGCGTTGGAGGCACAAGACAATGGGTCAGTTGCAGCCCCGCCGCCATCGCAAGGGCAAGCCCTACCAGTGATTTTCCCGTAACCTTTGAAATCGCTTTACATAAAGGCGCAAATATGACAATCGCAGAATCCGCAAATACCGGAATCGCAATAAACCATCCGGTAATCGCTAACGCCCATTCTTCTTTTTTCTTTCCAACCGCTTTAATAAAGGAATACGCCATCCGTTCGGCGGCGCCGGATTTTTCCAAAATACCGCCCATCATAACGCCCAGCCCGATAATAATGCCGGTGCTTTTTAATGTGTTGCCAAAGCCGTCCTGGATAGCCGTTACAAGGCCCGTAATCTTCGTACCGTCCTCCTTTGGTATATCCACAAACGGCATTCCCCCAATAATGCCTGCGATGCAACATGCCACAAGCAATGCGATAAATGTATGTACTTTCGTCTTAGAGACGAGGACTACCATAACTAAAATCCCCAAAAGCAGCCCTGCCATCATCCTTGTAGACTCGCTCATGATCTCACCTCGAATTAATTGAATTTGTTATACCCCTTAAAATCCGCTCCGGCACAGGGTTGCCCGCCCCGGCCGGAGCTTATATAGGAAAAAGCAGTAAATAGCAGCCAGTATTGTGCGTATTTTTTATTTATATCAACACATATGATGCCATTATTTTTTCTCTACTGACACCCCAGATACTTTTTCATAATATTTTACGATCGCGCTGTGGTCATCCTTTTCGTTTCCATCCGCTTTTAACGCCTGCATGATCTCCATAACCTGTGAAGTAAACGGCACCGGCGCGCTTACCGCATGGGCGGCATTCAAAGCGTTGTTTAAATCCTTAATATGCAGCTCGATACGGAACCCCGGCTTAAAGTCGTGGGCCATCATCATCGGCGCCTTTGCGTCCATAACGGTAGAGCCTGCCAGCCCGCCCCGGATCGCCTTATACACCAGCTCCGGATCTGCGCCGCTCTTTGTAGCCATAGTCAGAGCCTCGGAAACCGCGGCGATATTTACCGCTACGATAATCTGGTTTGCCAGCTTTGCAATATTGCCGGAACCAAGCTCGCCCACGTATACGACGGAGCCTGCCATCGCCATCAAAAGGTCATAATATTTATCAAAGTCCTCTTTCGCGCCGCCTACCATAACAGACAGCGTCCCGTCGATCGCCTTTGGCTCCCCGCCGCTTACCGGAGCGTCCAGCATACGGATGTCTTTTTTTGCAAGCTCCGCGCCGATGGCCTTTGATTCTACCGGATCAATGGAACTCATATCGATCACAATCGTCCCCGGCTTTGCGGTCTCTATAATTCCGTTCTCACCAAGGCATACCTGGCGTACATGAGGGGAATTTGGAAGCATGGTAATAATTACCTGGCATTCTGATGCAACCTCCGCGGCCGTCTGCGCTTTCTGCGCGCCAAGCTCCGCCAGCTCATCCATGCTGGATGTTTCCTTATTATTCACCACCAGCTCATAGCCTGCCTTGATCAGGTTTTTGCTCATTGGTTTTCCCATAATTCCAAGTCCGATAAATCCTATTTTCATTTTTCGTCTCTCCTTCACATTGTTTTTCAGTCTGATATAACAGCTGTTATTTCTATTTTGACGCTTGCGCCCTGCGTTTATGAGTACATTCTAAAAAAACCGGGGGGAAATTTCTATTGACAATCCGCATAAGTCGAATACCTGGGATTTATGACACTTTGATACATATTCATCCAGTGAAAGGTTGATTTCATTTTTTGTTTCAATTGAATTGATTTTGGATTTATAGAATTAGTTTGGATTAAGGGTTTTTTGGAGTGAAACCGGGGGTGAAAGGTTTCTTTCGGATTGTGTATTTTTTGTAGAAATATGCAAATTGATGAGGCGAATTTGGGGGATTTTACTAGTTTTTTTCCATTTGCCATTTCTGCATCCGCCATGTATAATAATATCCAGACACAGATCAACCATTTATGAATCACTTTGTTTTATTTGCCGCAGAAACCGCCGCATATGATAAAAGACTATATGGAGAAAACAATGTCAGAAGGAATCGCATATCAAAATAAGGATATTTTATTTAAAATCCTTTGCCAGACCTATAAGGAAAAAAGCTTTTTGGCATATGGGATCAATCTCCCGCCCATCCGGGAACTGCTTCCGACAAACCTGCTCCAAATTTCAGCAAATGAAAAAGAGATTGACAATCTGTTTTTATTAGAAGACGGAACCTATGCCATTGTCGACTATGAAGCGGAATACAGGAAAAAGAATCAAATTAAATATCTGAATTATATTGCACGGATTATGGAAGCATATTATCTGAAACAGGATGATTTTCATCTGCGCCTGATCGTAATCTATACCGGCGATGTAAAAAGCGCGCCGTCAGGCTTTGAAACGAATTGCGTCACCCTTCGCATGGAGCAGGCGTTCCTGTCTCATTTAAATGGAAATAAAATATTTCACGCAATCCACAAAAAAATCCAATCCGGCATACCGCTTGAGGATGACGATCTGATGAAGCTGATAGTCCTGCCTTTGACAGTTCCAGGCTCCAATGGAAAACAGAAAATGCTGGAAAAGGTAGTGGCACTTTCAGAACAGATACAAAATAAAGAACAGCAGATTTTCGCCCTCTCCGGCGCAATCGTTGCAAGTGATAAATTCATTGACAGGGCCTATCTGGAACAAATAAGGAGGATGATACATATGACGCAGCTTGGAAAACTCTATGAAAAAGAAAAAATTGAATATGGAAAACAAAAAACCAAGGAACGGACATCTGAAATGGCTTTAAAAATGCTGCAACGTAACATTGATATGGCAGACATTATGGAAATTACCGGATTTACCAAAGCAGAGCTTCTTGATCTCCAAAACGAAAACGCGCTCGTATAACCAAAACGGACACACGGAAAACCATATTCCTTTTTCCGTGCGTCTGTTTTATCTTTCCTTTTTCCGATACTGCGTCGGCGCACACCCCTTCTGCTTGCGAAACAGCCTGCTAAAATACAGCGGATTATCATAACCGACGCTCCGCGCGATCTCATTTACCGCATAATTCGTAGTCTCCAGCAGCATCTGGGCATTCGTAATACGGATGGAAGTCACAAACTGCATCGGCGTAGTTCCGGTGTATTTTTTGAAATTACGAATAAACCAGCTTACGCTCATCCCTCTGGATGCCGCGTATTCTTCAATATTAATATCCCGGTTATAATTTTCATTAAAATATGAAGCCGCAAGCTCCATCTCATGATCCAGATACTCGTTTTTAAATATATGCTCCCGCTTTAATTCCCGTCCAAAAATAATAAACAGGTAGCGCAGCAAAAGCTCCAGCATTTCTTCATGGCCGTCCTGGCATCTTTGCAGCTCCAAAATAATCCGCTTAAACACCCGCTCATATTCCAGCGAAGTCCCCACCGGAAACACCCGCTGCCCGTCGGCAAACCCGTATTGCCTTAATAAGTTCGTTACATTCCCTCCGGTAAAATGAATCCAGTAAACCTCGGTCTTATCCGCCCCGTAATACTCGTATTTTTGAAATTCCTTCGGACGGAATAACACCATGTTCCCGGCATCCACAACCGTCTCATCTTCGGGATTGTCAAAATGAAAATGCCCGCGCCCGGAAGCGACATAGATCATCTGAAAATCCACCCGCCCCCTTGGGCGGTAGGTTGGAAGCTTCGGCTGAAGGGACAGGCGGTAGGTTCCGCAGCTTCCTACGATAAGCGGCCTGCTCTTGTCCTTGAAATCCACCAGGGAATTATTTTTATAGCCGGAATTGATGTACATAAAAATTCTCCTTATCTGCATTGTATGTAACTATATTCCCATTCTGATCATCCTTGAATTATTACCAGTGTATCATATTGTGCATATTCTGTCCACTTCTGTTTATAGACATATCTTGCCCCGAAATGTAAGATAATATCATAAAGTTAAGCAAACGCAGGAAAAAACGGCCAGCTAAAGGCTGTGTGGAGGCTTAGCAGGAGTACAAAATTATGCATGTAAGAAGGAGGAATGCGCTATGCTTGCGCCACGCTATTATGAGGATTTAAACACGCTGCATGAAAACACGATGCCCCCAAGGGCCTACTACATCCCGGCGTCGAAACGAATCCACGATCTGGTCGAAAACCGTGAAGCGTCCGACCGTTTCCAGCTTCTAAACGGGGAATGGGATTTTCAATATTTTGAAAGTATCTACGATGTAACGGACGCTTTTTATGAAAAAGGCTATGACGCTTCGGGCTTTGACAAAATTTCCGTTCCCGGCCTGTGGCAGATGGCAGGCTATGACTGCCACCAGTACACCAACATCCGCTATCCGTTTCCATTTGACCCGCCCTACGTGCCGCAGGATATCCCCTGCGGGGCTTATGTACATACCTTTTCTTATCAAAAGGATACGAAAGCCCCGATGGCCTATTTAAACTTTGAAGGAGTGGACAGCTGCTTTTATGTATGGTTAAACGGCTCTTACGTAGGATACAGCCAGGTATCCCATGCCACCAGTGAGTTTGATGTGACGGCCCTTTTGGAAGAAGGGGAAAATACCCTAGCGGTTTTGGCTCTTAAATGGTGCGACGGCTCTTATTTGGAAGATCAGGATAAATTCCGCATGAGCGGGATCTTCCGGGATGTGTATCTTTTAAAACGCCCGGAAAAAGCGGTGCGGGATTATCACATTACCACAAAGGTTTATACGCACAGCGCGAACCTGAATATCAACGTCCGCTTTTATGAGCCTGTGGAAACCTTGATCACGATTGAAGATCAAAACGGCGCCGTCATTACAACAGACAAAATTTCAAATTCCTGCTCCGTGACGCTTACCGTTCCAAACCCTGTGCTCTGGAATACAGAAAACCCTTATTTATATCAGGTAATCCTTACGACCGAAAACGAAGTGATCACAGACCAGATCGGTTTTCGGACAATCGAGATCAAAGACCGCGTCCTTTATTTTAACGGGGAAAAAATCAAATTCCGCGGCGTGAACCGCCATGATTCCTACCCGGACACCGGATTTGTGGCTAGTGTGCAGCAGATCAAAACCGACCTTACTTTAATGAAACAGCACAATTTCAACGCAATCCGTTCCAGCCATTATCCGAACGCGCCGTATTTTTACCAAATGTGCGACCGGTACGGCTTCCTGGTAATTGACGAGGCGGATATCGAAGCCCACGGGCCGTTTATGCTGTACCGCAAAGAAGATACCGACCAAAACCGTTTCCGCCGCTGGAATGAACAGATTGCCGACAACCCGGCATGGGAGGAGGCAATTTTAGACCGGGTGCAGCTTATGGTGCAGCGGGATAAAAACCGCGCCTGTATCGTAATGTGGTCTATGGGAAACGAGAGCGCCTATGGCTGTAATTTTGAAAAGGCGTTAGCATGGACAAAGGCGTTTGACAAAAGCAGGCTTACTCAATATGAAAGCGCAAGGTACCGCAATTATGAGCGCACCTATCACTATGAAAGCCTGGATCTCTACAGCCGGATGTACCCGTCCTTATTAGAAATCGAAGACTATCTGAAAAAAGATGGAAGCAAGCCGTTTTTACTCGTGGAATACTGCCACAGCATGGGAAACGGGCCTGGGGATTTTGAGGATTATTTTCAGATGATCCAAAAAGACGACCGGATGTGCGGCGGCTTTGTCTGGGAATGGTGCGACCACGCCATTGCCTGTGGCGCTGACGAAAACGGACGCGTTATTTACCGCTATGGCGGCGACCATGGGGAAAAGCTTCATGACGGCAACTTTTGCATGGACGGGCTTGTGTACCCGAACCGCACCCCTCATACCGGGCTTTTGGAATATAAAAACGTATACCGCCCTGCGAGGATCGTAAGCTATCACCAAAACAGCGGCGAGCTTACACTGCATAACTATATGGACTTTGACGATTTAAAAGACTATGCGGAAATTTCCTACGAAATGTCCCAGGATGGATTGATCATACAAAAAGGAACGCTGCCAGGCGTATCCATAGCGCCCCACAGCGACGGGACGGTTTCTTTAAAACTAGAGGTTCCATCCGCGGGAAGAGTTTACCTAAAGCTTACCTACCGCTTAAAAAAGAAGCTTCCGCTATTAAAACCGGGCCACGTATTAGGCTTTGAGGAAATCAAGCTTGCAAACGAGGACGGAAGGAACCAGCGCGCTGTAAAATGGCTGGAAAAGGAAGCGGATCTAAGCCCCATTACGGTATTAGAAACCGACACACAGATCGTATTGCAGGCAAAGGATTTTTGCTACAACATAGATACCCGCACCGGCCTGTTTACAAAGCTGCAATTTGCCGGAAGGGATTACCTGAATCATCCGATGGAGATAAACATCTATCGAGCGCCGACTGACAATGATATGTATATCAAAGAAGAATGGAAAAAGGCCCGCTACGATGAAGCTTATACAAGGGCATACGGCATCGAGATACTCCAGGATAATCAGGGCGCGCTGCTCGTGGGGCGGCTGGCGGTTGTGGCGCCTTCTGTCCAAAAAATCCTGGATGTGGTTGTCACATGGAAAATTGACGGCAGCGGAAAGATCTCCTGCATCCTGTCCGTCACAAAGGACGCGGAATTTCCAGTTCTGCCGCGGTTTGGAATCCGTTTGTTTTTAAATAAAAAGCTGGAAAATATCAGCTATTACGGAATGGGGCCCACAGAAAGCTATCGGGATAAGCGTCATGGCTCCTGCCACGGATGGCACAGCTCCAAAGTCCGGGAAATGCACGAAGGCTACATCCGCCCGCAGGAAAATGGAAGCCACTTTGACTGCGATTATATGGAAGCCTCCAACCCACAGTTTGGAATCCTTGCGGTATCCAGTCAGCCTTTTTCCTTCAACGCTTCGATTTATACGCAGGAAGAGCTTGCGCGGGCCGCGCACGATTACGAACTGACGGAATCCGACAGCACGATACTCTGCCTGGACTATGGTCAAAACGGGATCGGCTCCAATAGCTGCGGGCCTAAGGTGTTAAAGCAATACCAGCTTTCGGAAACCACGTTCCGCTTCTTATTTGACCTGGCGCCGTTTGTAAAAGAATGACGAAAAAGAAAAGGAGAATTTTTATGAAAGAAAAAACTTATTTAAAATGGTACAACAAAATCGGTTACGGCTCCGGGGATGTGGCCGGAAATGTGGTGTACGCATTTTTATCATCCTTTGTCATGATCTATCTGACAGACACCATCGGGCTGGCTTCCGGGATCGTCGGAACTTTGATCGCCATATCTAAGCTGTTTGACGGGTTTACGGATATCTTTTTCGGCTCCATGATCGATAAGACCCACAGCAGGCTCGGGAAGGCAAGGCCGTGGATGCTATACGGCTACATCGGCTGCGCCGTTACGCTGATCGCCTGCTTTGCCGTACCGGAAAGCCTTGGCAAAACGGCGCAATACGCCTGGTTTTTTATCGCCTATACATTACTAAACAGCGTATTTTATACCGCAAACAACATCGCGTATTCGGCGCTTACCTCCCTTGTCACCAAAAACAGCAAGGAGCGTGTGCAGATGGGCTCTTACCGCTTTATCTTTGCGTTTTCCACAAGTCTTTTGATCCAGACTGTTACGGTAGGATTTGTAGATTACTGCGGCGGGGATACGGCGGCATGGCGGCTGGTTGCCATTATTTACGCAATTATCGGCTTAGTCGTAAACACCATATCCTGCCTTTCCGTAAAGGAGCTTCCAGAGGAGGAAATCGATCAGACAAGCTTTGCAAACGAAGAGGAAAAATACGGGCTGGCGCAGGCTTTTAAGCTGCTTGTAAAAAACAAGTATTACTTAATGATCTGCGGAGCTTACATTTTACAGCAGCTATACAGCGCAATGATCGGCGCCGGGCTGTTTTATATGACCTGGGTTTTGAAAAATAAAAACCTGTTCGGGCAGTTTGCATGGGCGGTCAATATCCCGCTTATTATCGCGCTGATATTTACGCCTGCGCTGGTAGGCAAATGGAACGGCATGTACAAGCTGAATTTAAGAGGATACATCCTTGCCGTGATCGGCAGGGGCTTGGTGGTTGTGGCAGGATACATGGGGAATATTCCTATGATGATGGCGTTTACGGCGCTTGCCGCGCTGGGCCAGGGCCCATGGCAGGGGGATATGAACGCCGTGATCGCCTCCTGCTCCGAATACACCTACCTGACCCAGGGAAAACGGGTGGACGGCACGATGTACTCCTGCACCTCCCTCGGAGTCAAGATCGGCGGCGGCATCGGAACCGCGCTCGTAGGATGGCTGCTGGAGCTTAGCGGCTACGTAGGCACAAACCCGGTCCAGCCGCAGTCCGCCCTTTCGATGATGCAGTTTATCTATTTATGGCTTCCATTTATTTTCGACGCGCTGATCCTGCTTGTCCTTTCCAGGCTGAATGTGGAAGGGGCGAATGAAAAGATTAAAAAAGAACGGGGCATTACAACTTCCGCTTTATAATAACGCAAAAGACCATTTCACATAAGTGAAGTGGTCTGCTTTTTGAATATTCAGTTTTCACAAAGTAGGCCCTTTTCATAAATCATCTGGCTCTGCGTATGCCCGTGGGCATAAGCGCCGGATTAAGGAATTGTCATAAAATAACTTACACAGATGACGCAGGATTAAGCATGGTATACATGGTTAAAATAAGATTCATAAAAAGCTAAAAGGCTGTTCATATAGTTTTTAATACGGTTCATTCTGCATCCCTCCTTTCTTCGTTTGCAGGTTCATTATATAACAGGAAATGGACAATTGCCTGCCAAATAAAAAGAAAATGCAGACAAATCTTGCGGGAAATATGTGGCAAATACAGTAAAATCAAAAGGGGGCTAAGCTTCATGCACTTAACATTTAAAGAAACGAAAGAAGAGATCCTGGCGCTGCACCGGACGTCCAGACACATGCCGCCGCATCTGCACAACGCGTTAGAGATCGTATATGTGACCGAAGGAACGCTGGCCCTTGGGGTCGGGCAGGAATTGTATTCTATGGAAAAGGGGGATGTGGGGCTTGTTTTTTCCGATATCATTCACCACTATCAGGTATTTTCCAAGGGGGTAAATAAAGCGTGCTATATCCTCGCGCCGCCCTCCTCCACCGGCATATTTGCGGAAAAAATACAAAATAACGCGCCGGAGCGTCCGGTTTTAAAAGCCGCGCAAATGGAACCGGACGTTTCCCATGCGATTGACGCGGTTATGCAGATAACGGAAAATAATCCCATGCTTTTACAGGCTTACGTCCAGGTTATTTTAGCCCGCTGCATCCCGAAATTAAACCTCGTGGATAAAAGCAGCGTAGGAAGCGACGACCTGATTTACCGGACGGTATCTTATATTTCCGGGAATTTTAAAAAGCAGTTTTCCCTGACGGATATGGCGCGGGATCTAGGCGTAAGCAAGTATGTCTTGTCCAGAATTTTTTCCAAAACCTTTCACCGCAACTTTAACCAGTATTTAAACGACGCAAGGCTAAGCTACGCCTCCGCCAGGCTGGAAAACACCGGCGATACAATACTGGATATCTGCTTTGACAGCGGCTTTGAAAGCCCCCGCACCTTTAACCGCACATTTAAAGACAAATATAAGGCCACCCCCAGCGAATACCGGAAGAACCGGAAGGCTAAAGCATTTTATCCGCCGCAAGGCTGAATAAGGCGTTCGTCCCTTCCTGCAACGCGCTCTCAAGCCGGACTTCTATCCCGTGCCGTTCGGCGATGCTTTTAATGATCGCAAGCCCAAGCCCGGAGCCTTTTTTGTTTCCCTGCCTGGAACGGTAAAAGCGCATAAAAATGTTTTGCATATCCTCCGGCGGAATGCCGCATCCATGGTCGCGGATGGAAATAAGAACTCCGTCCGCCTGTGCCCTGGCCTCCACAACTACCTGCTGCCCATCCGGGGAATATTTGATCGCATTGTCCAAAGCCGCGACAAACATCTGGCGCAGGCGGCCGTAATCCCCATACATAAGCCATTCCCCTTCCGGCTTTTGGTAAAGGATGCTAATGGATTTTTTTGCGGCGATGACCCGTACCGCGCGAACCGCGTCTTCCAGCGCAAGCAGCAGATCCATATTTTCTTTTTCAATCGGAAAGTCCTTATTCTGCAAACGGGAAAGCTCCAGCATATCATTGATAAGCCGTTGCAGGGAAATGCTTTCGGCAAGCACCTGTTTTTGGTATTCCACAGCCTTTTCCCCTTTTACAACGCCGTCGCACACCGCTTCTAAGGAGCTTCGGATCACCGTAACCGGCGTACGCAGCTCATGGGAAATGTTTGAAATATAGTCCTTTTGCATCTGCTCTAACCTGCTGCTTTCCAGCCTGGCCGCTTCCAGCTTTTCGGCTAAAAAATCAATCTCAGACGCAAGCTCCCCAAGCTCCGTTTTATCCCGCACCGCGGTCGCCGTCACATAGTTGCCGCTTGCAAGCTCTTTTACCGTACGGGCGATCTTTTGTATCGGCAGAATAAAACGCCTGGATAAAAATACGGAAAATATAACGGAAATCATAAGCGTTATGACCAGACAGCCCGCAAGGACGGAAATCGCGGGCACAAGCCCGTCATGCCCGGTATCCGCCGTATCCCGGATCACGACTGCCGCAACCGCCTGCCCGTTTATGTTCACAGGCATCCCCGCAAAAAACACATACTTGCCCGCTTCCTTTTCGCGGGAATATTCGTATTCGCCGCTTTCAAATACATGGGCGGCAAACTCCGCCGCGGCTTTCGGCGGCGTGTTTGTAGCGGCAAAATGCTGCCCGTAGGAAAAAGGGCCGCCGTCCACGCTTACGATATACACATCCGCCATGGCGATATCGTCCAAAAACCGCAGATAGGCCTTGCGCCCCTGCTTGGGGCCGCTTGTTTCCATAAAATCTTCCAGCCGCGCGGCAATGGTTTCGGCGCGTTTTTTTAGTTCCTGCGTATGGTTTTGGTATGTATGGTAAGAAAGGGCCAGGGAAAATCCGGCAAATGCGATGACCGCAAAAAACACCAGCAGAGCCGCAAAATAGCAAAACAGCTTTTTTGTTATTTTATTCATTATGCACCTCGAATTTGTAGCCGACCCCCCGCACCGTTACGATTTCCCATTCCGGGTGGCTGTGTCGCTCCAGCTTGGCGCGCATTCTCTTTATATGCGTATCCACCGTCCGGTCATCCCCGTAATAATCCATGCCCCACACCGAATCTAATATATGGCTCCTTGTAAACACCGTACCCGCGTGGGAAGATAACAGCCACAAAATTTCGATTTCTTTTTTCGTCAGATGCACTTCCTGCCCGTTGACCGTAACCTTATATTTATCCAGGGAAATACACAGGCTGTTTTTCGCAAGCCTGCCGTCCTGCGGCTCATCCCCTTCATTCACATGGATACGCCGCAGCACCGCCCGCAGCCTTGCCATTACCTCGGAGGGAGAAAACGGCTTTACCACATAATCGTCCGCCCCAATGTCCAGCCCCATAATGCGCTCAAAATCCTCCCCCCGGGCTGTGATCATAATTACCGGAACCATAGACTCTCTGCGTATCCTGCGGCACACCTCAAACCCATCCATTTCCGGCATCATCACGTCTAATAAAATGGCGCTAAATTCACGCTTTGAAAATTCCTTCAACGCTTCTGTGCCTGTCTTGGCGGTGTAAACGCGGTAGCCGTCTTTGTGGGCGTATTCTTTTAATACGTCTAAGATCTGTTCGTTATCGTCTGCGATTAAAAGTGTTTTCATGGAAAAATCCTCCTGGGTTGATTATATCGGGGGCGGGAGGGGAATGCAAGGGGGGATGTGGATTTTTTGTGCATCAAATATCCGGACAAATTCCGCACTATTGTATACTGCTCAAAATATATCTTGCACTTTCTGGCAGTTCATGTTATTGTATACATAAAGAATCAAGTAAGTAAGAGCATCTTCCCCGCTCGCCCCGCATGTGCGTCAGCAGCAAACTTCCATATGCGGGCCTGTGCATAATCGAGTAGGGAAGAGCCATCTTCCCCACTCGCCGCGCGGCCCGCAGCTGCGTCAGCAGCAAACTTCCATACGCGGGCCTGCGCATAAAAGAGAAAGGCATCTGCGCCAACAGATGCCTTAAGCGGAGTTCCCAGCTCCAAAGGTGGATGCTCCCAAGTCAAAGCTTTTGCTCTAATGAGCTTCGCCTATCCTGTGGGTTGGACAGGATAGGCATTTTTATTTCTTCTTACTGTTTCTCTTGTCGAGAAAGGTCAGAAACGCAATGATCAAACTGCCAAAGGAAATCAGCAAGCCAATTATCCCTATAAATATCAAAATGATATCCGCAACTGTCATATTACGCACCTCCCTAGTATAATAATGGTGTAGTCAAGAATGACTACTGGTTAATAGTTACAAAGCC